>DASXEW010000003.1:1527745-1833294 GCA_036489885.1 Candidatus Baltobacteraceae bacterium
GCACGGAAGATCGTGGCGTACGTGCCATCATTGCAACGGCGACGGGGCAACCGTATCGTTCGAAGTTTAGCGGCAACGTGACGGAAATCTGTCCGGTCGGCGCGCTGACCTCCAAAACGTACCGTTTCAAGGCGCGGCCGTGGGATCTGCATCGCACCAAGACCACCTGTTTGCAATGCAGCGTCGGTTGCGAGATGAACGTCGATACACGCCACAACATTCCGTTGCGCACGATGACGGATCCGGACGGAAAAATCTCAGACGGTTGGCTGTGCGATCGCGGGCGCTACAACGTCGGCTTTTACGACGATGAGCGGCGTCTGACGACACCGACCGTGCGCGATCCCGGCGGCGAGCAATTGCAAATCGCCTGGGACGATGCGATCTCGTTGTGGGCGACCTCGATTCGCAAGACGATCGATACGCATGGACCGGGTGCAGTCGGCGTGATCGGCGGTGGCCGGTTGCTCAACGAAGAAGCCTGGCTGCTCCAGCACATCTATCGCGGGCTCGGCGTAAAGAACATCGACTGGCGCGCGGGACGGCAACGTCAGGCGACACCGGGTCAATACGGCGGGACATTGTCCGATCTCGAGAACGCGCAAGTAATCGTATCGACGCGCCGCCCGCTCTCACGAACCGCGCCGATCGCCGATCTGCGTATTCGGAAGGCAGTTCAGCACAAGGGCGCGCGCCTTTTTACTGTTGGCGAGATTCCCGCGGATGCCGCGGTCCCCGAGACGCACATTGCGTCGCTCGATCGCCTCGTCGACGTGATGCCTGCAAGCGCGCAGCGGATCGCGTTCATCTGGGGCGGCGTGCGCAAAAGCACGGGCGATGACCTCGAACGTGTGTTGAACACGCTCACCGGCAAGACGCTGCACGTGTTCATCCCGGGCGAACAGCAAAATTCGCGCGGTGCGGAAATGCTGGGCTGCATTCCGCAAGACGGGGGACTCGATACGCGCGGAATGCTCGAGGCTGCGCGCGACGGCAAGCTCAAGAGTCTCGCGATTTTTGGTGCGAATCCGCTGGCGCACTATCCGGATCGTGCGCTCGTCGAGGCCGCACTCGCCAAGGTCGAATTTCTCGTCGTCGGCGAGTTGTTCCCGACCGCAACGGCAAGCGCAGCAACGCTCGTGCTTCCGGTATGCGGACCCTTCGAGAAGACCGGCACGACGACGAATATCGACGGCGAACGCTTGATGGTCGAAGCCGCATTAATGGCGCCGGATGGTGTCTATTCAGATCTCGAGATTCTCGTCGGTTTTGCGGAAGCGCTCGGTGTCGAGATTCCGGAGCCCAATGCAATCGAATCCGCAGTTGCGACCGCGCTAGCGGCCCGCGCTTCGAGCGGACTCGTGAACGCGTCACTCTACCGCGCCGACGAGCTCGCGCCGTCGCTGCGTGAAGACGAAGTCTTCAGTGGCCTGGGTACGGCGGCATTCGATGCGCCGTTTGCAACGGTGCTGACGGCGCCGCTGGTCGCGACCGCACAGGGAGCCAGCTAATGGACATGGTTCCGGTGTGGCTCATCGTCGTCATCAAGTCGCTCGTTGTCTTGCTCATCGTGATCACGACGTTCGCCTACTCGATGCTCTTCGAGCGCAAGATTCTCGGCTGGATGCAGCTGCGTCCCGGCCCTGATCGCGTCGGACCCTGGGGAATGCTACAGCCTGCAGCCGATGCGGTGAAGATGTTCTTCAAAGAAGACCTCACGCCGAAGAACGCCGATCCGGTTATCTACAAACTCGCCCCGTTCATTTCGTTGATTACGGCCATGGGTGCGTTCGCGATAATCCCCTTCAGCGAAAGCTCTGCGGGATTGTGGGCCGTGGGCAACGTCGACGCGGGAATTCTCTATATCTTTGCGCTGACGTCGATCAGCGTCTACGGGATCACGCTGGCCGGATGGGCATCGAGCTCGAAGTATCCGCTACTCGGCTCCATTCGTTCGACCGCGCAGATGATCTCGTACGAGCTGGCGATGACGCTCTCTGTCGTCGGCGTTCTCATCATGGCCGGAACGACGTCGCTTAGCGGCATCGTGCACGCGCAGTACAACCTCTGGTTCATCGCGCCGCAGTTCCTCGGCTTCCTGATTTACCTGACGACGGCCGTCGCCGAAACGAATCGCGCGCCATTCGATCTGGTCGAAGCTGAAACGGAGCTGGTCGGTGGATTCCACACCGAGTACTCAGGCTTGCGCTTCGGATTGTTCTTCATCGCCGAGTATCTGAACATGATCACCGTGTCGTGCTTGGCGACGCTGCTGTTCCTCGGCGGTTGGTCGGCGCCCCTCGGCTTGACGATGGTTCCCGGAATCGTCTGGTTCGTCGCCAAGGCCGGCGTATTTCTGTTCATCTACATGTGGCTGCGCGGGACGTTGCCGCGGCTGCGCTACGATCGTCTCATGGCGTTCGGCTGGAAGGTCTTGCTGCCGGTTGCCACGTTGAACCTGATCGTCACCTCTGCGGTGATAGCTTTTAGGGGTGGCGTCTAATGCGCAAGAATCTGTTCAATATCCCGGCAATCGTGATCGGATTTGCGACGACGTTTTCGTTTCTCTTCCGCAAACATCCGACCAAGCCGTATCCGAGCCGGAAGAAGCAGCATGCGCCGCGTTTCCACGGCCTGCACGAGCTGCGGCGCTATGCAGACGGCAAAGAGCGCTGCATCGGATGCGAGCTGTGCCAAATCGCCTGCCCCGCAAATGCCATCACGGTAATCGGTGCGGAGAACAGCCCCGATGACCGGCGCTCGCCCGGCGAGCGTTTTGCCGCGCGTTATGAGATCGATGAGTTGCGCTGCATCTTCTGCGGATTGTGTGAAGAAGCGTGCCCGACCGATGCGATCGTATTGACGCCGCGCTTTGAGATGTCGGACTACCGGCGCGGTTCGTTCATCTACAGCAAGGACCGTCTGCTCGTTCCACCCGAGGCCGGCGTAGGAACGCCGCCCGACGAGCGACCCGGCGGAATTCCGGCCGACCTCGGTTCCGTGACGCAGAAGAAGAATACCGTCGACATTCAATCGGGCTACGAGGCGACGTGGCGCGGCACGATCCTCAAGACGCAGCGTAAAGGGCTCGCGGGTTGATCACGTTCTGGATTCTCGCCGTGCTGATCGTGGCAAGCGCGGTCTTCGTCGTGAGCGCTTCGCGGCCGGTTTACAGCGTGCTGGGCCTGCTCCTCAATTTTTTGCTCTTGGCGATGATGTACCTGACGCTCGACGCGGAATTCTTGGCCGTCATTCAGGTCGTCGTTTACAGCGGCGCGATCCTGATGTTGTTCCTGTTCGTGATCGCACTGCTTTCGAGCGGTGTCCGTCAGTTTTCGGTCGGTCCCAATCGTCTGCCGCGCATTCTTGCGCCGCTGTCGGTCTTTGGAGCGCTTGCACTCGGCGGTTTGCTGTTCGTCATCGTACAGTCGGTCACGCCCTCGCTACCGCAGTCCACCGCCGCGAGCGCAGCCGGAAACGCCAACGTCTTCGGGAGCGTCGCGGATTTCGGACAAGCGCTCTTTACGACGTATCTCCTACCATTCGAAGCGACGGCCTTCGTTTTGATGATTGCGGTTATCGGCGTCATCGCGCTGGCAGGCGACGTCGATCCGCCGCGCCCGCCACGCCGCAAACCACTGCGGAAGCGTGAGCCGATTTTGAAGGAACGATCGTAGTGCAGGTCGCGGTCGCGAATTACATCGCCTTATCGGCGATCATTTTCATGATCGGCGTCGGCGGCGTCGTCGCTCGCCGGAATCCGCTCATCATGTTGATGGGCATCGAGCTGATGTGGAATGCCGCGAATCTCGCCTTCATTGCGTATGCGAAAGCGTACATGAGCAACGCCGGTCATGTCTTCGCGTTCCTCGTGATTACCGTCGCGGCGGCTGAAGCTGCCATCGGGCTTGCAATCATCGTAATCGTTTTCCGCCGGGCTGAAAACGTCGACGTCGACGACGTCGCGGTGTTGAAGGGTTAGCGCGTGCCGCAACACGTGATGGGAGTCGAAGGCGTCTACATGCCGCTGTTCGCGATCTGGCTGGCGCCGCTGGTCGGCGCCATCATCATCTGGGCTTTCGGTCCGTCGTTACGGTCTTGGGGTGGCCCGATCGGTTGCGCTGCGATTGCGGTTTCGTTTTTGGCGACGCTTGCCTCATGGAATGACGCCACGCGTCAAACCGTCGCGGGCGCGACGACGCTTGTTGGCGCGCATCAGTCGCTCGTGACGTGGGCCAAGGGATTCAACGTTGGACTGTTGTGGGATCCGCTCTCGCTGACGTGGGTTTTGATCATCACCGGCATCGGCTTCCTGATCCACTTCTACTCGATGGGCTACATGGCGGGCGACAAAGGCTACGCGCGCTTTTTCGCCTACATGAATTTCTTCGTCTTTGCGATGCTCACGCTCGTGCTCTCCGACAACTTCGTCGGTTTGCTGATCGGCTGGGGCCTCGTCGGTCTCGCCTCGTTCTTCTTGATTGGGTTCTGGTACGAACGCCCGTCTGCAGTCGCGGCTGCGACCAAGGCCTTCGTCATGAACGTCGTCGGCGACGTCGGAATTCTGTTTGCGATCTTCATCATCGTCGCGGTCGTCGGCTCGATCTCGTACGCCGACGCGTTTGCCGGAGCCGCGGCGCACAAGTTCTCGCCGAGCCTCCTCTACCTGGCGTGCTTGATGCTCTTCGTGGGTTGCGCGGCCAAGTCGGCGCAGGTTCCGCTGCACTCGTGGCTTCCGGATGCGATGGAAGGCCCGACGCCGGTCTCCGCGCTGATCCACGCTGCAACGATGGTCACGGCGGGCGTTTATTTGATCGCGCGTTGCTGGCCACTCTGGCAAGGTTCCGCCGATGCGCGCGAGCTGGTCGGCATCATCGGCGGCGTTACGGCGCTGCTGGGTGCGATCCTCGGCGTCGCGCAATGGGACATCAAACGAATTCTCGCGTATTCGACGATGTCGCAGATCGGTTACATGATCATGGCCGTCGGCGTCGGCGCGTACGACGCGGGCGTGCTGCACTTCTTTACGCACGCATGGTTCAAGGCGCAGCTTTTCCTGACGGCCGGCCTTATCATCCACGCGCTGAACAACGAGCAGGACGTCCGGCTCATGGGCGGCCTGCGTACGCGTCAGCCGTTCGCATTCTGGTCGATGACGATCGCGACGCTCTCGATTTGCGGCGTTCCGCCGCTCGCCGGTTTCTTCTCGAAAGATGCCGTCGTCTACGATACGCTCTTGCGCGGACATCCGGAGCTATACGCCGTTGGTGTCCTCACCGCCGGGATCACCGCCTACTACATGTTCCGCATGATCTTCATTACGTTCTTCGGTGAATATCGCGGCGACGTCGATCCCTCCAATCTCGGGATTCGGCATCCGGAATTTGCCGGAACACCGGCGGTCGCAGAGCATGCGCACGAGGGGTTCGATGAACACGAACACCACACGCCCGTATGGCTCATGGTTGCGCCCGTCGCGGTGCTATGGATCGGAACGATATTCGCCGGTTTCTTGAACGTCGGCGGAGACAGCAGCCCGTGGCATAAGCTGCTCGAGCCCGTCTTCGGCGCAGCGATTTCGTATCCGGAGGGAACGGCGCCCGTGAGCGAGCTGATTTCGAGCGCGATCGTACTCGCGGTCGTCATTTTGGGCGTCGCGATTGCGTACGTGCGCTACGGTAACGCCGGAGCGTTACGTGATGCGATCAGCCGGTTGCGCGAAGAGACGGTTTGGATGCCGGCGATTCTCGTCCATCTGTTTTACTTCGATCTTGCCATCGACGCGCTGCTGGTTCGTCCGTCGCGTGCCCTCGGATTCTTATTCGGGCAGCTGGTCGATCCGCTTGTCATCGACGGCACGGTCCGCGAAGCGCGCGTGTCGGCCGTCTGGCTTGGTCACTTGTTCCGCAGTTTCCAGACCGGTCTCGTGCGCGCATACGCCTTGACGATCGTCTTCGGTGCCGCGGCCTTCATCGTTTACTACGCGATCGTGGCGGTGCATTAATGCTGACGGCACTTGTTTGTGGAACGTTACTCCTCGGGTTCTTGACCTTCGCGTTGCCGAAGTCGGCCGACGTTATCGCGAAATGGTACGGCGTCATCGTCGCCCTGGCGGGCTTCGTGCTTGTCATGTTCATCAATCCGTGGAATCCGCCGGCCCAAGAGTCGACGCATTGGCTCTCGTATCCGTTTAGCGCGAACTATCACTTGGGCGTGAACGGCATCTCGTACGCGCTCGTCCAGTTGCTGACATTGTGCACCGTTTGCGCGCTGCTCGGAACGAAAGTCCCGCGGCAACGCAACTTCGTCGGCTTGATGTTGCTGCTCGAAGGCTCGATGCTGGGTCTGTTCTTGGCGCGCGACCTGCTCTTGTTCGCGCTCTTCTGGGATGCGATGCTCATCCCGGTCTTCTTGCTGATGATCGCATGGAGCGTGCATCCGGCGACCGCGTGGCGCTTCTTGATCTACAACGTGACGGGCGGCCTCTTGTTGCTGCTCGCGACGGCCGCGTACGGCTGGTTGTATGGAACGACCGACGTCATCGACACGGGCGTCTTGCCGCCGCTCTCCGACAATTGGGCGCCGTGGATCTTCATCGCATTCGCGATCGCTTTCTTGGTGAAGACGCCGGTCTGGCCGTTCCACACCTGGATGCCGGATACGTACGCAGAGCTGCCTGCGCCGGTTGCGGCCCTCGTCGGCGCCGTGCAGTCCAAAGCCGGACTGTACGGTTTTATCACGATCGGTTTGCCGCTCTTCGGCCCGCAGATGACGCGCTTCGCACCGTGGTTGATTACGCTCGGGTTCATCGGTCTGTTCTATGGCGCTTTCATTGCGCTAACCGACAACGATGCGCGCAAGGTCGTCGCGTATAGCTCGCTCTCGCACCTTGGGTTGATTCTCGCGGCCATCGTCGTGCACAACGAATACGCCGTGCGGGGTGCGGTACTATATATCGTCGCGCACGGATATTTCACGGCCGCGATGTTCCTGATTATCGGCTACGTTGAATCGCGCGAGGAAACGCGATCGCTTGCACGCATCGGCGGTCTGGCGCGGGGCAATCCCGTGTTGGCGGGCGCAATGGCGATCGCGGCGCTCGCGATGCTCGGCCTTCCGGGTCTGGCAGGATTCACCGGCGAGCTGTTTATTCTGGTGGGAATCTATCAGGCCGGCTATGTGTGGCTGGCGGGTATCGCCCTGATTGCGATCGTCCTCGCGTCGGCGTACATGTTGCGCGTCTATCAAGGCTTCATGCACGGTCCGGAAAAGCCGGATCTGCCGCAGCGGCCTGATCTCGCGCCGATCGAAGTCTTTGCGCTCGTCCCGTTGTTCGCAGCGCTGGTGATCCTCGGCGTCTATCCGATCACAGCAAATTATCCCGATCAGGCTTATTCGCTGGTTGCGAATGGCGTCTCAATGGTGGAGAACAAATAGTGCCGCATCTGCTCGTCCCGCCGTTCGGCAACTTTGACTACAACGCGCTCTTCCCGCTCGGCATCGTAGCGATTACGCCGCTCATCGTTTTGCTTGCGGACCTCGTGATGCCGTCGGGAGAGCCTCGGCGCGGAATTGCCGTCGGAATTTCGGTAGCGGGACTCCTGGCAGCGGCCTACGTGCTGGTCGAGCAGTATCTGTCGCACCAATTCGGACCGGCCTTCGGCTTTGGATTCGTACTGGGCGGATTCTCGATCGCGTTCAGTCTGATTATTATCGCCGCAGCGGTTTTCTCGATCATGATGGTTCCGACCGAGCGCGATGACGACAAAGAAGGCCCCGTCTGCGCGCTGATGTTGTGGAGTACGACCGGCGCGATGCTGATGGCCGGCGCCGCCGACCTCATGACGATCTTCCTCGGCCTCGAGATTTTGTCGCTGGCCCTGTATTGCCTGTGCGGCATGATCAAGGGTGCAAGCGAAATTCGCAAACGCGAAGCGCGTGAAGCGGCGCTGAAATATTTGATCCTCTCGTCGATGGCGAGCGGCTTTATGCTCTACGGTATGGCGCTGTTGTTTGGAACGAGCGGATCCGTCAATCTCGCGGCCTTGCAAGCAGTACCCGCATCGAACCCGCTCTTTACGATGGGCTGTGGCCTATTCATGATCGGCGTTGCCTTTAAAATCGGGCTCGTACCCTTCCACGTTTGGATGCCGGACGTGTTCGAAGGCGCACCGATTCCGGCCAGCGCCTACATGAGCGTTGTCACGAAAGCCGCGATGCTGGCCGTGTTCGCCCGCTTTCTCTACAGCGTGCTGACGCCGGCGGGACACGAAGCGCTGATTTGGCCCGTCTGGGCAACAGCCGGTTTGTCGATGGTCGTTGGTAACCTTGCTGCGCTCGCACAGATCGACATGAAGCGTCTGCTTGCCTACAGCGGTATTGCGCAGCTCGGCTACATCATGGCCGCAATGGCTGGAACGTCGACGCTCGGCATGCGCTACGCAATCTTCTATCTCGGCGCATATCTGTTCATGAATCTTGGGGCATTCAGCGTCACGGCGCTGGTCGCGCGAGATTCTGAAGAAGATGCCCACTTCTCGGCATTCTCCGGGCTTGGAACGCGGCATCCCGTGCTGGCTGCGGCGATGTCGTTCTTCCTGCTCTCGCTTGCGGGCTTGCCGCCGACGGCCGGCTTCATCGGAAAGATTTTGATTCTCGCGAGCACGGTCGCTGCCGGTTACGTTTGGCTAGCGGGACTTCTCATCTTGGGTACTGCGATCTCGATCTATGTGTACGTCAAGATCATTCGTGCAATGTACGTGCACGTCGATCTGGCACACATTCGCGAAATCAAGCCGCTGAGCCGCGCGCCGTGGATTGGTGTGTGGGCGTGCGCGATCGCGACATTTTTCTTCGGTTTCTATCCGGTTGCGCTGCACGACGTGCTGCCTCGAATAAGATAACATTGTTACGAGCCCCCTCGGGGAATGGGAGTATTGGCGCAATAATGACGGGCTCGTACTCTTGGGGGCCCCTTGCGAAGCATGGGGGGCGCGGAGCCTGGGGCGGAGCGCCGTTTAATTGAACTATCGCTTATTCGTCCCCGAAGGACGACGTAGAGAGCTTCCGCTTTTTGTTGCGATCCACGGTTGCCGCCAAGGCGCCGAGGATTTTGCGCACGGAACGCGGTTCGATATCCTCGGTGAACGCCACGGCGCCGCCGTGCTTTATCCCGAGCAAGATGAACGCGCCAACGGCCAACGCTGCTGGAATTGGTTTGCCCCCGAAAATCAGCGTCGCGACGGACCCGAACCCTCAGCCGTGCTCGATCTCGTCGAGCGCGTGGTGCGCGAAGGAGACATCGACCGCTCGCGGATCTTTCTCGCGGGTCTCTCGGCGGGCGCGTGCTTGGCGACGATCCTCGCCGAACAAGCTCCGGACATCTTTGCGGGCGTCGCCGCGATGGCGGGCGTTGCATTGCACGCCGCGCACGACGTCGACAGCGCCTATGCTGCGATGCGCGGCGAGCGCATGCCGGACATCCCGGCGAACGTTTTGGGCACGGTCGCGTACCGCCGTTCGCGCGCCATCATCTGGGTCGGCGAGCGCGACATTCGCGTAGCTCCGGTGAACGCATGGTTGCTCGGACGCCAGTTCTCTCAACTCTACGGCCTGAACGCCGAGCCCGACGTCGAGGACATCTTTGGGGGCGGCAAGCGCGCTCTCTGGCATGACCGATCCGGAATGACACGCCTAGAAGTCCGCGAACTCGATGCCATCGGGCACGCCTGGAGCGGTGGCAGTCTACGCGGTTCCTACACGGCGCCGGTAGGGCCGAACTTCAGTGAAGCCCTCTTTCGTTTCTTTTTGGAAGAAGGGGAGGCGGAGACGGAGCAAGCCATGCGACAGTGCGGCTAATCTTCTTGCTCGCGGCAGGGCTGGTGCTGCTTATTGCGCCCGGCCGTGCAACCGCGCAAGACACCGTGCTGGCTGCGTGGACGCAAGCCGGTCCGAATGGGACGTACCTCGCCCGCATTATTCGACGCGGCGCGTGTCCCCAAGTCCGCATCGACAATCGCGAAGTAATTTCGCACGAGCGCGCCGGACCTAGCCGCAATTTCGACGTTCGCACTTGCGAAGCAGCCGTACCGGCGAACGCACGGAGCGTGTCGGTCGCCGGCCATCAGTTGCCGCCACCGCCTGCGAAGATTCGGACGATCGCCGTCCTGGGCGACACCGGCTGCCGCATCGAGATCGTCTTTTTTCAAGCCTGCAAAGATCCGGTGAAGTGGCCGTTTCCGACGATTGCGCTGCAGATTGCGGCCTCGCATCCCGATCTCGTCATTCACGTCGGCGACTACTACTATCGCGAGACGCCCTGTCTCGTACCGGAATGCGCGGGCTCGCCGCACGGTGACGGCTGGAAAGCGTGGGACGCTGATTTCTTTACGCCGGCCGCGCCGATGTTCGCTGCTGCACCGATTCTTGCCTTACGGGGCAATCACGAAGATTGCGAGCGCGGCGGAAAAGGCTGGGATCGCTTTCTGTCGATTTATGCGTACGCCGATTGTTCGGAACGCGAAGCGGGTTGGTCGACCTCGATCGACGGTATACGCTTCTTCGTGCTCGATTCATCGAGCGCACTCGATCCGCGCCCGCGCAGCATTCTTGTGCCCGAGTACAAGCAAGATTTCGCAAAGCTGCGTTCGCTGCCGCATGAAGATACGTGGCTGCTCAGTCATCGTCCAATGTGGGGAGTCGAAGGTGCAATCGCGGGTGGCGCGCTCCTGCTGAATAAGACGCTGGACGCAGCCGAAGGCGACCCGCGGACGCTTCCGATCGACCTTTCGATATCCGGGCACGTGCATTTGTTTGAAACGCTGACGTTTGCCGACCATCGTCCGCCTCAAGTGATCGTCGGAACCGGAGGCGACACGCTCTCGCCCGACCCTGGTAATATTCAAGGCTTAAAAATCGATAACACGCGAATCGCGCAGGCGACGATCCGTCACGGCTTTGGGTTCGCGTTGTTCGACGTCGGACGAAAATCGTTCGAAGTCTACGACAGCATCGGCAAGAAAGTCTACGCCTGCAAATATAGCCCCGGCGAGGTTAGCTGTAACTCTGTGTCATCCTGAGCGTAGCGCCAAAGGCGCGTAGTCGAAGGACAGAGGTAATCATGCCATTCATGTATTGCGACCCACCCGCAGCAATCGTGCAGATCCGCCCGGCCGTCGACCAATCACATGCCGGCGCCGGAATGATCAAGCTGAAGAGCGGCGCGACCTTCGAGATCTCGACGCCCGATTCAAACGATGGTGACTTCCTCAAGCACCTGAAGAAGACGGACCACATTCTGCTTTGTTACGCGCCGTCGCAGCGCTGGGCCGACGCGGGACCGACGGCTCGAATGGCTATCGCCGGTGACGTCGAGAGCAAAGCCTACACTTACACACTCTCGTATCCGGCAAAATAGGTTAGCGCGGCTGTTTACGGCGCCATGGTGTCGTCGCGTACGTTGCCTTTGAAAAGAGCGTGCGCGGTCACCGGATCAATACCGTAGCTTACGGCGCCCGCCTCGCCAAGATAACCGCCTCCGGCGGTGATGACTTTGAAACACGTCGGGCACGCTTTCTTATTGATGAAGAGCGCCTGTCCGCCGTCATCCGCAAAGTGCATCCACCCCATCACAACGGTTCGCGTCCACGCACAGTGTCTACCCGTAGCACAGCGTTCGCGACCGACTGCGTATCCATCTATAATTTCTCCCGGAACCCTTACGCCCCAACGCCGGTGTTCGAACGCGTCCAAGGCATGCTGCATCGTGAGTGCAGTCCGCAGCGCTGCCGGTAAAGCTGCGGGCGAAATATGCACATGCCGCGCAGAGTTGGCTCGGAGCAGCCTCCCCGCGGAATCCGCGTCGAGTCCGTAGTGCTTCAGCCTCCAGGTCGTCATTGGACCACTTCGCGCGGCGAAAACATGAAAGCACGTGTGGCAGCCGTGGACATTCTTGAGCAAGGCCGTGCCGGACGCGCCTGTCGTCGCATCCTTATAGTTGACGAGCACAAGAGTCGGAATCCAACAGCTGAGGACGCCCCGTGGGCAAGTCATGACCGTCCAGGTGTACGAGACGACCGCGAGCGATGGGTTGTGTAAATCGTGCGCCACGACCGATTGAACGATCGGCGCCGACTGCGCAAACGCTAGGCGCTGCCCAAGCGACGCTACGAGGACCAGCGCCACCAGAACGCTAGTTAACGCGCTTTTCGTGGCCTTTCCATTCTTTGTCGCGTAAGACGAATTTCTGAATCTTGCCGGTTGAGGTTTTCGGAAGCGGACCGAACTCGACGGCCTTCGGCACCTTAAAGCCAGGTAGTTGCTCGCGGCAGAATGCGAGCAGCGCTTCGGCGGTGAGCATTTGACCCGGCTTGAGCGTAACGAACGCCTTCGGCACCTCGCCCCATTTGCTGTCGGGCATCGCGACAACCGCGCATTCGAGCACCGCGTCGTGCGCGACGATCACTTTCTCCACCTGGATCGTCGAGATGTTCTCGCCGCCGCTGATGATCACGTCTTTCGCACGGTCGACGATCTCGATATAGCCGTCGGGCTGAATGACGGCGACGTCGCCCGAGTGGAACCAGCCGCCGGCGAACGCCTTTGCCGTCGCTTCGGGATCGTCGTAGTAGCCCTTCATAACGTTGTTGCCGCGCATGACGATCTCGCCTGGGGTCTTGCCGTCTGCAGGGACGTCGTTCATCTCGGTGTCGACGACGCGCACATCGCGCGCGTCCATCGTGATCATCGCAACGCCTTGGCGGCTCTTAAGGCGCGCGCGTTCGGTCTCGTCGGCGCCGTCCCACTGCGGACTCTGCCATTCGCACACCGTGATCGGTCCGTACGTTTCGGTGAGCCCGTAAACGTGCGTGATCGTCGCGCCGAGCGCTTCCATCTGCTTGATGATCGTCGGCGACGGCGGCGCACCGGCTGTCGTGATGTGAATCTTGTGCGTGAAGCGCATCGCATCGGGGTCGTTTGCGAGCATGATCCAGACGGTCGGAGCCCCGCACATGTGCGTCACCTTTTCCGTCTCGATCAGCTCGAGAATCTTCTTCGGATCCACTTTCCGTAAGCACACATGCGTTGCGCCCGCCGCAGTGACGGCGTACGGAAAGATCCACCCGTTGCAGTGGAACATGGGCAGCGTCCATAGATACACGCTCTCAGGTCGCATGTTGGCGTGGAAAATCTCGGCTTGCGCGTTCACGAATGCGCCCCGATATGTGTACATCACCCCCTTGGGGCGGCCGGTCGTGCCGCTCGTGTAGTTGATCGAAATCGTGTCGTCTTCGTCGATGTCACGCTGTTCTAGTCTCTGCGGATCAGCGCTCGCAATCAACGCTTCGTAAGCGTCGGGCACGCGGATGCAGCGCATCTTCGGTTTGAGCTCGCGGACGAACTCATCGAAATCGGTGTCGTAGATCAGGATGCTCGCGCCGCAATGCCCGAGGATGTAATCGATCTCCGGAACCGTCAGCCGGATGTTGATGGCGCACAGTACACCGCCCGCGAGCGGCACCGCAAAGTGGGCTTCGAGAATCGCCGATGAGTTCGGCGACATGACGGCCACGCGTTCCCCATCGCGAATCCCGAGCGACTGGAGCGCTGCTGCGAAGCGATAGACGCGATCGCGCAGCTGTGGATACGTTCGGCGCACGTCGCCGTCGACGACCGCGACCTTGTCGCGAAAAATGTAGGCGCTGCGCTCGAGATAATCGAGCGGTGTGAGTGGCCGCAGATGGACGGCCTTCGGTTTCGCTGCGACAGCCATGGACGGGGGCGTTTCTACGGCGTAAGAAGGAGTCCCGCGATTTTGTTCTGCTGATCGAGCATGAACTGAAACTTTAGCTGCGTGCTCGCCGTGGTCGCTATGTAGATGTAGGCGCGATATCCGCCCTGGTATTGGAAGCCCCCCAATGTGAAGCTGGTTATCGCTCCCATTGCGTTCAGGTACGCAGCGGCGTTCTTGAGGACCGTGGGCGTCAGTGCTTGAGCCATCTGCGGCGTCAACTGGTCGGCGTCGATCTTTCCGGTTCGCAGACGGTCCAGCCAGTCGCGCGCGCGTGCGCGCACCGCTGGGTCATCTAGCTCGGCAACGCGTTCCTTTGTTTGCGTCTCGAGCGCCGCGTCGATGCCCGGCAGCAAGACGTCTGCGATTTTCGTTGCGGGCAGCGCAAGGCTGAAGTCGATTGTGTTCGCGAGCGTGGCGATCGCGATGCCGTCCTCGGGACACACGAGGTTCTGGGCGGAAAATCCCGGTAACCCACCGCTGTGCGAGATTATTCGATGACCTCTAATAGTAACGACAAACAGCCCAAAACCGTAGTCCGTCGAGTGTCCGTCTGAGAGCTTCACCGGCGTCGTCATCGCAGTCAGCGATTCACGGCTGACGACGCGACCCGAGAAAAGTGCGCGGTCCCATGCGAGTAAGCCGGCAGTCGTCGCAAAGATCTCGCCGGCGGCGTACGCCCAGCTCACGTCGGCCGTCTGGACCGGTGTAGGCTTCACGGCCGCGGTATAACCGCGCGCTACGTTGTCTCCTTTGGGCGTATTCGCCGTGATCGCGATGCCGAGCGGTTGCGCAATCCGTTCGTGGAGCACTTGCGCGTACGGCTTTCCGTACAGCTTTTCGATCGTGAGTCCGAGCGCGAGATAGTTCGTGTTCGAATAGGCCCACAGCGTACCCGGTGGCGACATCAGCGGCTTATCGGCGATGAGCGCAACGAGCGCTGCCGGCTGCACGTTCGGCTCTTTGTCCAGCCCCTCCGTGTAAACCGCATCCGCATAATCGATGATGCCGCTCGTATGGCTCAGTAGCTGGCGGAGCGTCACTTCCGAAGCGTGCGGGAAAGCAGGCAGCACCGTTGCAAGCTTGTCATCGAGCGCAAGTTTCTTCGCGTCGACCAATTGCATAACGAGCGCGGCCGTGAATTGCTTCGTAACCGACCCAATGCAATACCACGTATCCAGCGTCGCCGGCAGTTTTGGATCGAGATTTCGGCTCCCGCGCGCAGCTTGATACGCAATCGATCCGTCACGCGAGATCGCGACGCTGAACCCGACGGTCTGCGGCGCCTCACTGGCCTCGGCGATCACCTGTGTCAGCGATGCGCGCTGCTCGGCATTGATGGCCTCATCGGCGCCCGCAAGGCGCGGGGACAGTGCAAATCCGCTCGCGAGACTGATGGCGTACGAGCGCTTCACCGCTCGCCGATCAATTAGCGCGCAGTTTGCAGAGGGTGACTTCGAGCGCTTGCATCACATGCGCGCGTGTCGCTTCCTCGGCCGCATCCGGATTGCGGCTTTCGATGGCACGAAAGATCGCCGAATGCCCCTCAAGCGAATTCTCGGCTTCAGGGTCGGTGTACATGCGAGCGATGCGATAGTTGAAATAGAATTCGCGATTGCGGCGGATCAAATCGAGCAGGCGCGCATTGTGCGCGGCTTCGATGATCGCATCGTGAAAGCGATCGTTGACGTCGACGATGTGCTCGCGCGGCGAGCGCACGAGTTTTTTAACGTCGGTTTCGTGGAACGAACCAATCGTGTCGATCTCATTTTGCGTCGCTCGCATAGCCGCCAAGCGCGAGGCATAGCCCTCGAGTGCGGCGCGCGATTCATAGATCTCGCGAATTTCTTCGGGCGCGTGCTCGCGTACGACCAGGTGATGGCGTCCGCCATGAATGAGACCCTCGGCGGAAAGGCGCTTGAGGCTCTCGCGCACCGGCGTCCGACTGACGCCGAGACGCTCGGCAAGATCGAGCTCGACAAGACGTTCGTTTGGACGGATTAGCCCCTTGACGATCTCGTCGCGGAGACGTTCGTAAACCTCGTCCGAAAGCGTCGTAGCGCTCACGAGGCGAGGAGCGCGTGCGCTCGAAGGCTCATAAGGATGAATTCAAAGACGCAAGTTTCTTTTACCTGCGACCTGCGCGGCAAGACGGCGTTCGTCACCGGCGGTTCGAGCGGGATTGGCGCGCACCTTGCGGGCGAACTGGCCGCTGCGGGCGCGCGCGTCATCGTCGCTGCACGGCGCGAGCAAGAACTGGCAAAGGTTGTCGCCGCGATCGAGCAGCGTGGCGGCACAGCTCTCGCCGTTCGAATGGACGTAACCGATTCTGAGAGCGTTGAGAACGGTTTTCTCGTGGCCGAACGGGAGCTGGGAGTCGCCGACGTGCTGCTCAACAACGCCGGCATCACCATCGTCAAACCCGCACTCGATGCGCGTGTCGAGGATTGGGATAATGTCATCAGCACAAACCTTCGCGGTCCGTTTCTGGTCGCCCAAGCCTTTGCGCGACGTCTCATCGCACATTCATCTCCCGGTTCGATCATCAACATCGGTTCGATCATGGGCGCACGCGTGGCCGGCGGTCTGACATCATATGCTGCAGCCAAAGCCGGACTGCATCATCTCACCCGGGCGCTTGCGCTCGAATGGGCGCGCTACAACATTCGCGTCAATGCAATAGCGCCCGGCTACATCATGACCGACATGACACGTGACTTTTTTGCATCGCCGCAAGGCGAGGCCATCGCAAAACGCGTTCCGCAGCGGCGCATCGGCGAGCTCGACAATCTGGTCGCGCCTATATTGTTGCTCGCATCCGATGCATCGACATATATGACCGGCGCCGTCGTCCCCGTCGACGGCGGGCATCTCGTCAGTACGCTGTGACCGAATTCGCAGAGCGTTTGCAGGCGTTTGCCGCGCGCGAGCTCGGTATTCGCGAACCGCTGGCGTTCGAACGCATCCTCGGCGGTCAATCGAACCCGACGTGGTTCGTCGATGCCGGAAAGCAGCGCCTCGTCCTGCGCATGCAGCCTCCGGGCGAGCTTCTTCCGAGCGCGCATGCGCTCGATCGTGAATCGCGCGTTATTCGAGCTCTCGAAGGCAGCGGTGTTGCCGTTCCACGCGTGCTCACGTACAGCGAAGACCGTTCGGTCGTCGGCACGACATTCTATCTCATGGAACGAATCGATGGCCGCGTCTTCCCGCATGCGCGACTCGAAGGCGTTAACGCAATCGACCGGCGCGCAATGTACCGCTCGGCGGCGGCGATGCTGGCTGCATTGCACGCGGTTGATTGGGAGCGCGCCGGTCTCTCCGACTTCGGCAAACATGAAGACTACTTTGGACGCCAGGTTCGACGGTGGTCGCGGCAGTGGGAAGCTTCTCGCCGGCGCGAGATTCCTGATCTCGATCGTCTGATCACGCATCTTCCGAAATTTATCCCGAAAGAAAATCCAACCGTGATCTGCCATGGGGACTATCGCTTTGGAAACTTGATGTACGCGCCGGCTGCAACGGACGTCGTGGGCGTGCTCGATTGGGAACTATCAACGCTGGGTGATCCGATGGCCGACGTCGGCTATGTCTGCATGCCGTATCACTTGCCGTCCGGGACGCAAGAAGGCATCGCGGGGCTCGACCATGCGGCGCTCGGTATTCCGAGCCGAGATGAGCTCGTCGCCGACTACAATGCGGCCGCGGGTGAGAAGCGCGAGCTCTTGCCGTTCCATATCGCCTTTGCGTTTTTCAGATTCGCAGTCATCGTTGCCGGTATCGAAGATCGCGCACAGCGCGGCAACGCCGCTCACCCCGATGCGGGCAAGTCATTCGGTCGCGCCGATTTGTATTCGCGCGTCGCTTGCGAGCTGCTCGGAATCTAGCCGCGAACGGCGACGCGCAAACCGGCACCAATTGCGACGACCGTTTGGGTCAGCCGTGTTTCAGCTTCAACCATGCGAGTGAATTCGACCAGCTCGCTTTGGTGCGAGATGACGTTGTCGATTGCGAGGATGCCGTGCGGCGAAAGACTACGCACGAGATGCGGCAAGTACTCGGGATATGCGGGGCGCTCGGCGTCGAGGAAGATGAAGTCCCAATAACCGCTGCGCGACGAGGCTAGGGTCGAGGCCGCGTCTTCCGTTCTCAACGTGACGCGGTCGAGCACACCCGCGCTTTGCAAGTTCTTGCGCGCGTATTCGGTGCGTTCGGGATCGGTGTCGACGGTTAATACCGAGCCCTCCGTTTCTTCTGCGGCGTCGGCCAGCCAAATCGTTGAATAGCCGCTCGACGTTCCGATCTCGAGGATGTGCTGCGCGTTGCGCGCCCGCACCAGAATTCCTAAGAGCTGAGCGACCGGTGGATCGACGCTGCGAAAGCGTAAAAGCCGGTCAGCCAGGGCGTCGTCATGTGCTTTGTTGCGAACATACAGCTCGTCGGCTAACTTCTTGCGCGATTCATCCATCTAACCCAGCGTGCCCTTGTCGCCCCGAGCAGGCAATTACTTACGTCGCGATACCTTGAATTTTTCGAATTCGGCGCGACGCGACTCGGGCAGCGGATATGCTTCATCGAGAGCGGTGCCGTCTCGCAGAAGCTTCTGTGAGAACTCGTCTTCAAGTGCCATCTCTTCAGCCTTGCGTAAAAGTGCTTGCGCGTGCTGTGGCGGGACGACGACTGCGCCGTCGGCATCCGCGACGATGTAGTCTCCCGGTTGCACGAGGGCGCCTCCGCATCCGACGGCGATGTCGGTCTCCCACGCGAGCATGTTGCGCGAGTTTGCATCCGGATAAGCGCCGCGCGCCCACACCGCGAGTCCGATATCGCGGATACCGTCGACGTCGCGAATGACACCGTCAGCAACGACGCCGGCCGCACCGCGAGCATGCGCGCGTGCCGCAAGCATGTCGCCGAGGACCGCGCCCTCCATGTTACCGGCTGCATCGATCACAAGCACGTCGTCGCGATCCAGCGTGTCGATCAGCTTGCGATTGACGCCTTTACTTGGAGCCTTTGCATCTTCGCGCAGCGGCAAGAACCGCAGTGTCCGCGCTTTCCCGGCAATTCGCCGGTCGGACGTAAGCGCACGTAAACCGAGCATCAGCGTGCGATCGACCCCGAGCTCGCGCAGCACTTGCTTGGCTGTCGCGGTCGGCACCTCGCGCAAACGTGCGACCGTTTCGTCAGGCATGGACGAGACCGTGCCGGCGCGATTTCGCGTTTTCCCACGCTTGCGGATTCTTCGGGAACGCCGGCAGGTTGCCGTCCATTGCCGCGAGGATTTGCTCGACCGCGGAACGCGTGCTGCGCTCGTTGGTTTCCGTCGTGAGTCCCGCATTATGCGGCGTCACGATGACGTTCGTCATTTTGAACAGACGGTGCGTCGGCGATAAGGGTTCGGGTTGAAACACGTCGAGTGCGGCACCGGCAATTTGCCCGGCTTCGAGAGCCGATGTCAACGCTTCGAGGTCGAGCACGCCGCCACGCGACGTGTTGACGACATAGGCATCCTTCGGAAGCTTCGCAAGCTCTTTTGCACCGATAAAGTTTTTCGTATCGCCGGTCAGCTCGAGGCACAAGCACAAGAACCGCACTTCCGGCAGCATCTCATCGAGCGAGCTGACGCGATTGATGTGCAACAGTTGCGGAATGCGCGGATCGACATACGGATCGTAGCCAATGACGTTGCAGCCGAATCCCACGCGCAGCTTGCGCGCCAATTCGGAACCGATATAGCCGAGGCCGACGATCCCGACGGTCTTTCCGCCGAGCTCGAAGATCGGGTAGTCGGTTCGTTTCTCCCAGCCGCTGCCATCCCGCGTTGCGCCTTCCGACCATGTGAAGCGGCGCGCGAGTGCAAGTATCAACATAACGGTATGTTCGGAGACGGGAATTCGCCCGAAGCCGCGCTGGTTCACGACCAGAATCCCACACTGCGTGGCGGCATCGATGTCGATGTTGTCGTAGCCGAAGCCGGACGTCGAGACGACTTGCAGCTTCGGCGCCGCATCGAGGACCTGCGGCGTTACCTTTTGCGGATAGCGGACCCAAAGGCCGCGCGCGTCCGCCAGAGCTTCGGCCAACTTATCGTCGTCCGAAGCCCCGATGATCGTAACGCGGCAGCCTGCCTGGCGTAGTTGATCCGCACCCGTCGGATCGTACATATTGCGCCAGAGAACGACGTGGCGCTGTTGGTTGTTGTCCAGCTTACGGCAAGCCCATCGAGATGTAGCGGACCTCGAGGTACTCGTTGAGGCCTTCATGCCCGCCTTCGCGTCCGACACCGGAGTCTTTCACGCCGCCGAATGGTGCGTGCGGTGCCGACGGCACCGGGTCGTTGACGCCGACGATTCCGTATTGGAGTGCTTCCGCGACGCGGAACGCACGACCGAGATCTTTCGTCCACAGATATCCGGCCAGGCCGTACGGCGTGTCGTTCGCGAGCTTGATCACTTCGGCTTCATCTTTGAACTTCAGCAGAGGCGCAACCGGACCGAACGTTTCCTCGCGCAACAACCGCATCTCGAGACTGATGTTCGTGAGTACGGTCGGCTCGAAGAAGAGCCCGCTCGCGCCTTTCTGTTTCCCGCCGGCGCGAGCAACTGCGCCTTTGGAAATGGCGTCGTCAACGTGTGCTTTCACTTTGTCGAAGCCTTGCTGATCGACGAGCGGTCCGAGGCGCGTCTCTTCCTCGAGTGGATTGCCGACTTTGATGCCGACGACTTTATCGGCGAGAAGATCCGCAAACTTATCGTAGATTCTCTCCGAGACGTAGATGCGGTTAGCCGAAACGCAGACTTGGCCGGCGTTGCGGAATTTACACGCGATGACGTCGGTGACCGCGCGATCGATATCCGCGTCCTCGAAGATGATGTACGGCGCGTGTCCGCCCAGCTCGAGCGAGATGCGTTTCATCGTCGACGCCGACTGCGCATAGAGTTTCTTGCCGACCTCGGTGCTGCCCGTGAACGTCACCTTGCGGATGCGAGGATCGTTGATGATCACTTCGGAGACGGGAACCGGATCGAGCGCGGTGATGATCTGCAGCGTGCCGGGTGGTCCACCGGCCTCTTCCCAGAGGCTCGCGATCGCAAGTGCCGTGAGCGGCGTCTGCTCGGCAGGCTTCATGATGAACGTGCATCCGGCTGCAAGCGCCGGCGCAGCTTTGCGCGTCACCATGCCTGCCGGAAAGTTCCACGGCGTGATGCCGTAGGCCGGGCCGACCGGTTTCTTCATCGTGAAGAGACGTTTGTTGTTATCGTGCGTCGGGATGATCTCTCCGTACGCGCGTTTTGCTTCCTCGGCGAACCACGACGCGAACGCGGCTGCATATTTGACTTCACCGCGGCCTTCGATGACGGGCTTGCCCATCTCGTGCGCCATGATGCGCGCGAGTTCGTCCGCATGATCGAGAATCAGCGTATGCCACTTCATGAGAATCGCGGCGCGCTCGTACGCGGTCGTCTTCGACCACGTTTCAAATGCGCGCACCGCGGCATTCACTGCGGTTCGTGCCTCTTCGGGGCCGCAATCGGCGACCTCCGCGAAGGGCTCCATCGTGGTAGGATTCGTGACCGAGAACCGCTTCGAAGTCTCGATCCATTTCCCGTCGATGAACGCCTTGTGGAACTCAGTCTTCGGCCCTACCGTCAGCATGTTCTCAAATCTCCTCCGTCCCTCGACTACGCGCTTCGGCGCTACGCTCGGGATGACATGGCAGGATCGTCTCAGGTTGCGTCCTTTCCCGGGTCGGCGGGTATGGGTCCGGCATGCGCTTTCATGCCCTCGCGGTGGACTTCGATGGAACGCTCGCACACGACAGCCGAGTGGCCGAGCAGGCACTCGAGGCGCTGCGGGCATTGCGGAAATCCGGCCGCCGTTCCATCCTCGCGACCGGTCGTATCCTCGACGACCTGCGCGGCGTCTACAAGAACCTCGAGTTGTTCGACGCCGTCGTCGCGGAGAATGGCGCGGTTCTCTTCGACCCGGCTAGCGGCAAGACCGAACTGCTTGCACCGCCGCCGTCCGAAAAGTTCGTCGAGGCGCTGCGTGCGCGCGGCGTCGCGCCGCTCGAGGTCGGGCACGTGATCGTTGCGACGTGGCAGCCGCATGAAGCTGCGGTGCTGGAGACGATACGCGAGCTCGGGCTCGATCTGACGGTTATCTTCAACAAGGGCGCCGTCATGGTATTGCCTTCCGGCATCAACAAAGCGACCGGACTCGAAAAGCAGCTCGAGGCTTTCAAGCTTTCATTCCACAACGTAGCCGGTATCGGCGACGCAGAAAACGATCTGCGTTTCCTGGAACGCTGCGAAGCATCGGCTGCAGTCTCCAACGCTCTGGACAGCGTCAAAGAGCAATGTGACCTTGTGATGGAAGGCGATCACGGACACGGCGTTCGCCAATTCATCGAGCAGATCATCGAGGACGATCTTGCATCGCAATCCGAGCGTATCGATCGCCGTCATCGTATCGCGCTCGGGAAGTTGCAAGACGGAGTGCTCGACGTATCGGTCGCGTGCCGCGGCGTCCTGATCGCGGGAACTTCCGGCGGTGGAAAGTCGACGATGGCGAGCGCAATCATTGAACGCGTCGCGGAAGGCGGCTATCAATATACGATCTTGGATCCCGAAGGTGATTTTTCCGACCTCGAAGGCGCGATCGCCGTCGGCGATGCGGAGAGCGAACCCAATCTCGCGACGGTCAGCGACGTCATCACCTCCGGTCAGAACAGCGTAATCTCGCTCGTCGCGATCAAAGTTGACGATCGCGCCGTGCAGGCACGGCAGCTGCTCAGCCGCATCGCCGAGTTACGAGCGCGCTTCGGGCGCCCGCATTGGCTGATCATCGATGAGGCGCATCATTTTTTCCCGGCCGCCGCGAAATCGTCGTCTGATTCGCTCGAGCCGTGTCTCGGCGTCCTGTACACGACGACCGAGCCGCAGCTGGTCGCGACCGAGGCCCTCCGCTGCGTTGACGTCGTTATCGCGATGGGTGAAGAGCCGCGTGCAACAATCGACGCGGCCCGAAAGCAGCTGGGCATCGAAGGCTCGATCGGCGGCGCCTCCGTTCCGAAAAAGCTGCGCCGCGGTGAAGCGCTGGTTTGGCGGCGCAGCGACCCTGAAACGCTTGCTCACATCGAGACGATTGCCGGAAAGTCCGAACGCCGGCGCCACGCGCGAAAATACGCCAAGGGCGAATTGGCGGAAGAGAAGTCGTTCTATTTCACGGGGCCAAAGCGCAAGCTCAATCTCCGCGCGCAGAACCTCTTTACGTTCGTGCAGATGGCGGAAGGCGTCGATGACGAGACGTGGACGTACCACTTAAAACGCCACGATTATTCAGGCTGGGTTCGCGAGATGATCGGCGACGACGATCTCGCTGCTGAATTCCGTGCAACCGAAAGCGAACGCAAGCTCAGCCCCAGCGAAGGCCGTAAACGCATCGCCGAGGCTGTGCGCGAACGCTATACGGTAGGTTAGCCGCCGCCGGCGCCGACGCGATCGGCGCTGGGTTCGGTCATCAGCATCGGATCGAGGATTTCTTTGAGCTTCTCCGCGTCGAGATCCGTCTTGCGCAGGGCGACCTCGCGTACGGTCTCGCCCGTTTTCGCGGCTTCCTTTGCAATCGCAGCAGCCGCGTCGTAGCCGATGATCGGCGCAAGGCTCGTGCACATCGAGAGGCCGCGCTCGACCATTGCCGGGCCTTGGCCCGTCGCCTGGATGCCGCTGATGGTCTGCTTCGCGAAATTTGCCGCCGCTGCCCCGAGCAATTCGATCGAATTGATGAGGTTGTGGGCGACGACCGGCATCATCAGATTGATTTCGAAGTTGCCGCTGGCACCGCCGAATCCGATCGTCGCGTCGTTGCCGATGACTTGCGCGCACACCATCATCACCGATTCGGCGATGACCGGATTGACTTTGCCCGGCATGATCGAGCTTCCGGGCTGTACTTCGGGTAGCGTGATCTCGCCGATTCCGGCACGCGGACCGGAACCGATCCAGCGAATGTCGTTTGCGATCTTGAACATCGATACGGCGATCGTGCGCATTGAGCCGCTCGCCTCAACGGCGTTATCGAGGGTAGACTGTGATTGAAAATGATTGGTGGTCTCACGAATCTCGCTGCCGACGTCTTTGCTCAAGCGCGCGGTCGCGCGCTTCGCGAACTCCGGGTGCGTGTTGATCCCGGTTCCGACGGCCGTTCCGCCGAGCGCGACTTCCGAGAGTTCTTTCTTGGCGTGATTGGCGCGCTCGACCGCGCGCTCGATTTGTCCGGCGTAACCGAGAAACTCCTGACCCAGGCGAATCGGCGTTGCGTCTTGCAGATGCGTGCGTCCGGTTTTGATGACGCCCCAAAACTCTTTGCTCTTCGCATCGAGCGCGGATTTGAGCTCGCGTAGACCGGGAAGTAGCACTTCGTCGATTGCCATCACTGCGCCGACGTGAAGCGCGGTCGGAATCACGTCATTCGAGCTTTGTCCGAAGTTGACGTGATCGTTGGGATGCACGGGTTTCTTCGACCCGAGAACTCCGCCGAGTTTTTGAATCGCGCGATTCGAGATGACCTCGTTCGCGTTCATGTTCGTCGACGTGCCGCTTCCGGTTTGATAGATGTCGAGAACGAAATGCTCGTCGAGTCCGCCGTCGGCGACTTCTTGCGCCGCGCCGACGATGGCGTTGACGATGTCCTTCGGTACGAGGCCGAGCTCGCCGTTGGTTTGCGCGGCAGCCTTCTTGATCAACCCAAGCGCTTTGATGAAGCGCCGTGGAAAGCGTCGGTCGCTGATCGGAAAGTTGAGGACGGCTCGCTGCGTGCCGGCACCCCACAATGCTGTGGCCGGTACCTGCATCTCGCCCATCGTGTCCTTTTCAAGCCGGGTCGAGGATCCGTTTCCGCTCATGTTTCTCCTAACCTCAATTCGCGGGCAGCTTCGTCCAAATGTGAGACACCCCCCGTACGAGGAAAGTCGCCGCAAAAGCCTGCTTGCTAGTTGCGATGGACGGCGGCCGGTTCTATACTTTCGCTACCTGGGGGTCTCGCGGCATGCGCAAAACCATCGTCGTGTTGCTCTTGGCGTCGCTGACGCCATTTTTCGCGCCGCCCGTTCCGGCTCGCGCTGAAACGACCACGCTGTTCGAGCAATCCGTCGGCGGAATGATGGATCAATGGCGTGCCGAGGCAGTCAACGGCCAGCTTTCGGCCGTTATTTCGAAGATCGAAGACTTCGCGCGCCAGCATCCCGACAACAAGGGTCCGGCGCGACTGCTCGGTGATCTGTATTTTCGTAAATCCGACTTTCCCGCCGCCGAGCGCACCTATAAGAAGATATTGGCGCGCTATCCGGACGACGGCGAGACCTGGAATCGGCTCGGCGGTCTCTATGCCGCAGAGGATCGCGTCAATGATGCGATCGCTGCGTTCAACCGAAGCGTCCCCGATCCAAACGAATACCCGACGCTCGTTTCGCTCCATCGGCGGCGCGGAGATCTCGCCGACTTCGAGAGCATGGTCGCGTCCGATGCGCAACACAATCCGACCGATGAGCAGAAGCTGCTCAGCTACGGAATGGTGCTGCGGGGCGTCGGGAAACACGATCAGGCAATCGCCGTATTCAAGCAAGCCTTGAATTTCAGTCAGCCGAACGAGAGATGCCCGGCGCTGGACGATCTCGCTGTGGCCTATGCCGATGTGCATCGTCTCAACGATGCGATTCCCTTATTGCAAAGTTGTCTGGGCGGTAACTCCAAAGACTATTCTGCGCTCGTCAATCTTGGCGAAGCGTACATTGAACTTAACCACCTCGGCGATGCGCGTGACCTGCTGGAGCGAGCTATCCGAGTCAAGATCGACAAACCCGAGGCGTACGTCGACGTCGGCTACATCGAGGATGTTTCACAAAATTGGAAGTCAGCGGTCGCCAACTATCAGAAAGCCATTGCCGTCGATCCGCTCTGGCGCGATGCGTATATCGACCTCGGCTACGACTACTACTCGCAGAAAATGTACGCGCTCGCCGAAGCCGCGTTCATCAAAGGCCTATCAGTTTCACCACGTGATGGACGTCTGTGCTACTTGCTTGGCGTAACATATCGCGACCAAGGCAAAGTCGCGCTTGCGAAACAGGAATACGAGCACGCGGTCAATTACGGCAACGAAGAGAACGTTATCCTAGCCGCCCGCCACGATCTTAGCGAGCTTGAGGCCGAACCACCGAATACCGCGCACTAGCTCCGAAGAGCGATAGCCTCGATCTCGACGCGCGCGCCGGCCGGCAACGCGGCGACGGCGACGGTTGAGCGCGCGGGCGGTGAATCGGCGAATACCTCGGCGTAGACCTGATTCATCGCCGCGAAATCGTTCATGTCGACGAGAAAGACGGTGGTCTTCACGACGTCGCTCAAGCTCGCTCCGCCTGCGGAAAGCACCGCGGCAAGATTGAGTAGCGCACGCCGCGTTTGCGCGCCGACGTCGCCTTCGATCAATTTGCCCGTCGTGTGATCCAGCGCCACTTGCCCGCTGCAGAAGAGCATGCCGTTGGCTGCGATGGCTTGCACGTACGGACCGATTGGGTTTGGCGCGGCCGGACTATGGACGGACGTTTTCATGCGTGTGCTAACCGGGCGTTCTCTTCCGCGAGCTGTTCGAAGGTCATCGTTCCCTTATATTTCATGGGTGGTTCTTCGACGCCGAAGTTCGTCTTTGCGAGCTCGGCGATGCGCCCCATTTCATCGGCGGTTAAGGCCGGGGCGTCCGAGGTCGCCGCGAACTCGCGCAGCTGTTCGGCATCGTAGATGTTCGGCAGCACGGTCATGACGCGCGGCTCCGCGAGCAGCCACGCAAGTGCGGCCTGCCCGAGCGTACGTTTCGAACGCTCGAGAAAGCGCAGCGTCTCAATTTTCTTGATGCCGTTGACCAGCCACGAGCGGGGGCGGTGCGAGCGATGATCGCTGGGCTCAAACGTCGTCTCGAGCGTGTACTTGCCTTCGAGCATTCCACTCGAATGCGGGACGCGAATCTGATAGCCGGTGTCGGCGTTCGAATCGCGTGCGGCTTGCAGCATTGCGTCGCCCGGAAACTGCTCGAGCATATTCCAGATCATCTGGACGCTCGTCGTGTTGCGTCGCGTTGCCGCCTCGACACCTTCGTACAGCCATCCGATCGCGGGACCGAGCGCAACGCCGTACGAGCGGATCTTGCCTTCTTCGCGTAGTGACTCGAGGAGCTGCCACAGCGTATCATCGCGGACTTGATCGAGATGCGCATTGTGCATCTGCCAGATGTCGATGTAGTCCGTCTTCAGACGCTTGAGCGAGCCTTCGAGCGCGCGGCGGACGTACGCCGGAGAGAAGTCGTGCGGGATCTCGGATTGACCCTTGCGGTCGCCCGTATGCGAATAGAAATCGTAGCCAAACTTCGTTGCGTAGATGACCTTGTCGCGCTTACCGTCAAACGCGCTCGCGAGATGCTCCTCGCTGAGGCCATTACCGTACGTGTCGGCGGCGTCGAATAGCGTGATCCCGAGATCGTGTGCTTCGCGCAGCAGCGCGACCGCCTCTGCGTCAGTTTTGTTTCCCCACCAACCGGTCGACGTGGTCCACAACCCGAACCCGACTTCGCTGACGGTAATATCGGTCTTGGGGTACGTGCGGTATTTCAATTTAAAGGCGCTCCGCCCCAGGCTCCGCAGCCCCACGCTTGCGCGTGGGGCCCCCTGCCGCCGAGCCCGGCATCATTACGAAAAGGCAAGATTCCCCGAGGGGGGCTCGCAACGACATTTTCTTGCCAGGCATGATGCGCCTTCACCGAGAGAAAAGTCGTACGCATGCCTGAAGACTTTCGTTCTCAGTTCGAGCGCGTCGCGGATTGGATCGACGGCTACTATCGCGATGCGCGGCGGTACCCGGTTCTCTCGCGGTACAAGCCCGGGGAGCTCGTCGCTGCGCTTCCGGCCGAGGCGCCGGAAGAGGGCGAATCGTTCGACGCGATCTTTGCCGACTTCGAGAAATTGATCGTTCCGGGAATCACGCACTGGAATCATCCGCGCTTCTTCGCATACTTCGCAATCAGTGCGGCGCCGATTTCCGTGCTCGCGGAGATGCTCGCGGCCGCACTCGACGTCAACGCAATGTTGTGGCGTACGTCGCCGTCGGCGACCGAGCTCGAGGACGTCGTCACCGCGTGGTTGGCACGGCTGATGCGACTGCCGAAGCATCTGCACGGCATCATTTACGACACGGCCTCGATCAGCGGTTTTACCGCCCTTGCGGCAGCGCGCCAACAAGCCGAGCCGTCGATTCGGATGAAGGGCATGGCAGGGCGCGCCGATCTCGCGCCGCTCCGGATCTACATTACGGACCAGACGCACAATCATATCGAGAAGGCCGCGATCGCGCTTGGCATCGGACAAGAAAACGTCATCAAGATTCCGTGCGACGCCCAGTTTGCAATGCGGCCGGACGCGCTTGCCGCGCAAATCGAATCGGACCTTGCCGCCGGCATGAAACCGATGTGCGTGTGCGCAACGGTCGGAACGACCTCAACGACGTCCAGCGATCCGCTCGTCGCGATCGCCGAAGTAACGCGCAAGCACAATGTGTGGCTGCATGTCGATGCGGCGTATGCCGGTCCTGCTACGATTCTGCCTGAGATCCGCCCGATTCTCGACGGAGTCGAGCATGCGGATTCGCTGGTAATGAACCCGCACAAGTGGATGTTCGTCCCGGTCGATCTCTCGGTGCTCTACGTTCGGGAGCCCGAGATTCTCCGGCGCGCATTTTCGCTCGTGATCGACATTCTTTATACGCCGGAAGTCGGCGTGCACAACTACATGGACTACGGTTTGCAGCTCGGCAGGCGGTTCCGCGCGCTCAAGCTGTGGTTCGTGCTGCGGCATTACGGTGCGGCCGAGATTCGCAAGAAGCTCCGAGCGCATATTGCCCTCGCGCAAGAGTTTGCGTCGTGGGTCAAAGCCGAGAGCGGTTGGGAAATCTCGGCGCCGCATCCCCTTTCCGTCGTGTGTTTCCGCTATGTAGCCGACGGCGGAACGCCCGAAGCCATTGACGCGCGCAATCAGGCAATTGCGGATGAAGTAAACGCGACCGGCGAGATATTCGTCTCAACAACGCGTCTTAGGGGAAGACTCGTTTTGCGGCTTGCAATCGGAAACGAGCGCACCACGCACGATGACGTCGAGGTCGCGTGGCGCCTTATTCGCGACCACGCCCGCGCAAAGGTGCAAGCGTAGGCCAACTCTTGGCACCACGAGCGAAGCCGAGGGGCAGCCTAGCAGTTGGCTTACTTCTGCTCGCAGGGTGCGCGTCGACGCCGCCCGCGACGTGCACGCCGCAGATGAACGCGCGCTTTCAAGCCAGCCTCATGGCGCGCAGCCGCGTCGTCGAAGGCGTCAGCGTGTGCGGGATCGTCAGCGGGCACCCGCACGAAAGCGGCGGAGAGCACGGTTTACATGTCTACATTCCGGTGCGGCTCGAAGCTCCAGGCGGCGCGACGTACGTAACGGAAGTAGTCCCGAACGAAGTGCTGGACGGGCGCATAGAGGTTCACGAAGGCGACCGCATCATTGCCGTTGGTCAGTTCGTCTATCCGAACAGGTATGGCTACGAGGGCCTCATCCACGACACGCATCCTGCAACTCATCGCGGTGGTGCCGACGGTTATGTCGACGTGAACGGAAAGATATATAGATGATGTTGGTGCGAGGCCGAGCGCTCACGGGGGCCCTAACCGCGAAGCGGTTGGGGGGCGCGGAGCCTAGGGAGGAGCGCCGTTAGAATGAACGTCAAAGGGCTCAATCATGCGGTGCTGCGGGTGCGCGACCTCGAGCGCAGCCTCGCGTTTTATCACGATGTACTCGGACTCGAGACAATCGCGCGCGCCGGACGGACGATGGCGTTCATGCGGGCTCCCGGTTCGGAGAATCATCACGATCTCGGCTTGGCGCGTGTCGGTCCCGATGCGCCGGCACCGGACGAACGCGGCGTCGGCCTCTACCATCTTGCGTGGGAAGTCGAGGAGATCGAGTCGTTGCGCGACGCACTCGCGGCATTCCAGCGCTACGGTACGCTCAGCGGCATGAGCAATCACGGCTCAACGAAATCAGTGTATGGCTACGATCTCGACGGTAACGAGTTCGAGGTAATGTGGGTGGTGCCACGCGAGTATTGGGGCGAGTTCGAGAACAGCGCACCGACTGCCCGACTCGATCTCGAAGCCGAAATCGCGAGTTGGGGAAAGAAAACGCACGCATGAAGAGCGCCTAAGAGTTTAACAAATTGGTGGCCATCATACGATTTTCGAGCCGTCGTGTATTTTTGTGTGAGGCAGCCGGGCGAAAGGACGGTTCGACCCATTGACGAGCTCGGTAACGTATTCTTGGTGCGCATCATTCGAAAGGCCAAACCGAGCCGAAGCGGCGATTGCCTCGATTGCGTCGTAGCGCACGTCGCCAAAGGTAACTTTACCATTCTCCAGCACGGCATAAGATGCGTGCCCGGCACGGTGAGACATGCCGACGCTCCCCGGGTTGACAATGAGATTTCGGCTTTGCCATGACCCAGGGCGATGCGTATGTCCGATGACGATGAGATCGCACTTAGGAAAAGCACGCGAAATCCGATCGATTTCATCGTCCGTCGGTTTTATGTACCGACCGTAGTCGCCAGGATATGCGTGCGTTACGGCGACGGCGACGTTCTCGAACCGCAATTCGATTTCAGGCGGAAGATTCTTCAGCCAACGAAGGTGCGCGCCAGAAAGTCTCTCGCGTGTTCGCGAGCGGCTTTCGCTTGTCGCCGTGGGGAGCGATGGCGGGGCTGCGTGAGACGTTCCGTTGGCGATGGCGTCGTCTTCGTCGCCGCGTACACAATGTGCGCCGCGTCGTTGAAGCTCATCGATGACGCCGGCGCTATCTGGGCCGAATCCAACAGCGTCTCCGGCACAAAGCACAGCATCGGCGTCCGGAAGCGCTCGCAAGGCTGCTGCATTACCGTGAATATCGGCGATAAGAAGAACTCGCATCTGGACTCCTGTCTTAAAACAGGAGCCATCAGCCGTTAACCGGCGGTTGTGGCGAGCTCCATCGCCCTCGAGCCGCTTCTGCCCCATGGGCCGACCCACCCACTTGAAGCCTACGCCCGTCGCACTATACTAGAGGGGATATCGGCGATGGGGCTCGCCGCAGACGTCGCGGACGCGACTGATGGCTCCTAGTTTTGTAGGAGAGCCATATGATCGATGATCCGCACCTCGCCACCGCGCGCGAATTCGAACGTTCTGCGCGCCATACACTCACAGACGCTTGCGGCACCGATATCGCGATCCTTGATCGGCTGTGCGCCGATGCCTTCGCGAACGCGCGTGCGGCGTTCGAAGATGCGCTGGGCTCAGCCGGCTACGATCAGAACGGGATGCACAAGCTGCTTAACGAGCGCGCAAGAGTCATCGCCGAACACTGTACGCGTCGGGTTCGCGACACGACGAACGTCCGATTTCGCGCGCGCTTTCGGTCATACGCCGAAGCAGTTTGGGAGACTGAATCACGGCTGGTTGCCCGCCCGCGTCGAATTGCACTCCCGCGAATTCACATTCGTGCCGTTCAACCCGCGATTGGCGCACACGCCTCACCCGACGATATCGTCGAGGCGTGGATGCTTGACTTAACCACTCAACTCCACGCAGCAGTGCGCGAAGCAGTAGCGATTGCCGTCGAGACGGTCATCAAACGCCTCATCGCGAGCGTTTCTCGATCAAGAACCGCCCACGCCTTGTTCACACTACGCTCGGTGACGCCGTCATGACAAGTATTCTGTTCCCCGTATCGCCTTCGGCCGAGGTACTCGCCGACCGCCAGCCGGACTGCTTTTCGGACCTGAACCTTGATCAGATCGTTGCGGCGATCATCGCCGGCAAAGAAGAGTACAATCTCAAGCCGTTCTTCCATCTTGCGCTTATTGACCATGAAGGCATTCTCTATCGCCAGAACGTTTTTGCGGATATTGAAAACACACAAGTGCTTGAAAACGTGCGACGGTTTGCGACCCGCATGCACGACATGCGCGCGCATGTTGCTCAATCAGAAAAGATGCGAAACACGTATGAGGCGGAAGCCTGGTTCCTTGAAGCGATCGCGATGTACTGCGAGGCAGTGCGCGAACTTGCAACCCAACTTGATGCTGCTGCTCCTCAATCGATTGGGTTTGAACGCTTCCGACAATATCTCTTAAGATACGTCGGGAGCAGCGCTTTTCGAGCGCTCGTCGCGGAAAAAGAACAGGTCGAGTCGCAGCTTGCGGGCGTGCGCTACAGTATACTCGTCCAAAATGGCGGCTTTAGCGTTCTGCGTTACGACAATGAGGCGGATTACGGTGCCGTCATCGATGAGACATTCGAGAAGTTCAAGCGGTCGGCGGCGACCGACTATCTCGTAACGTTCAAAGAACGCTCGCCGGAGATGAACCATATCGAGGCGCAGATTCTAATCTTCGTAGCGAAGCTGTTCCCCGACGAGTTGGGTCATCTCAACCGCTTTTGCAAGCGACACCGCGTATATGTTGATGATGTCATTGCGAGGTTCGATCGCGAGGTGCAATTCTACGTCTCATATCTCGAATATATTGATAAGCTTCGAGGCGCAGGGCTGAGTGTTTGCTATCCCGTCATCGCGCAAGGGTCCGATAAGTGTATATTCGGTAACAATATCTTCGATATGGCGCTGGCGCACAAGCTGATCGGTGCCCAGTCATCCGTTGTCTGCAACGACTTCTCACTCGATGGCGAGGAACGGATGATCGTCGTCACCGGCCCGAATCAGGGCGGAAAGACAACGTTCGCGCGGACGTTCGGGCAAGTGCATTATCTGGCGGCCATAGGCTGCCCCATCGCCGGCAGTGATGCGCGACTCTATTTGTTCGACAACCTCTTCACGCATTTCGAACGAGAGGAGAGCATCGAGAACCTACGCGGTAAGCTCGAGGACGATCTTCACCGCCTCCACGAGATCATCGAGACCGCTACCCCGGCGTCGATCGTCATTCTCAACGAAATATTCACGTCGACGACGATTCACGATGCCGTCTTCCTTAGTCGACACGTAATGGAACAGCTGCTCTCGCATGACGTACTCGGTGTGTGGGTGACTTTTATCGACGAGCTCTCGAGCCTGAGTCCGAAGACGGTCAGCATGGTGAGTACGGTTGTCCCCGATCAACCGGCAATGCGGACGTTCAAAGTCGTTCGGCGCGTGGCAGATGGGCTCGCGTACGCGCTCGCCATCGCGGAGAAATATCATGTCACATACAACGCCCTTCTGGAGCGGATACCGTCGTGAAGGCGTTCCTTATGTATCCCGACCGCGATTTTGATATCGAACACCCACTTCCGTGGAATGCCTTGGACCTCGCGCAGGATCTCGAGCTCAACGCGCTCTTCACGGCGATGAGTCGCGAAGATAAATTTCTCTACGAAGTTACCCGACGTGCAGTGTTTTCGAGCATAAGCGATATCGCCACGATTCGGTATCGACAGGCGATTCTCGCTGACTGTCTAGCGTATCCCGACGCGCTGCGCCAGATGTATGCGATCGCTGTGGAGGCGGAAGAGGGGAAGCGGGGTTATTACTGGATATCGAGCGGCCGCTATCCGTCCTCGACGCTCACGGGCGCCGTTGGTTTGCTCGAGTTTTGCGTTGGCATCCTTCGAAAGCTCCGAAAAGCGACGGATGCTTATCATGAAGCCTTTCGTTCTCCCGGGTTCAAGACGTTGTGCGCGACGCTTAAGGAAGAGCTCTCCGATGACTACTTCGATGTCGTCGAAGCACACCTCAAGCGTCTCAAGTTCAAGGGCGGCGCGCTGATCAGTGCGCGGCTCGGCGCCGGTAACAAAGGCGTCGATTACATCTTACGGCGCCCGAATCACCCCGACCGTAATTGGTTTGAACGGCTCTTTGGGGGAGGGCCGGACGCTTACTCTTACCAGCTACATCCGCGCGACGAGGCTGGGGCGCGTGCGCTCTCCTCGCTCCGCGACCGCGGCCTCAATCGCGTCGCGAACGCAGCGGCGCAGGCCGCCGACCATATTTTGAGTTTTCTCAAGTTATTGCGCGCAGAACTCGGGTTCTATGTCGCGTGCCTCAACGTGCACACGAAACTCATCGAGAAAGGCGAGCCGATCTGCTTCCCTGACGTCAGCGAGAGTAACATCCGGCGGCATTGGTTTAAAGGTCTTTACGACGTCTCCTTGGCGCTGACGATTTCCGATCGCGTCGTTGGCAACGACGTGGACGCCGATGATAGCGAAGTCGTTGTTGTGACGGGTGCCAATCGCGGCGGAAAGTCCGTATTTCTGCGCAGCATAGGCCTCGCACAACTAATGATGCAGTGTGGTATGTTCGTCGGAGCGGAAGCGTTCGCGGCAAACACGTGCGTTGGCCTCTACACACACTACAAACGCGAAGAAGACTCGTCGATGACGCACGGAAAGTTTGCGGAAGAAATATCACGCATGGACGAGATTGCAGGATACTTGCACCCGAATTCGCTGGTGCTGTTCAACGAGTCGTTCGCCGCAACCAATGATCGTGAAGGTTCCGAGATCGCACGACAAATCGTAGCTGCGTTGCTCGAAAAACGCATCAAGATATTCTACGTGACCCACCTCTATAAATTTGCTCGAACTCTTTGGGAAGAAAAGGCGCACAAGGCGACGTTCTTGCGCGCCGAGCGTCAATCGGATGGTTCACGTACGTACAAACTTGCCGTCGGTGAGCCGCTTGAGACAAGTTTTGGTGAAGACCTCTACAACGAAATCTTCCTCGCAGAGAAACAGCGCACATGAGCGGCCCAACAACCAAGGTACTGCTTGTGCGACACGGCCACGTCGAGGGCATCGATCCACCGCGATTTCGGGGTAGAAACGACCTACCGCTGACGCCCCTTGGAATCGTGCAAGCTGAGGCAGTCGGGAAGCGAATTGCAGAGCGATGGGAGCCGGCCTCAGTCTATGCAAGTCCTATCGGTCGCGCGATGCATACCGCCGAAGCAATTGCGCATCCGCTTGGGCTTGCGGTGCGCCCCGAACCGGATCTCATTGAGATTGATTACGGAGAGTGGACGGGCCTCGGACACGCCGACGTCCTTTCTTCATGGGCCACCGAAGCGAAGCTCTGGTTCCGGGCGCCCGATGTCGCACATATTCCGGGAGGCGAGGTACTTAGCGACGTTTCCCGCCGCATCTCACGCGGCGTGGGCAATCTCGTACGCCGGCACCGCAACCATCGTGATCGTCGGCCACGAGGCGATCAATCGCGTTGTCTTACTGTACGCACTGGGATTGCCGTTGTCCCATTATTGGCGCTTTCGTCAAGGCCCGTGCTGCATCAACGAGCTGGATTTCGAACCCGACAAATGTATCGTCTGCTCGATCAACGATATGTCGCACGTTCCGGTCCGTGCGTAGGCGTTCCTACATTCGGTGTTGTGGTCGGAGTCTTCGGGCGACGCGGATGAATATCGGAACGGCGATAAGCTGCAGCGCGACGCAAAAGGCGACGAGATCGACTAGCGATCGCGTATAGAAAATGCCAATCACGAGGCTTCCGGCGAACCAAGCGACTCCATACGCAGCGGTGAAAATGCCAAACGCAGACGCTCGGTGCTCGCGCGCAACCATCGTTGATACGGCTGCCGGTATGATCGATTCGTGGACGCCCATGCTCATGCCCCAGAGAGCCGATCCGAGAACGCTGAGCCAGAACGATCCGAGAAAAACCAGCGGTGTCGCGCATGCGGCGACGACGGTTAAGGGGACGAGAATAACAAGTCCGAAACGATCGAATAACCGTCCAAACGTGAGTGAACCGGCGCCACTTGCCGCCATCGCGATCGCGTAGAACACGGGCAGGAACCCATTCGAGACGGGGAGTTCTGTATGAAAGCGATACGAGATCAGCGAGAAATCCGCGAACCCCGCAGCGACGAGAATCGCTCCGCTCAGATACAGCCAAAAAAGTGGCGGGATTCCCCGCGTACGAACTTCGAGCGTTCGTGACGCCAGGGTTTCTGGTCGCGGATATATGATGCGCGCGATACACAGAAGAAATAGACAGGTTAGAGCCGGCACAACGAGGACGGCGAATGCTTGTTGGTATGCACCTTGCGTTGCGAGTATTGCTGCAATGATCAACGGGCCAGCAAGTGCACCGGATTGATCGAGGGCTTCATGGACTCCGAAGGCCCAGCCGTAGCCAATCTCTTCAGCCGCAACCGACAACATCACATCGCGCGGCGGATTGCGCGTCGCCCTCCCGACGCGCTCAAGTATGATGAGCGCCGCAGCTTCTTGCCACGTGCGAGCGAACGCGAGCAATGGAACGGCGACCATTTGAACGGTATATCCCACGATCGTAATGGGCCAGAATTTCCGCGTGATCTCGCTTAGGGTGCCCGAAGCCAAGCGCCAGGCGTGGCCTAATAGTTCACCGACCCCTGCGACGGCACTGATCGTGAATGCACTCGCACCGAGCAATCCGAGAAACGGTCCTGTAATGCTGCGCGCGCCTTCATACGTGCAATCGGCGAAAAAGCTCAAGACGCCGATGACAAGGACGAACTTTAGCGACGCGCGTTGTCGCGCGAGCACCTGTTACTTTTTCAGTGGATGGTCAGTGTCGGTAATATTCCCGAGATAGAGGCCGCTCGTGTTCAGGTTGATCAGCGGCAAGAGTTTTGACGGCAGGAAGTCGTCATGAGCAATATTTGGATTAAGCCAGCCGACTTCGACGATGCCGTCGGCTCCGCGACGAAGCGTCGCGTCCTCCTCGATGATCTCGCACGCAAAACAGAGTTCCAGGCGCCGCGGATCCCAACGGCTTGAACCAATCTCGAAAACGAAGGCGAGATGGTCGACACGCACGCGATAGCCCGTCTCTTCGCCAACCTCACGAACCAGTGTCTCCTCAAGCGATTCGCCAATATTCGAAAAGCCACCAGGCAGTGTCCAAAACCGCTCGCCGCGACGGGCGTGACGTACGGAGAGTACAAATCCACGCTCATCTCGTACAACCGCAAGCGTACGGACACGTTGTTGTGTGACGGCTCCCTCCATTGCTTACCCCTTGTTCCGAATGCAGAGAAGCGTCGAGAGGAAAAGCATCAGATCGCCGCTCGCGAGATGTTGCCGCAATCGCGCGGTGTAGAGCGTGAGTCGACGTTTGAGCTGACGTCGAACGCTATAGATTGCCCAGTCGGCAAAGATCATGGTTGACTCCATTTCGCACAAAGTTTCGCGTAGGAGTCATCAGTCCGAAGACGCTTGCGGCGAACTCCATCGCCGGGGTGGCTTCTGCTTATCCGCGAGTCCGATGGTTCCCCCATGCGGGCGCTTCGTTCTCTTGCCGATTTCTTGACAGCAGCAGCGTAGGACGGTTCAATACTACTGGCGCGAGGCGCGCTGGGCGATGGATCCCGCCCTCGAGACACGTTCTCGAAAACCGCGGCACGCTAATGGGTCCTCCACGCTTGGAGGATTTCACGTGTCACTAGGTCGAGCGGCAGCCGCACTCCGCGAGATAGAACGCATCGCATGGCGACATGCCGATGAAGCGACCGCCATTGAAACACGTTCGCTGATCAATCGTTCGACGGGTAATGAGTTGACGGTGCTCATCGCCGGGCAGTTCAAGCGCGGAAAGAGCACGTTAATCAACGCGCTTATTGGCAACGATATTCTACCGACCGGCGCTCTGCCGTTGACGTCGATTGCGACGAGCGTTCACTTCGGTACGGAAAGCGCGATTGTCAGCTATCGTGATGGAGGGTCATCGCAAATCGACATCCGCGATCTTGGCGAGTATGTCACTGAAGCTGGAAATCCGGAAAACGTTCGCGCGGTAAGTGCAGTCGACGTTCACGTGCATGCCGAGTTCTTGCACGGACTTCGCATCGTCGATACGCCCGGAGTTGCTTCGGCATTCGTGCACAATACGGATGCCGCACGTAGTGCCCTCCACGAAGCCGATGTCGCGATACTCGTCGTCGGTCCCGAACCACCGATTGGTGAGGCAGAGATTGTGTTCGCGAAAGAGGTTCGCGACGCTTCGGAGCGTCTTTTCGTTGTGTATAACAAAGCAGACTTGCTACCCGGGCAAGAGCGCGAGATCATTGGGTTTACGCAGCGCCAACTTGACGCGGCGCTCGGCTTTGAGCCCCGAATCTTTGCTCTCAGCGCTCGGGACGCGCTTTCTGCCGCTCAAGATGGACGATCAGATTCGCGATTTATGGAATTCGTTGCAGCGCTCACAGCCTTTCTCGATCGCAACCGGGATCTTGTTCGAGAGCGGTCGATTGCGCGAAAAGCTGCTGGCCTGGCGCGTCGCCTTCAATTCCTGATCGCGCTCCGCCGCCACGCTCTACGTTTACCGCTAAACGAACGCGAAGCGATGCGTCTGCGATTCGATACACTCGTAACCGAACTTCGAGATCGTAGCCATGAACTGGCCGGCTCTCTCGATCAGGCGCTCAAAGAGATCGGCGAAAGCGTCGACCGTCACTTGGGAGAATGTTTCCAGCGATCGTGTGTCGCTCTTGCTACCGAATTGCGCTCGCTCGCGCATGATGGTGAGATCGATGCCTTCGAGCGCGCGCTTGAAAAGGGCGCGGCGACCAGGACAGGCGCCTGGGCAGACGACATCACGGAACTCTTGAATGAGCGAATGAAGGCAAATGCTGAGCGATTGCTTCGTCAAGTCGATCGTCTCGAAAGCGAAATTCTTGCGCTCGGTGCAGGCCTCCTGAAAGCTGATCTCCCACTCCCTACGTCGCGAGCATCGACATTCGACGTTCCGGGAATCTCATTCCCGAAGGAGCGAATCGTAGACACGGGTTTAGAGATTCTCGTGCGCAGCCTCGCGCAACTCTTGCCACGAAGCTTGCGCTCGCATCTTCTCGCGCGTCGTCTTTCGCAACGCGTGGAAGAAACGCTCGGTGCGCGTCGTGGCCGACTGCGATACGCCGGGCGACGAGAAGCCGAACGTAACGTGCAAGAGCTTGGCCATCTTGCGACGATGCGACTCGCCGCTGCAGAAGGCGCAATTCGCCGTAGTTTGAGTACCCCAACAGATGCAAGCGATGACGACATTCGCGTTCTGTTGCGCAGTTGTGAGCATGACGAGGCGACGGCTGCTGCGCTGGCGGCTGATCTGGATGCTATTCCGTTAGAGGTCGAACAGGTTGTGAGCCGATGATCTTCAAGCGCCTATTGCGATTGGACTCACGAGAAGACGTTGTCAGCACTGACGACGATCCGCAGCCATTGCGGGCACGTATCGCGGATTTGGAGGAGCGTCTTCGCTCATCCGAGGCAATGGTACGGGAGCGGAGCGAAACGCTGTACGATTTACAACGGCAGTATTCAGCAGAGCATTTTGACTATGCTGAATCGATGCGAAATCTCAATATCGAACGCATGCGTAACGCCGGCGCATATGCTGCGAAAGATATTATAGTTTCACGGTACCAATTGTTACAGACGCGCATCGCAGCCCTCAAACGCCGGCTTCGCGTCCATGAACACGTCGACGACCTGCGTGAAGATGACGCCCCAATCCTCATCGAGGAACCGCATTCGGAAGGTTAGAAAGGGGTCTCAAGCGTGGTGGAGTCCGCGCGCGGCACGCGCCGCAAACCGCCGATCGGCCGATGACTCCTGACCCCGTGTATTTGATGACCCACGGTCAGGAGAGTCGTTGCTGAGCCTTTCACCGCTTGCCGTGCAGGCTGCTCAAGTCCTCACGGTAACGCTACTGTCGCCGCTTTTGAGTGGCGTCATTTCGCGCACTGAAGCGATGCTTGCCGGCAAGCGCGGGCCTTCGGTATTTCAGCCTTATCGCGACATTATCAAGTTTTTCCGTAAGCAGCGGCTGTTGCCCGAGCATGCGTCGTGGGTGTTTCGGGCCGCACCATACGCGGCGTGCGGAGCGTATGCAACGTTCGCGACCCTCATCCCCGTGCTTACGACGTATCCGCTACCCGGTGCTACGTACGGCGATATTCTCGGTAGCGCTTTTGTTTTCGCATTTGGATCGTTCGTCACCGCGCTTGCAGCCATTGACGGTGCCTCCCAATATACGTCGATCGGCGCCAGTCGAGCGACGATGGTTGGCGTTCTCGTCGAGCCGACGCTGATTTTTGTCTTTTTCTCCGTCGCGTTCATCACCGGGACGGACCTCCCGTACGCGCTCAATGCGACGCTACGTGCGTCGGCTGCCGACGTGTTGCGTCCTGCGCACGTGCTCGCGACCGCCGCATTCTTTATGATGATGTTGGTCGATACCGGACGGATTCCGATCGAGAGCTCGTCAGCGACGATTGAGTTCGGCATGATCGATGATGCTCGTCTCTTCGAGCACAGCGGCCCCGAGATGGCGCTCTTCAAGTGGGGCAGCGCCATGAAGCAGTTCCTGCTCTATACCGTTTTCGTCAATGTGCTGCTTCTTCCAATGGGGTTGTCGTCGACGGGGAGTCTTCAAACGGTTCTCTTAGCTATCGTGCTTCTTTTTGTGAAGATGTGCATTGTCGCATGCGCAGTCGTCATAATTGAAACCACGTTTGCGAAGCTTCGTTTGTACAAGATTACCGAATTCATCGCCACGGGTCTCCTCGTCGCCGTCCTGGCGGTCTTCGCGTACGCAGTGGGATTCGGCTAGTGCCACTGCACCACTTATCGGTTCCGGAAGCCGTCGCGGGCACAATCGCAGCGCTGTTGCTGCTAACGCAGCTTGCATTGTTCCGATCGGTCGTGCTATCCGAGCTGATCACGCTCTACGCAGTTCAGTCGCTATTTGTCGCGTGCATCTGCCTCGATGTGGGTCTTGTCGCCGGCGCATGGGATCTTATCGCGCTTGCGATCCTGACGTTTCTTTTCAAAGTAATCGCGCTCCCGATCTACATGCGCAGGTTGATGAACGGCGTTTCGACGCGGGTCGAAATCCCGAGCAAGATCAATGTGCTGCTTTCGTTGCTGATCGCAGCGGCACTCGTTGGAATTGGATGTCTGACGGCCTCACAGTTGCCACTCAAGACCGGCGCCTTTCTTCCAATCGCCGACCTCGCAACGATGCTCTCGATCGTCTTTATTGGGTTTCTCGTTGCAATATTACGGCCGAACGCATTCGCGCAAGTCATCGCATTTCTCACACTTGAGAATGGCGTTTTCTTTGGAGCAGTGACGCTTGCTCCCGGACAGCCGTTTGTGGTTGGCATCCTCGTGCTCTTTGACGTCCTCGTAGCCGTCGTTGTCTTTGCCGTATTAGTGCGCATTCTTGTCGCGATTCGATCGAGTGCTGCAACGGCGCAGCTTCAGGAGCTCATTGGATGATACTTATCATCGCAATGATCGCCATACCAGCGGCACTCGCCATCATCAGTATCGTCGTCCCGTCACGCATTTCGGGCCCGCTGACCGCGCTCGGTGGACTGTGCACCGCAGCGTGCATCATCGCCGCCGACTTGGGGGGCGCTTCCGGCGTTCGCGCTCCCGACGCGCTTTCTGCGATCTTTCTGTTGCCGGTAGCCATCATTTACGGAACGGTTGGATTGTATACACACTGGTACGTGCGAGCTGAGAGCCCCGCGAATTCCGAGGGCGAGCGCTATCGGCGCGAATTCCTTGCACTCACTAACGCGTTTGCATGCAGCGAAATAATCGTCCCGCTCTTGACGAACATGGGCGGCCTGTGGGTGGCGCTCGAAACGACTACGATTCTCTCGGCCTTACTCATCCGGTTACAGGGAACGGCTGCCGCACTCGAGGCTGCGTGGAAGTATATCTTGATCGCGTCCTGCGGTCTCGCGTTCGGCCTTGTCGGCGTCGTCCTACTCTACGTTGCCGGTATTGGACCGCTCGGCGACCATCATATCCCGCAGTGGTCTGCGTATATTGGTGCCGCAGCACATCTGAACCCTGACGCCGTCCGGCTCGCATTCATTTTTGCACTCATCGGATTCGGCACGAAGATGGGTCTAGCGCCAATGCATGCGTGGCTGCCGGACGCGCACGGAGCAGGCCCCACGCCGACGAGCGCAATGCTTTCCGGCGCGCTTCTTTCGGACGCGCTCTATGCGATTCTCAGGTTTGCTGCTATCGCAAATCTCGCGGTGGGCCATGGCCTCAGCCACATCCTGTTCTTCGTCGTTGGTTTGATCTCGCTGTTTCTCGCCGCATTCTTTCTCTTGCAGCAACGTGACATCAAACGTATGCTCGCGTATTCGAGCATCGAGCACATGGGAGTTATCGCGTGCGGTCTCGCGTTTGGAGCTCCGCTCGCCGTCGCGGGAGCGTTGCTTCACGCAATCAATCACTCCGCGTCCAAATCGCTCGCATTTTTCGCCGCGGGACGGCTGACGGAACGCTACGAAACGCGCGAGATCGCCGGAATTCGTGGAGGCATTGCGACGCTACCGGTTTCGGGGACGCTCTTTGCGCTTGCGGGTCTTTCACTCGCCGGACTTCCGCCGTTCGGGATCTTCCGCAGTGAGCTCATGATCCTCGGCGGCGGCTTCCAATCTGGCTCTTGGATCCTCGCGATCGTTGTTGCGCTACTGCTGGCCGTTGCATTCGCCGGTATTCTCCGCTGGGTAACCACAACGAGTGCCGGTTCTGCCGAGGGGGAGATTCATCGTGGCGAACGCTTCGGTGCGGCTATCTATGCGATGTTGCTGGGATTCATCGTCGTGCTTGGATTGGGTTTGGTCGTTCCACCGCAACTCACGCAACTACTTGAGCGCGCCATTGCGATTGTGGGGCAAGCATCGTGATCGCGCGGTCAAATGCGGTGGAAGCGGGCGAACGCGCGATGAGGCGCGTCGCTGAAGGAGCGCGTTTCGTGTGGCTCTTTTGCGAAGCCGGTCATGCCGATATGATGCTCCACTATGTGACCGATCTCGATGGCAAGCTCGAGTTCGCGAGTGGCGTCATTCCAGAATCCGGAGAAGTCGCTTCGATTGCGGGAGTTGTCCCCGCGGCGCGTTGGCACGAGCAAGAAGTCCACAACCGGTTCGCTGTTCGTTTCAATGGCTCTACCGATGATCCACCGATTATAAAATCGCCTGAGCAAGACGCCGAGAAATTGCGCCGTGCGCTCGGGGACGAAGTTTCGACCGTCCTATACGGTCCAGTTCGTTCGGGCATTGTCGAGTCAGCGTGTTGGATCATCGAAACCGCCGGCGAGGATTTCATTGCCGTACATCCCTCAATGTTTTTTAAACATCGGGGACTCGAAAAGCGGTTCGAGGGGGCGGCGCTCGAGTTCGCTCCCCTCATCGCCGAACACATCTCTGGTGTCACACCGTCGAGTCACGCTACGGCGTTCTGCCGCGCGGTCGAGGCGGTTTGTGGGATCGACGTGCCGCCACGCGCCCGTGCGGCACGTACGATCCTCGTCGAACTCGAGCGCATCCATCAGCATCTCGATTCGCTCGCAAAGCTGGCGGACGACGGATCGCTCTCAATAGGATCGGCCCAAACCTTCGCTGCGAAAGAACGTGTGCACCGACTGCTCTCCGAGGCGACGGGTCACCGGTTCGGGCGAGGTTCAATCTGCGTTGGTGGAACGCGTTCCGATATCTTTGGCACGCTGCGAACAGCTGCCGAACGGGCACTCGACGTCGTCGAACGGGAGGCGCTCTCCGTTTTGCGTGGACTTTTTGGAACACAATCGCTGCTCGATCGCCTGATTGGAACGGGTCGCCTATCGCGAGAGACTATGCAGGCGTATGGCGGTGTCGGTCCGGTGGCGCGCGGCAGCGACGTCGTCAACGACGCTCGCTTAACGGATGGCTGGCTCTACATGCCCCTCGATGCGTCGGCTGCGATCGAACTGAATGGCGACGCGATGGCGAGGGCGCGTATCAGACAGGCGGAAATCCGCCAATCGTTTCGACTCGTTCGCGAAGCACTCGACGCTTCGCCCACCGGCGCGTCGCGCCTGGATCAAGAACACATTCGGGGCAAGGGCCGCGCTCACGCGCGCGTTGAGTCACCACAAGGCGAGCTGCTTTATTTCGTGCACTATGATGATGATGCGCTGGTGCGTGTCGCCGTGCGTTCGGCCTCTTTCGCAAACTGGCCACTTTTCGTTCCATCGCTGCCTGGGAACATTTTCACAGACTTTTCGTTTATTGAGCACTCGTTCGGGCTTATCCAATCGGAGACCGATCGATGAGCAACTGGATTGGGCGTGGACTCCGGCGCGGCATTCTGACGACGAAGTATCCGTTTCAAGGAGACGCGATGCCCGAACGGTATCGCGCACGTCCAGTTGTGTTTCCTGGTGCGACGAACGAGCACATCGAACGGGGCGCCGCGGCCTGTCTTTCAGGTGCGATTCAACGCAGCGACGGAGGGGCAATCATCGACATGCAGCGCTGCTTTCAGTGCGGCGAGTGCGCACGTGTCGCGCCGGAAGCATTTACGTTTACAAATGATTTCGAGCTTGCGCTTACGGGCGATAGCATCGAGATGGTGCGCGCGGAGCTACGACGCCGCACCAAGGCGCTCGGTCGATCGATCCACATACGACATGTGGACTGCGGCAGCGACGCATCGTGCGAACAGGAGCTGCAAGCGATTTTCAATCCGTTCTATGATGCGAATCGGCTGGGCATTTTTTTGACCGCGTCGCCGCGGCACGCTGACATTCTCGTCGCGACAGGGGTAGTCACGCACGCGATGGTTGAGCCGCTACGTCGCACGTACGAGGCGATGCCATCGCCAAAAGTCGTCATCGCGCTGGGAAGTGCCGCGTCGTCGGGGACGATCTTTGATGACGACGATGTGGCAGGGCCAGTCGACGGGTTTATTCCCGTCGACGTGAAGGTGCCGGGTACGCCACCAGCTCCGCTCACGATTATCCATGGGCTTTGGGTTGCGCTCGGTCATGTCACCGCGCGTCGCCCGGGAGCCACGTCATGACGTCGATTAATATCGCGCTTGTTGCGCTCGCGCTCGCGATCGCCGGAATGCTTGCGGCGCTCTTCGTTTCCGCAGCGATTGGACGTGCGCTCGGCTTTCTTGCGGTGGCACTTGCTGGGTTGGCGGCACTCATCGCCGGTGTTGCGGCGCTCGTGACCGGTAGCGCGCAGGCCGTCGGAAACGTCGATCTTCACGTCGTCGTTCGACTCGATGCAACATCAGGATTTTTTGTCGGTATTATCGGTGCAATCGCGATCGCCGTAGGCCTCTTCGGTCTTGGAGGTCGTTCGAGCGATGAGCGGCGCACTGGGCGAACTGCCGCATCAACGGCGTGCGCAATCCTGCTTGCGTCGCTGCTTGTATGTCTCGCAGACGACGTCTTCCTATTCTTGTTTGCGTGGGAACTGCTGGCCCTCGCATTCTACTGGGCAATCACTTTCGCAGGCACGGACGAAAACGCGGAACTCGCCGGCTATTTCACGCTCACTCTCACGCACGTCGCAGGCGCAGCGCTCTTCGTTGCGCTGCTCGTTCTCGCTCGCAACGGAACGTCGGTGTCAGGCGCTCTCGGCGCTGCGCAGACGATGCCGGAATTTGCTCGAGGTGCGATCTTTGTGCTCTTGCTGATCGGTTTCGGAGCGAAGATCGGTTTGCTACCGCTGCAGGGGTGGCTTCCATACGGCTATCGGGCCGCACCATCAGTGGTTTCAGCGCTGATGGCGGGAGGAGCGCTCAACGTCGGATTCTACGGTATCGTCCGCTTTGTCTTTGGCCTAGGAGGCGGAACGCCACTGTGGTGGGGGCTGCTTCTGGCGAGTCTCGGTGCGCTTGGCGCAATCCTCGGGATCGCGTGGGCCGTCGCGCAACGCGATGCGCGGACGCTTGCAGCCTACTCAAGCATTGAAAATTCGGGCGTTATCGTTGCCGGGCTCGGGATCGCACTTGTGGGGAAAAGTGTCGACCTGCCGCTGCTTGTGGGAGTTGGGGTCGCATCAGCATTCTTCCAGATTGCAGCTCACGCATTCGCGAAATGCACCCTGTTCCTCGCATGCGCTGCGCTCGAATCGCGAGCAGGATCAACAGACTTCGATCAACTCGGCGGTATTGCGCGCAGGATGCCATATACGGCCGCGGCTGCGATTGCTGCGGCATTTTCGCTGGCAGCAATTCCGCCGCTTGGCGGTTTCGCGAGCGAATGGCTGACACTCGAATCGTTCATGCAGGCATTCCGCTCGGGTAACGCTGCAGTCGACGTTACCTTTGCGCTCTGCGCTGCGGCGATTGGTGTCGCAGCCGGCCTTGCTGTCGTCGCGTTCGTAAAGTTCGCAGGGATTGGATTCCTCGGTGCGGCGCGTAGTGCGGAAGCATCGGAGGCGCGTGAAGGTCATTTCCTCTGGCCTTTCGCCTCGTTGCTTTCGGCCGTCGCCGTCTTCGCGCTCGGCATCCTCGCGCCGCAGTATCTCTCGCTTATCGCCGCCCCGATCGATCAGCTCTCTGGAACGTCGACCGTCGCCTCGATGCTTGCAGCGCCGCCGGTCGTGCAGCCGGCCTTCCACGGATTCTCTTCGGTTTCGCCACTTGGCCTCGGTGTTTTGATTCTCTGCTTTGCCCTGGTCTTTGCGATCATCGCGCGCTTGTTCGCGCGGCCGCGCTTGCGATCTGCGGAAGTCTGGACGTCGGGTGAAGCATATCGTTCGTGGACGCAATACGGTGGAACGGGATTTGCGAACCCGACGCGGGTGATCTTCGACGTTGGGATTCGGACCGTTCGGAGTATTGAGGAAACGGAAGACGTGGGCATCCGCTACGAGAGCAAGACTCGACAGTTCTTTGATGTCGCATTCTATCGCTGGATAGCGACCGCTGCACTCTGGATCAGTAGCGTCGTACGGCGGACGCAATCGGGCGTCATCGGCACATATCTAACGTATATCCTCGTCTTTACGATCGTTTTGCTTGTTCTTTATCCATCCTTACGACACTGGTAGCTGGTTGCTATCATTTCCCGAGAGCGAAGACGAGAATTGCAGCGGTAAGAGCGACGAACGCGCCGGTAGCGATGTCACCAAGGGCTCCGACGAGCCGAGTTTCTAGCTCGTATCGAGCATGTACGCAGGGCCAATCCTGATCACACAGGGTGCCCTTGTCCGTCAGATGCGGTCGGCGCGATGGCAATGGCGTGTCCTCCAGCGGGAGGAGCCATCAGCATTGCTGCGGTTTCCAAGATGCAAAAATCTCAGGGGCGGGATCCATCGCCCAGGCATTCCCTCGCGAGGAACGCCTGCCACCATTTTGGACGTGTCACCGGACGTCTGTCAATGCGGCCGTGGCCATTGTTAGAGTCAGCGGCTTTCCGGAGCGAAAGCTGTATGCGTGCCGATCGGCTTCAGGGCGAGCGCAAGCGCAACCAGCAGCAGCGCGCCGGCCAAGAAATCCCACGCATTCACTTGCTCGTGCAAGATGCCGAGCGATCCGACCATGCCGAAGAAGATCGAGCCGTAGCCGGTGATCGCGGCAACGGGTATGACGCCCAAGATACGGATCGATAGGCTTTGCAGCACCTGGCCGGCGATTGAAAGCAGGACGACGAGCTCGAGATCGAACGCAAGGATCGTTTTGAGATCATAATAGCGCAGCGGCAGGATGCCTTCGTCGAGACGATGGTTCGCGGCGCCGATCGCGACGAGAATTAGGGATCCGAGCGCGCCCATGATTCCCGCGACGAAGAGTGCCGGGTACGTGCGGTTCAGCACGCGGAGCGCCAGCGCCATGACGCCCCAGCTGAAGACCATGACGAGAATCATCGCGTCGCCTGCAGGCGTCGAACCGCTCGCGGAGCGCGAGAACGTGAGGACGCACGCGCCGATAGCCCCGCCCATGATCGCTACGATTCGAACCGGATGGAGGCGCTCGTGGAGAAAGATCACCGCGAGAATTGACGCAAAGACCGGTGCGAGCGCGAGCAGCAGTACGGCATGCGCAGCACTCGTGTGACCGACGCCGAGCGCAAACATTCCCGTCGTCGCGGGGCCGTAGCAGATACCGCTGAGCAAGAACCAGGCAAGGTCACTGCGGCTCGGACGCAGGGCGTCGCGCGGCCGCGTTGCCAGCGCCAATAGCAAGAATAGCGGTAATGTCCACAACGAGCGCGCCGTAACGAGGCCCAGCGGATCGATGTGCGAGGGCGTGCCGGGAGCGTAGAGGACTTTCGTTGCGGTCGCGTTCAGACCGAAGAAGATCGCGGAGCCGAGCGCCGCGAGAAGTCCCGCTAGAATCTTGTCAGGTACTGTGTGCGTTCCCACGGATGTACGACGCGACGGTAGCGCTCGTACTCGGCGAGTTTCGCGTCGCGAAATGCATGATAGATGTGATCGCCGAGTGCGCCACGCAAAATGGCGTCGGCATCCAGCTCGTCGATCGCTTGGCGCAGTGACTTCGGCAGCGTTCGAATACCGCGCTCGCTTCGGAATTTTCCGGTTAGCTCGTAGCTCGAGCCGGTGAACGGGTCACCGGGGAGTAGGCGGTGACGCAGACCGTCGGCGATCGACTCGATCAAAACCGCGAACGCGAGATACGGATTGCACGACGGATCGGGGCTGCGCATCTCGATCTTCGTTTCCATTCCGGGCGCCGTCGGAACGCGAACGAGCGCATTCGCGCTCGCTTCGGACCAGACGGTGTAGATCGGTGCGTCCCACGCGGCCACGAGCCGTTTGTAGGAATTCACCGTCGGATTGCAAACGGCGGTTGCGGCCGGCGCGTGTTGGAGCAGGCCGCCGATGGCGTGCAAACGTTGATCTTCGTCGAGGCCGTCGAGACCGAAATAGACGTGCAGACCATTGCCGGCGACATCCTCGGCCGGCTTGGGCATAAAGGTTGCTTCCATACCCAATCCGCTCGCGACATGTTTGACCGCGCCGCGCAGCGTCACGAAATTATCCGCGCTTCGCAAGATTGGCGCTTCCGCGAGATCGATCTCGTGTTGATCTTGCCCGTGCTCGTGGTGCGAGCTCGAGATGACGAGTCCCATCTCTTGGAGTGCGGCGACGACGGCACCACGCGCATAGTCGCCGCGGTCGTTCGGCGACCAATCGAAGTACGATCCGACGTCGCTGGCTTGAATCAGCGGCGCGCCCTGCTCGGTGCGGGGGAACATGTAAAACTCGACTTCGAGCGCGGTTTCGACTCTCTTGAGCACGTCGCGCGCATCGTCGAGCACGCGGCGTAACGTCGTACGCGGGCAGCCTTCGAAATCCGAGCCGTCGGCGTTTGCAATCGCGCAGATCAGGCGCGCTTCAGTCGCTGCACCTTTGGTCCACGGCATGATCGAGAAGGTCGAGAGATCCGGCAAGAGGACCATGTCGACTTCGGCGTCGCGCACGAACCCGTCGATCGAACCGCCGTCGAAGCTGACTTTGCCCTCGATCGCGCGCTCGAGCTCTGCGACCGGGACACTCACGGATTTTTCGATTCCGAGAATATCGACGAACGTGAGACGCACGTACCGAACGTCGCCGTCTTTGGCGGCTTTCAGTACGTCGCGCTTGCTGACGCTTTTGCCGTTAACTGCCGAGAGCATCGAGGGCAATCGCCATGCGAAGCGTGAGTTGATCGTGCGGGGAGTCCAAGTCGAAGCCTCCGATGTCGCCGATCTGGCGCAGGCGGTAAAAGATGGTGTGACGGTGCACGTTGAGCTCCGCGGCCGCGACCTTGATGTTTTGTCCGACATCGAAAAAGAGACGCAACGTACGCACTAGCTCGGTCTGATGCTTTTCATCATACGCGCGCAGCGGCTCGAGAATTCCTTGTGCGAAACGGTAGAGCTCGTCGCGCGAGACTCCGCCACGAAGCAAGAGCGGGTACGCGCCAAGCTCTTCGTGCGACAGGATTCGTCCGCCGCCGAAAATGCGGCGCGCGATCAAGAGTGCTTCACGTGCATCGTCAACTGAAGCTGCGACGCTTGCGACGTCCGCTCGGCGGCCCACGCCGCCCACGATCTTGACGTCGACTTTCGCCTTCGCGAGCGAACGCGGCATGCTCGTGGCGGCCGTGCGCGCATTCGCCGCATCGACTTCGAGCGGGCTCGGAACGAGGAAGACGAAGCCGCCGCCGCGCTCGAGCACGACCAATTCACTGCCCCCGCGTCCGCCGAGCACCTCACCGGCGACTTTGCGGATCTCGGTGCTGCGCTGCGCGGCGACACTTTCGTCCAGGCCTTCGGGCTCGATGACGACGGCGACATAGTGCGTCGAAAGCGGGATCCCACGCGAAGCTGCGTCGTCGCGAGCTTCGGACGGATCGTCGTATGCGCGCGAGAGCAGGCGTTCCCAAAACGAGCGTCGCCGTCCGCGGTTCCCACTCGAATCGCGCGCCAGTTCGACGGCGATCACGTTCGCGCAGAGACGCGCCAGCGGAATCCGCGTGTCCATTTCCTCCCACACCGTCAACCAGCCAAGGGTCGTTTCACCGGCGCGAACCGCGAAGCAGCGTCCATTCCGGTCGGGCGGCGCGCTGATCGCGACACCGTCCTCGCCCGGCGTCCCCGCGCGCATGACGAAATCCCGCGCCGAGGCCGGCAGCGTCCGCGACCCGGCGCCGCTCAGCGAAAGATGGCGCCATTCGGCGTCTTCGAGCAATACCGGACTTCCGAGCGTTTGCGCGAGCTGCGCGCACAACGCTTTCGGGCCGCCGCCGCCGGCGGCGACGCGCGTCAAAGCATCCGCAAAGCTGAGCAGCTCGCTCGCGTCTGGCTCCCTTGAGACGTGGCGGGGGGCATGCACTTGGCCCCTTCTGACCCCCTACGACGCGAGGAGGTTGCGGCTCCGACTTTAGCCGGATTTGATGAAGAGCGGTGCGATGGTCTCGTAGACCGACAGCAGTGTCAGAGCACCGACGATGATCGCCGTAGCCCACGCGATGATGTTGAAGGCGAGACTGTTTACGTGCTCGCCCATCAGGCTGCGCTTGTTCACCATGATCAGCATGAAGACGAGCAAGAACGGCAGCAGAATTCCGGAGACGATCTGCGAGATCAGGATGACGCTCAGCAGCGGAACTCCCGGCAGGAGCACGAGACCAACGCCGATCGCGATGACCGTTGCGTACGCGGTGAAGAACACGGGCGCGTCGCGGAAGCGATTGTCGACGCCGGCTTCAAATCCGCCGGCCTCGCAGATATAGTACGCGGTCGACAGCGGCAGGATCGACGCCGTGAAGATGCCGGCGTTCAGAATGCCGAGCGCAAAAAGGACTTCCGCGAACTCGCCTGCGAGCGGCTTGAGCGCTATCGCAGCATCAGACGCTTGATTGATTGCAATCGGCGCGAGGTGCGGATGCGATGCGTTGAAAACGAAAATCGTGGCTGCCGTGCACAGAATCATGAAGAACGACATGAAGTCCGTTACGAAGCAGCCGAACACGACATCGATTCGCGATAGCGCGTAGTCGCGGACGCGAACGCCCTTTTCTACGATCGCGGCCTGCAGATAGAAGCACATCCACGGCGAGATCGTGGTTCCGACGAGCGCGATGACCATCCAGAGGTAACCCGAATCGGTCTGAAAGCTCGGAACGAAGAAGCCGCGCCAGACATCGGGCCAATGCGGCTGCGATTTCAGGCCGGATATGACGTAAGAAAAATAAAGCGCGGACGAAACCAGGAAGACGCGTTCGGTAATTTTACGATTGGCGCGCAGAATCAAGAAGAAGACCAGCAATCCCACGATCGGTACGGCGAGGAATCGCGAGACATGGAAGATCTCGGCCGCGGCGGCTACTCCCGCAAACTCTGCGGCTGTCGTGAATACGTTCGATGAGACGAAGGCAAGGCCGAGTATCGCCGTCCAACGGACGCCGAAATTCTCGCGGATCAGTCCCGAGAGACCCTTGCCGGTCACCGCGCCCATGCGCGCGGCCATCTCTTGCACGACGACGAGCGCAATCGTGATCGGTATGAGGACCCAAAGAATCTTGTAACCGTACTGCGCGCCGGCTTGAGAATATGTCGCAATGCCGCCGACGTCGTTGTCGGCGCTGGCGGTAATGATGCCGGGCCCGACGATTGCGAGCAGTCCGAGCAGGGCTGGAAGGAAGCCGCGTCTGCGTGTGAGCGAGACAGCCATTTACGCTACCCCGGCACGTTCCTGATGTTTGTGCTTGCGCGTGAAGCGCGGCAACTGTCGCTTGACTCGCTCCGGTAGGATTGCGTCGATCGCGTCGTCGACCGTCACGATGCCGAGCATCATCCCTTTTTCATCGACGACTGGACACGCCAGAAGGTCGTAACGCGCAATCGTGCCGGCGACGTCCTGTGCACTGGTTTCCGTGTCGACGTGCACGACGTCGCGTTCCATGATGTTGTGGATCGTGTCGGTCGGTTTTCCGAGCAGCAAATTGCGCAGCGAGAGAACGCCGAGCAGCTTCTCGGATTGATCGAGGACGTACAAGTAGTAGATGAACTCGGTCTCAGGCGCCAGCTCGCGGATCTTGTCGATTGTTGCGGCGACCGTACGATGAGGATAGATCCACATGTAGTCGGTCGTCATCAAGCCGCCGGCGGTGTCTTCCTCATATTCCGTGAGCTCGCGAAGCTCGACTGCGCGCTCCGGCTCCATCGCGGAGAGCAGTTCTTTCTGCTGCTCTTCGGGGAGATCGCTAAGGAGATCGGCGGCATCGTCCGAGTCCATCTCTTCGATGATGTCGGCCGCGCGTTCCGTGCCGACTTCTTCGATGATCGTCTTCTGCATGTCGGGCTCGAGATGTTCGAGCGCGTCGGCAGCGGTTTCGTCGTCGAGGTGCGTGATGACGCGCGCCGCGTCGTTCGTCGAGAGATCGCTGATGATCTCTGCGAGATCGGATGGATGAAGCCGGGGCAGCTGCCGCTGCGAAACGGAAAGGCGGACGTCGGAAGGCGAGAGGTCGTCGATCGGCGCGACGTCGTTCCATGAAATCATGCGTCGCGGAATGCGGTCGAAGACGGGCGCCGGAAGACGATTGGCGCCGAGCCTGCGCAACAAGCCGGAGAGACCGATGTCAGCTGCAACGACGCGCAAGGTTCCGCCCGTGCGCGCGATCTCGATGTCGTTGATGCGAACGAGTTTACGGCCTTCGACGTCGACGATCTGCTTGTCGAGCAGATCCTCGACCAAATACAAGGCCTGATCTTCCGGCGGCGGCGCCTCTGTCGGAGCAGCGCTGAGCGAAACACGGTTCGGTTCGATGTCGACGAGCGTATCACTCGGCGCGAGATAGTGACCGCTTCGCGCCTTGATGATCAGCGAATCGATCTTGGGAAACGTATCGTGCGGCTGTGTCACGACAAAATCCGTGACGCGTCCGATCGTTATTTGTCCGCTCGGGCCGACGACGACCGCAGTCTTGCCGACGATCTCCGAGAGGAACCCTTCGTGGAATCCCACCGTGATACACCTCCTCTACGTCGAGTTTTGGCACCACACGCTATAGAGTCAAATGATCTCAGCCGCGTTAGGTACCGCCTTGATTCGACGGTGCCTGGTCACCCATTGGGGTCTCTCGACCTTTCCGGGCAGCGGCGTGTCTTCGTGTGGACGCCTCACCTAACGAGGAATCCTTACTTATCTTATGGAGCTTCGTAAGGTGCGTCAAGCCGGAGCAGCGTTCTGGATCCGTTAAACTTAGCGATCGACTGTGCCCGCGAGGCCGGCGAGCTGCTCCTCGCGCGATTTCAATCGGGTCTTCATTATGAAGAGAAGTCGCGTCGCGGCGATCTCGTTACCGAAGCCGATCGTCAAAGCGAAAAGCTGATCCTCGAACGTATTCGCGCAGCATCGCCAGGGGCGACGATCGTTGCGGAAGAGAGCGGCGTGCACACCGGCAGCTCCGATGAACGATGGTTTGTCGATCCGCTCGACGGTACGACGAACTTCGCGCACACGTATCCGCTCTTTTGCATCTCGATTGCATGCGAGCGACGCGGAGAGCTCGTTGCGGGAGTCGTTTACGCGCCGAAGTTAGGCGAGCTCTTCGCCGCCGAGGTCGGCAGCGGTGCGCGGCTGTTGGCAAACGGTCAAGACGAGCATCCGATCTCCACCTCGAATGTCGCGCATGTCTCCGAGGGGCTCTTGTGCACGGGCTTCCCACCCGGCGGCCTGGGCGCAAACCTGCCCTCGTTTCGTGCGCTTTCGGAAATCGCACATGCCGTGCGGCGGGACGGAGCCGCCGCGCTTGATCTCGCGTTTCTTGCGGCCGGCCGGTTCGACGCGTTTTGGGAATTCGGCCTTTCGGCTTGGGACGTCGCAGCGGGCACGTTGCTCGTGCGGGAAGCCGGCGGAGCGGTCACGGCAAGCAACGGAGAGCCGCTGGATTATTTCGGGCGCACGATTCTCGCCAGCAACGGTTTGCTGCACGACGAGATGCTCGAGCGACTAAGTCGTTTGCGAGAGTCCGGCTAAGGCGGGAATACGCCGCGTCGTCCAATCACCGCGCCGCAATCGCAGCCACGTGATTAGCGAGCGCACGCTCCAGGACGCGATCCATGCGATGCCGATTGCGTAAAGGCCGAACTGCACGACGTGGGTGAGAAGCGCGACGATGGAAACGGCGACGAACGCGCCGATAATCCCCGTCCACATCGAAAAGCGCGTGTCGCCGGCGGCGCGAATCGGTGCAAGCACGGCGATCGCATATGATTTGATCGGCAAGGTCGTGAGGTGAAGGGCAAGCGGCAACGCTGCGACGTTTGCGAGCGCCGGACTCAAGGTAACGAGTGCAGTTAACGGCCACGATAGCTGTATGAAAATCACACCGACGATCGCGCCGACCAGTACGGCGAGACGCGTTGCGTGCATGAGAAAATCTTGCGCGCCTTGTGTGTCGCCTGCACCTAAACGTTGCCCGATGATTATCTGCATCGAATCACCGAACGCCCCCGGGACCGCCCACGTCAAGTCGGTCACGACCGTGAACGCGCGGAACGCCGCGACCGCGACGGCGCCGAGCGGCGCGAGAAATGCGACGGTAAGCGCATCGGGGACGAGCAGCAGGACGAGCATTACAAATTCAGGCAGCGCAAGCAGCGTCGAGGCGCGGCACAAACTGAAATCGATGTCGAGTTCTTCCAAGATGTGATATTGCGGACGTCGCATCGTAACGAGGATGCAATAGACCGCGCCGACGCACTCGGAGAGCAGCGAGGAGAGACCGGCCCCGAAGAGCCCGAGCCTCACGTGCGTCCCGACGCCGAGTGCGAGCACGATCAGCAGCGGAATGTGCACGATGTTGATGATGAACAGCGTCCGCGGCGCGAGCCGCATATCGCCGGCCGCGCCGAATGCCGCGATGGCTTGTGCAGCGATCGTCATTGGAATGAGCGAGATGCAGCGCAAGATCAGATAGTGCGAGGCTGCACCGCGAATCGGAATCGATCCCAGCATGAGGCGCATCGTCGGCTCGGCCGCAAAGATCGAAATCAGCGCCACCACGACTGCAACGACGAAGGGCGCGACCAGCGACGCCCGGACGATGCGGCCGAAAGCCGCAACATCGCCTTTGCCGAGCGCTTGCGCTTCCATGATCCGCCCCGCGCTCGGGAATGCCCACAGACCGATCGCGAGGATAACGAAGATGCTGGTCGCAGCGCTGATTCCGGCCAGGGCAGCGGTGCCGATTGCACCCACCACGATCGTATCGGCAATGCCCAGAAATTGATCGGCGACGAGCGCAAGTGCATTCGGCGCGCCAAGCCGCCATAAGGCCGCCGGGACGTTGCGATGGTCGACGATCACGCTCCATGCCAACCCGTACGGGGGGCGTGAAGATGCGCCGCCCGAAGCGTCGCGGCGTGAAGATTGGGCGCATCTTCGGGATCGAGATCACGATCCACGCGACGTGGCTCTTCGGCTTCGCGTTCGTAGCCTGGACGTTCTCAACCGGAGTCGGTCCCTTCGCGCCCGTGCACGTCAACGACACCGTGCGCATCGGCCTGGCAATCTTTACGGCACTGCTCTTTTTTGCGAGCGTTTTGATTCACGAGCTCGCGCATTCATTATTGGCGCGCAGTCGCGGCGTGCCCGTGAGCGGGATTACGTTGTGGCTGTTCGGCGGCGTCTCACAGTTCGAAGCGGACCCGCAAACGGCGCCCGTGTCGGCTTGGATCTCGGCAATCGGTCCGCTGAGCAGCCTGGCACTCGCCGCTATCTTCTATGGTTTGATGCGCCTCTTTGGTCTGGTAACTCCGCTCGGCATTGCGTTCGGATACTTGACCTACGGCAACTTGCTTCTCGCGATTTTCAATTTCGTGCCGGCCTATCCACTCGACGGTGGCCGCGTATTGATGGCGCTCGTTTGGCGCGCGACCGGGGATAAGTATCGCGCAACGCGCGTCGCCGTCGTCGTCGGACGCTTCTTTTCGTGGGCGCTGATGGGCCTCGGTATCATCCAAGTGTTTGCAGGCGACATCATCAGCGGCTTCTGGACGATGATCATCGGCTGGTTCTTGTTGCAAATCGGCACGGCCGAAGGTTTGCAGGCCGAAGTTAAACAGGCGCTCGGCGGACATAGCGTCGGTGAGCTTGCAACACAGGGGAATCCGATTGGCGCCGATGTGACGGCCGAAGCGGCACTCCAAGCGATGTTGCGCACGGGAAGCCGTGCGCTACCCGTCATGTTCGGCGAAAAGCTCGTTGGGATCGTCTCGCTCGAAGACATAGGTAAGGTGGCTCCCGACGAGTTGAGCAAAACCTACGTCACTGCCATCATGACGCGCGAAACGGAGCTCGTGCCGGTTGCTCCCGAGACTCCCGCGACCGAAGCGCTCCAACTGCTGGCGCGCAGCGGACACGATCAGTTACCGGTGATTTCGCGCAGCGGTCAGCTCGTCGGGTTCATCACGCAAGAGAGCGTTCTGCGATGGGTTGCCGCCCATCGCCGTTGACTTCCGCACCGAGGAACGTTAGCTCGACGGTCACGCCGTTCGGGTCGTCAACGAAAATTTGCACGTCGCCGTTGCGTGGCACGACGCGCGTCTGGAACGGAAGCTTCCGCTCCTTTAGAAGCGCGCACAGCGCGTTGTAGCCGGTCATGCGGAACGAGACGTGATCGATTGCGGCGCCGGCCCGGCCTTCCGCCATTCCGTGCGCACCTGCGTCGCGCGCGTCGGTAAGATGGATGACCGCTTGTTCGCCCGCGTACAGCCAATAGCCGTTGAAATTAAACGGTGGCCGTTCGCCGTTTCGCAAGCCCACGATATCGACGAAGAAATCGCGCGTCGCTTCAGGTTGCATCGTCCGGATATTGATGTGGTCGAGCTTTGTTGCGGGCATACGGCACCTCGTGCGTAAGGTTTTCCCCGACCCGGCCTATTCCCATCCTCCGAGGCGGGCGCGGTCGAGCAGCATACTGCGCGTGGCTGCCAAAATGCGCGCGACCGGCGCGCGCCGGTAGTCCCACTCCGCACCGGGCGGCGGCGCTGGAACTGTCATCGTTGCGTTGGCTTCGAAGACGAGGATCCGCCCGCGTTCATCGAGCCCGAAATCGATGCCGCCGTAGTCGAGCTCGAGGCGTGCACTGATCGCGTACAATGCACGGAGCCCTTGCTCGCCGAGCACCGACTCCGGCGAAACGAGATATGCTTCGTCTTCAGCCCGACGTTCCGGATGTTGTGCCATCTCCGCACTAAAGAAATGCACTTTCCAGTTGTTTGAGACCGCCGCGTGCATCGGGTAGAGCTCGTCGCCAACGATCATCATCCGGTATTTTCGAAAGAGTCCGTCCGGGCTTTGCGTAGGGAGCGCTTCGATTGCGAGCAGCTCGCCCGCGGGTAAGAGTGCCAGCGCCTCGGGAACTTTTTCGGGTTGCTCGACGTGTACGAAGTGTTGACCCGAATGGAATCCGGGCGCGCGCAGGAGCATCGGCCAGCCAAGGTCGGGTATTGGGCCGCTCCGCGAAAACCGGTGCGTCGCCGGGATCACTACGCCGGGGAGGTCGCGCAAGCGTTCGGCAAGCGCCGTGCGGGCTGTGGCGAGGACGGCATCGGGACAGTTGACGATCGGTGCGACGCTTAAGGCTACAATCTCACGCGCGCGTTCGAGGGCAGCGGCGTTACGGTCCGCATCGGTGATCGTGTTGAAGAGGACGTGATGCTGCGGAAGCTGGACCCCGTCGTTGAAGCGTTCGACGATCAGGGTTGCGATCGAGAACGTCGCATCACTGAGCCACTCGCCTGACGTAGCGCCGAACTGGTCTTCGGACGTCAGCAGCAGCAATCGGGGAACGCCTTCGCGCAGCGCGCCGTACGTGCTCGTGCTTACGGCGGCGGTGCCGAGCGCAGCCCGCTGATGCCGCAGCGATTCCGTCTCGCTGCCCTCGATTGCATGGATGCGCGCCATGCCCAGATGGCCGATCGCGGAGTCGGGATCGAGCGCGAGTGCCTGCTCCAAATGCGAACGCGCTTCGGGAAATTGTTCCAGCTCGAAGAGTACGATACCGAGGTTGGCGCGCGCCATCGCATCGGACGGTGCGAAATCGACCACGTGTTCGAGCAGGGTGCGCGCGCCCTCACGTTCCCCTTCCCGATGTAAAATGCGCGCGAGATTGTTGAGCGCGCCGGCGTGCGTGGGATCACGCTCGATCAGATCGTGATACGCCTCTTTGGCCTCACCGACGCGTCCTAACGCTTCGAGTAGAATCGCGCGTTGGAAGAGGAGATCGACAAGATTCGCGTCGGCCATAAAATCACAGTGCCTACCGCCTGGCACTCTGACCTGCCAATAACAAAGTCGTGGTGTCAGAAGTCGGGTGGGTACTTGCCGGGCTAGTCTTGGCGCTGGGCGTCGCGTCCATGCTCTTCTTCGACGAGCGGAAGGCGGCCCTCGAGCGCTCCTTGCTTCGCGAATTGCGCGAGGTACAAATGGTCAACCAAGACCTTTGGGACGGCCTCGGGCCTGAGCGGTATAAGGAAATCGTGTCGATCTACGTCCGGATGCGCGAAACGTATGTTCGCGCCAACTTCATCATCGATTTTTGGAACAAGGCCGGCCGCGCGTACGGAAAGCGTCAGATCAACCGCCAGCGCTTCATTCGAAAGGTCGCGCCAAAGTGCGACGGACTGTGGCGCGACTTCGGCGACCTGATCGGCTATCTGCAGCAATGCGAGCCGCAGCGCATCGCAGGCTGGCGCCGCATCGAGGCGGCGTCCGTCCGTGAGCTCGCGCGCACGATGAAGCAAATCGAAAAGATCAAGACACAAAAAGCAGCGTAGGATGCGCATCCTCGAGATTCGCGATGACGTCGCGCCGATCGCGTCGTCTATTCGTAACGCGTTCATCGATTTCAGCACGATGACCGCAAGCATCGTCGCGATCGTCACCGATCAGAAGCGTGACGGCAAGCCGGTTATCGGATTCGGATTCAATTCGAACGGCCGCTACGCGCCGCAAGGGCTGTTGCGGGAGCGCTTCATTCCCCGTTTGCGGGAGTTTGCCGAGGCGGATCCCGTGGCGGCGTGGACGGCCATGATGCGCAACGAGAAGCCGGGCGGCCACGGAGAGCGCTCCGTTGCAGTCGGCGTCCTCGATATGGCGCTCTGGGACGCAGTTTCCAAAGCCGAAGGTCTTCCGCTCTGGAAACTCCTGGCGGATCGCTATCGGAAGGGCAAAGCGGAGCCGGACGCCTGGGTGTACGCCGCGGGCGGCTACTACTATCCGGGAGACGACACGAAAAGCCTCGCCGAGGAATTGAAGCGCTACCTCGATCTCGGCTACGACACAGTGAAGATGAAGATCGGTGGTGCCGATCTTGCGACCGATCTGCGGCGAATCGAAACTGCGCTCGGCGTCGTCGGCGAAGGACGGCGTCTGTGCGTCGACGTTAACGGACGCTTCGATCTCGAGGAGGCGCTCGCGTACGCGGATGCGATCGAGCCGCTCGAATTGCGTTGGTACGAAGAACCGCTCGATCCGCTCGACTACGCGACGCACGAGCAGCTCGCGCAGCGCTATCGCGGCGCGATCGCGACCGGCGAGAACTTGTTTTCGATGCAAGACGCGCGCAATCTCATCCGGCACGCAGGCCTACGTTCGGACCGTGATGTGCTGCAATTCGATCCTGCGCTTTCGTACGGACTCGTCGAGTATTTGCGTACGCTAGAGATGCTCGAGGGCCACGGTTGGTCGCGCACGCGCTGCGTTCCGCACGGCGGACATCAATTCGCATTGAACATCGCGGTCGGACTCGGCCTCGGCGGAAACGAATCGTATCCGCAGGTGTTCGCGCCGTTCGGCGGGTTTGCGGATGATTATCCGGTTCAGAGCGGTCGCGTCAAGCTACCGGAGCGCCCCGGAATCGGCTTCGAAGAGAAACGCGAGCTCTACGCGGTTTTAAAGAAGCTGGTCCCCGACCTCATACCGTAGCCGGCACCGCTTCGACGTTCTCGAAGAAGTATTTCGGCGGCTGCGGACCCCACACGAATAGCGCGTGTTCGGCCGGCACGTTGCGGCTTTCCCAAGCGCAGCCTTTGGGAATGTAGTCGATGTCGCAAAAGTATTCGGCGAAGCTTCCCCACGGGTCGCGTATGTAGTGGAAGAAGTTCGATCCGATGTAGTGTCGTCCGAAGCCCCAGCCTTCTTGATGGCCTTTGCCGTGCATGAAGATCGCGCCGATCCCGATCTCGTCGACGCCGCCGACTTCGAAGCTGGCGTGATGAAAACCGGGATGTCCGGATTTTCCGAAGGCCAGCACGTGATGATCGCTGCCGTGCGGCGTGTGCATGAACGCAACGATCTCGCCGGAACGGTCCGAAAGGCGTAAGCCGAGAAAGCGCTCGTAAAAGGCGACTTGCGCCAGCACCTCAGGTGAGAAGAGCAGCGTGTGTCCAAGTCGTCGCGGCGTTGCACGTTGCGGGCCATCCGGCGCTGCGCGCTCGCCCTCTCGGGCGAGACGGACGTCCATCTGCGTTTTCGCGTGCGGTGAACGCCGGCGCGTGACCGCCAGCTCGACGAGGTTTCCGTCCGGATCGCGGAACCACAGTCCGTCGCTCTGGTACTCGCGCGGCGAGTCCAGCAATTTGATGCCGCCCGATTCCAAGCGGCTGCGGAACGCGTTGCGTTCGCTCTCTTCGATTCCGAACGTCAGGTGGTGCAGATGCTTGGTGGGGCCTTCATAGAGGAAGCCGGCCACACCGTTGCCCGTCTCCAGCTTGAGAGCGTTTTCGCTCGTCGACGTGCGCAGGCCGAACGACGAATAGAAGTCGCCGCCGGCTTGCGGTTCCGGGACGGTGAGCGCAAAATGGTCGAGCGAGTGGACTGCGGGATCCATGCGTGAATGATTCTGACCCGCGGGGGGAAAGACCCACGAATGAGCCGCGCTTTCATGAAAGAGCTGGAAGACGCGCCGGAACCCAAGTTTGTATCCGGCCCGCGGGAGCATTCGATCACGCCCGCCGGCAAGCGTGCGCTTCAGAAGAAGCTCAAGACGACAAAGGACGACGAGACGCGACGCGCGCTCCAGGACGAGCTCGATGCATCCGTCGTCATCGAGCCTCCGGGCGATCGCAGCATTGTTGCGTTTGGCGCCGCCGTCACCGTGCAGCCCAACGATCAAAAAGACGATCGCGTGTTCACGATCGTGGGTGAAAGCGAAATGGACGTCGCGGATGGGAAAATCACCGACGCATCGCCGCTTGGAAAGGCGCTGCTCGGCGCCCACGTCGGCGACGATGTCGTCTGGCACCGGCCTGTGGGCGATGTCACTCTTCGAGTCAAGGCAATAAGGTACGAGGATCACTAGTAGGGTGTGACCTTGCGCCTGCTTCCACGCCCAGAGGTTTAGCCCCAACGGCGAATTGGAACGTTTGTGGGGATGCTACAAGCGACGCAGCGCCGTCTCAATGAACTCGAATGGGCTATGGCGCGCTTGTTGCGCGCGCCACGTGATGTTCGTCGAAGCAAACGGCAATTCGGAGTTGCAATGTCGACCGACGGCGGAATGACGTTCACGAACGCATATCCCGTCGACATCAGTGTCGACGGTGTCGGCTTGATCACGACGCAAGAGCTCAAGCAGCGAAGAGTGATCGTCACGATCGATCTCGACAGCAAGCGCATTCAAGCGCTGGCGCAGTGCGTCACCGCTCAAAAAGGGTTGCTTAAAGGAAACGTCGTCTGGCGCATCGGCGCGCGCTTCATTCAGATCGCGCGTGAAGACCGGATGTTGATCGACCGCTTCATCAAACGGCTTCCGCTCACGGCTGCACCGAAGCCACAGCACCACGGGCTGTTCCCGGACAATGTGATGAAGAAGATCCTCGAGGAGCTCGTCGCCCTCGAACGTCTTGCACCCGTACGTCACGGGAAGCAGCCGCTCGTGAAGATGTCGCACGCCGGCGTCATTCAGCGCGGAAAGCAAACGATGCACAGCGTGAAGATCGAGTCGCGCGTCGTGCGCGAGGGAACGACGACCGTTTACACCACGCAGGTGTTCGTCAGCGATCGCCTTACGCGCATCGAACTCGTGCCGATGGATAACGGCCGCCCGGAGCTGATCGTCCCGACCTCGTTGCGCCGCCCCGCACCCGCAAAGGCTCCCTGGCAGCGCCTCTTCACGTAGTAGCTTTTTCTTGTCACACCGCAGCGTAGGCGCGCATTGTCATCCCGAGCGTAGTCTCGCGCATTGTCATCCCGAGCGTAGGCGCGCGAAGCGCGCCGTAGTCGAGGGACAGCGGAAATGCAGATGACCGCTTTGAATGTGCCGTTTGCGGAGAGGTGGCAGAGCGGTTTAATGCGGCGGTCTTGAAAACCGCTAAACGTGATGAACGTTTCGAGGGTTCAAATCCCTCCCTCTCCTTAGAAGTTCCGCTACTCGCCGAAGGTGCGGCGCGCACATAACGTGGGCGTGGAAGCTCTTTGCGTTCCTTATGCTCCCAACCACACAAATCGCGCGACAAGCAAGACCGCAACTGCGTATAGCAGCGGGTGCACGACCTTGCCACGGCCGCTGAAGAGCATGATCGCAGCGTAGCTGATCACGCCGAAACTCACGCCGTTTGCGATCGAGAACGTCAGCGGCATGGTGATGATCGTCAGGAACGTCGGAATCGAGGCCGCGGGATCGGCCCACTCGATGCGCACTAGCCCTTCGAACATCAGCGCACCGACCACGATCAATGCCGGCGCGGTTGCTGCAGCCGGAATCGCCGACGCGATCGGCCAGAACACCATCGACAGCACGAAGAGCGCGGCGACCGTTACCGCAGTCAATCCCGTGCGGCCACCTTCGCCGATGCCGCTTGCGCTTTCGATGTACGCCGTCGTTGTGCTCGTGCCGAGCGCAGCGCCGATCATCGCCGCGATGCCGTCGCACGCAAACGTACGCCGTGCGCGCGGAAGATCGCCGTTCTCCGTCATGACGCCGGCGCGGTTTGCGAGCGCGACGAGCGTTCCGGTTGCGTCGAAGAAGTCGACGAAGAAAAACGTGAACACGACCGCAACGATGCCGAGGCCGAGCGCGGCATGAATATCGAGCGCGCCGGTTAGTCCCGACGGCACAATTGGAAGCGCGACCAGACCGCTCTGAATCCCGCCGAACGCGACGAGCGTGCCGTGCGGCCCGGGGTACACCGGCGCGTGCGTGACGATCCCAAGCACGGTCGTAACCAGGATACCAATCAGGATCGCGCCCGGGATGCGCAACACGAACAGCACTGCCGTCAGAATGAAGCCGAAGATTGCGAGCAGCGCCGGCGCGGCGAGTATGGATCCTGCGGTGACGAACGTTGCCGGATTCGAAACGACGAGACCGGCATTTTTCAAGCCGAGAAATGCCAGGAAGATGCCGATACCGGCCGTGAGCGCGAATTTGAGATCGCGTGGAATCGCCGCCACGATGGCTTGGCGTGCGCCGATAGCGGAGAGCACGACGAAGCACGCACCCGAGATGAACACGGCGCCAAGCGCGGTCTCCCACGGAATTTTTTGTCCGAGCACGACCGTGTACGTGAAGTAGGCGTTGAGGCCCATGCCGGGCGCCTGCGCGAAGGGATAGCGCGCGACGATCCCCATCAGCAGCGAACCCGCGGCAGCGGCCAGCGCAGTGACGACGAGCAGCTTCGCAAAGCCGTTCGGGATCTGGATCGCGTTGCTGAGCACGGCCGGATTCACGAGGAGGACGTACGACATCGTCAAGAACGTCGTCAGTCCGGCGCGCAGCTCGCGCGGAATCGTTGAACCCGAAGCGCTGATTCCAAAATACCGGTCGATCATTCGAGCGCTACGTGCTGCGCACGCTTCCTTGCTCCTTCAAATTTACTCGTAATGGGAAAGAAGCGCGTATGAGAGCTACCTGGAAACCATACGAACGTCACGGCCGTCTGACGAAGCAGAGCGATCTTCCGGACAGCGTTTTCGCGTTTCCGAAACAACGAAAAGAACCGCTGACCGATGCACGGCATGTGCGCAATGCGGTTGCGCGCTTCGATCAAGTCGAAGGCGTCAGCAAGGCCGATCGTGAGCTTGCGTTTGCGAACATCAAGCGTGCGGCCCGATACTACGATATCGATCTTTCCGAAGATTCGGCTAAAGATCTTCCGCCGCGACCGCAGCCCGGACGCAAGAAAGCCGCGAAGAAAGCCGCCGCGACGCGCAAGCGGAAGAAGGCGCGCTAACGCTTGGGTGAAGCTGCGCGACGCAAGCGGTCGCGTAGTGCTACGCCGAGGCCTTCGTTCGCGGGGAGGACGACGACGATCGCATCGGCGCCCTCGCGATCCGCTGCGCGCAAACGTTCGTAAAGATCACGCGCCAACGCGTGGATCTCGGCCGAGCCGATGAGGATGACGCGTTTCCCTTGCGCTTTGAGGGCGGTTGCGAGGCCTTCGGCGACCGCGTCGTTCTCGGCAAGCTCGATGCGTGCGCGCGGCGCGTAGTGCGAGGGCAAACTCCCGGGAACGCGCACGTCGCTTCCGCCTTCAAGCAGCGGCGCACCGATGGCTTCCGCGAGAACCTCGCGCGTAATACCGCCAGGGCGCAAGATTGCGGGCGCGCCGTGTGCGAGATCGACGATCGTCGACTCGACGCCGATCGTCGCCGGTCCGCCGTCGACGACGAGATCGACTGCATCGCCGAGATCGGCGATGACATGCTCGGCACGCGTCGCGCTAACCGAGCCGAAACGATTTGCCGACGGTGCGACGACGCCCCGACCGAACGCGCGTAAGATCTCCTGCGCCATCGGATGCGAGGGCGCGCGCAATGCAACCGTGTCTTGCGAGCCGGTTACGAGATCGCTCGCGCGCGGCGAGCGCGACAGCACGAGGGTCAGCGGTCCTGGCCAGAAACGTTCAGCGAGCTTTTGCGCAACGTCCGGAACATAGCGTGCCCAAAGCGGGATTTGCGCCGCATCGGCGAGGTGCACGATCACGGGATGTCCGATCGGACGTCCTTTGATCTCGAACACGCGCCGCACCGCATCTTCGCTTTCGGCGTCGGCGCCTAACCCGTAGACGGTTTCGGTCGGAAACGCGACGACGCCGCCCTCGCGCAATATCGCGACGGCGCGTTCAATCAATCGTCTTGAAACCCGTGTATTTGACGAGGGCCTCGGGAACGCGCACGGTTCCGTCTGCTTGCTGATAGTTCTCGAGAATCGAGAGCAACGTGCGTCCGACCGCGAGCCCCGAACCATTGAGCGTATGCACGAACTCCGGCTTTGCCTTCGCATCGCGACGGAAGCGAATGTTCGCGCGGCGCGCTTGGAAATCGGTACACAGCGAACAGGAGCTGATCTCGCGGTACATCTCTTGCGACGGTACCCACACCTCGAGATCGTAGGTCTTTGCAGCGTTGAAGCCGGTGTCACCGGCGCACAGCAGCATCACGCGATGCGGCAGTTCGAGGTCTTGCAGCAAGGCTTCCGCATCGGCGGTAAGACGTTCGAGATTCGCGAGGCCATCTTCGGGCGTGCACAGTCGCACCATTTCGACTTTTTCGAACTGGTGCAGACGCACCATGCCGCGCGTATCTTTTCCGGCTGCGCCGGCCTCTTTGCGAAAGCAGGGCGAGTACGCCGTGTAGCGCGCGGGAAGCTGATCGATCGTAAGAATCTCTTCGCGATGCAACGCCGTGAGCGGAACTTCTGACGTCGGAATCAGAAACAAATCCGCGTCGGGATCGCTGAACATCGCATCCGAGAATTTCGAAAGCTGGCCGGTCGACCACATCGTGTCCCGTGAAACGAGAAACGGCGGCACGACTTCGGTGTAACCCGCGCCGGCAGAACGATCCAAAAAGAAATTGATGAGCGCGCGCGAGAGCTGCGCGCCCTTACCGCGCAGCACGACGAACCGGCTTCCCGAAAGTTTTGCGGCGCGTTCGAAATCGAGAATCCCGAGTGCTTCCCCCAGCTCGTAATGGGGCTTCGGTTGGAATGGAAAGTCTGCGGGCTTGCCCCAGCTGCGAACCTCGACGTTGTCATCGGCCCCTGTGCCGTCGGGGACGCTCGGGTCGGGGATGTTCGGAACATCCGTAAGCAGTTCGTTCAGGCGTTCTTCGACGATGGGGACGCGTGCGTTCGCCTCCGCGATCTGCTCGTCGAGCGCGGCGATCGCGGGTTTGAGGCGCGCCGCTTCGGCGGCGCGGTCGGAGGCACGCGAAATCTGCTGGGTCAGGCCGTTTTTCTCGGCCTTGAGGCGTTCGGCGTCTGTGAGCGCCGCGCGCCGCTCGACGTCGAGCGCCAGGACGCGATCGACGAATGAAGCGTCGCCCTTCCGCGCCGCTGCACGGCGGACGCCTTCAGGGTCGCGACGGATAAGAGCGATATCGAGCAGAACCGGCCCGTTATGCGTGCACCAGGAGCGCTCCTACCCGGGCAAACCTTCGACCCGTCGGCACTTCTCGCGCCGGCGCAAGCGATTCTGGCCTACCGCTCGCGCGTTGCGCTGGCGCCGCTCGGCATTGAGCGCGTCCCCCTGGATGCCTCATTCGACCGGATTCTGGCGCAGGATGCTGCAGCCGATGGCCGTTATCCATCGCATCCGCGTTCGACGATGGACGGCTTCGTCGTGAGATCTCAAGACGGTCTCGGCGAGCGACGCATCGTCGGCGAGATCCGCATGGGACAGGCGCCGCCCGCCAGCCTCGGAGTGGGCGAGACGATGCGCATCCCGACCGGTGGTGCGGTCCCCGACGGCGCGGACGCGGTCATTCCGGTTGAAGATACGGAAGAACGCGATGGCGTGATGCTGCCGCGCGAAATGCCCGTTCCGGGCGACGCGATCACCCCGGCCGGTGAGGACATGGAGCCCGGCGATCTCGTGCTTGCGGCCGGACGCCGCATCGATGGATCGGCGATGAGCGTGCTCGCAACGCTGGGCTTCAGCGAGGTCCCCGTTTTCCGCCGGCCGCGTTTCGCGATTATCTCGACCGGCGACGAGCTCGTCGATCCGTCGCAGAAACCGGGCGTGGGACAGGTCCGCGATTCGAATCGTTACGCGTTAGCCGGCGCACTGCGTGAGCTCGGCGTCGAGCCGATTCACATCCCGCGCGCAAGCGACGAGCCCGGGCAAACCGAAGATGCAATTCGAGGCGGGCTCGAGGTTGCGGACGGCGTTCTTTTGACCGGAGGTTCCTCGGTTGGCGTTCGCGATTTGGTGCCGCGTGTGGTCGATCGTCTGGGTGAACCCGGCGTCGTCGTGCACGGCTTGCGCGTTCGTCCCGGCAAACCGACGGTGCTTGGGGCAATCGGTGCGAAGCCGGTGATCGGTCTTCCGGGAAATCCGACGTCCGCCATGATGATTTTTCGCACGATTGCGGCCCCGATTTTGCGCGGAATGACGGGTGAGGTGCTGCGTCCGTCAGCGAAGGCTTTCGCGCGTGCAGGAAGTGATTTCAAAGGAAGAGCGGGTTGGACGTGGTTTATCCCGGTCGTCGTGACGGCCGAAGGCCCGAATCGCACGGTCTCATCCCTTGGCATACATTCTTCGCATACGAGCTTGCTTGCGCGAGCCAACGGATTCGTCGTGCTCCCGGAAGATCGCCCGAATGTTGCACAAGGCGAGCAAATCGAGGTGCATACTCTCAGCGGCGGGGAAATCTAGTTGGCATGCGTCTTCGACTAACACTCTGCACGGGTGCGATGCTGCTTCTTGCGAGCGGCTGCGTGCATTCTTCGAACACCGGCGTCACGATCACGTCGCCGACGGTCCCGCCCAATGCGACCCAAACGCTCAAGGACGGCTTGCTTGCAGCGAAGATTCGTGCGGAAGTCGTCTCCGTCGACGTCGATGCGGCGACGCATTTGGGCGTACACGTCCACAACGGCGATGTGTCGATCACCGGCATCGTGCGCAATTCTACCGAACGTTCGAAGATCGACGTCGCGGTTCGTAAGGCCGGCGGGGTGCAGCAGTTGCACGACGAGATTCGTATCGATCCAAAAGCGCAGTCGTTTTCGAGCGGCGATTTCGCGGTGGCCGCGCATGCCGCCGCATCGCTCGCCGCGCAAACCGGTATCAATGCCGCAAGCATTCGCGTGAGCGCCGAAAACGGCGTGCTCACGTTGCGTGGAAAGGTTCCGTCGCTGTCGATCAAAACGACGGCGGTGGAATCAGTCGAACATTTGGACGGCGTCAAACGCGTCGTCGACGAACTGCGTGTCGGCAAGTAGAAAAACCCCGTCACCGGCGCCGTTGATCGCCGCGGTTCCCAAGACGACGCCGTTCGTCGCACCGGAAGTTTTGGGCCGGCGCTACGGCCACGCGAAGATGCTCCGGCTAGGCGCGAATGAAAGCGCATTCGGCCCGTCGCCACACGCGATCGCGGCCATGCGCGAACAGGCGCCGCACAATTCATGGTACGGCGATCCGGAATCCTACGACTTGCGCGTCGCACTCGCAAAGCGGCTCGGCTGCAGCCCCGAGCATCTGATGATCGGATCGGGGATCGACGATCTGCACAGCCTGGTCGTGCGCACGTTTTGTGCACCCGGTTCCGTCGCGCTCGAGACGGAAGGCACGTATGCGACCTTCGCCTATCACGTCGCGGCTAGCGGCGTTCAGCTACGAACGGTGCCGTACCGTAACGACGGTTCGATCGATGTGGAGCAGCTGATCGACGTCGCGCGTCGCGAGCGCCCGAAGATGATCTATCTCGCCAATCCCGACAATCCGAGTGGAACGTTCATCGAGCCGGATCTCGTCGCCGCCTTGCGCGACGCGCTCTTGCCGGACCAGGTTCTCGCGCTGGATGAAGCCTACGCGGATTTCGTGCCGCCCGAACGCCTCATGATGCCACTCGTCGATCCGCAAGTCGTGCGCATGCGGACGTTTTCAAAAGCGTATGGACTCGCGGGTGCGCGTGTCGGCTACGCGGTCTGCGATCCCGCGATCGCTCAAACGTTCCAGAACATTCGCCAGCACTTCGGTGTGAATCGCAACGGACAGATCGCCGCGCTCGCATCGCTCGACGACGACGAGTTCATTCGCAGCGTCGTTGCCGAGGTCGAGCGCGGACGCGAAGAATACTACGCGCTGGCTGTGCGCCACGGTCTGCGCAGCGTCCCCTCCCTCACGAATTTCGTCTGCATCGAGATCGGCACCAAGGCCGAAGCCGATGCATTTCTCGAGGAGATGCTCCGGCGCGGCGTGTTCCTGCGCAAACCGAGCGCTCCGCCGCTCGACGGTTACGTGCGCGTTACGGTCGGCACGGCGGAAGAACGCCGCCGTTTCGCCGAGATTTTTGCCGAAGCGCTGGCCTCGATGCCGGCGGCGCGCGTCTAGTGCGCTACGCAATCGTCACCGACATTCACGGCAACGTCGAAGCCTTCGACGTTGCGCTCGCGCGGGTTGGAGAAGGCGACGTGCTGTGGTGTCTGGGCGATATCGTCGGCTACGGTCCGAATCCGAACGAATGCGTCGACAAAGTGCGCGAGCGCGGCGGCGTGACCGTCATGGGCAATCACGATCTCGCCGCGATCGAAAATTTCGGCGTCGAATGGTTCAATTCGGCGGCCCAACAAGCGATCAAGTGGACGCAGGGCGTCCTTTCGCCCGAGAACGGCAAGTGGCTGGCGACGCTCGACTACGAACATCGAGAGGCAGATTATCTGCTCGTGCACGGAGCGCCGCATCCCGACTACTTTGCCTACATCGCCGATAAGGACAGCGCCCGCCGCTCGTTCGAATCGACGGATGCTACGCTGATCTTCATCGGTCACACGCATCTCGCCGAGATGTACGCGCTCGCGCCCGACGGTACGATCGCGCACCGGCACTTTCAGTACGGCGGTACCGCGCAGTTCGAAGAAGGCTACCGCTACATCATCAACGTCGGGAGCGTCGGGCAGCCACGCGATTTGAATCCGCAAGCCAGCTTCGGCATCTACGATTCGGAAAAGCGCAGCATCGAGGTCATCCGCTTCGACTATCCCATAGCTGCTGTGCAAGAGAAGATCGAGTGCGCGCACCTTCCCGAAGTCTTGGCGCGGCGGCTAGGGATGGGCCGTTGAGGGCGCCGACCCTCATCGTAACGCTGGCGTTCATCGCGCTTCAATCGCTGGCAGGCGCCGAGCCGGCGCGCAACGACTATGCTAACCGCAAGTTCGCCGCCCAGCTCGACATCGCGCTGCACGATTTTTATGCGCGCAACTTCGATCAGTCGCAAAAGGAATTCGAAGACGCGCTGAGCCTGGTACCTGACAACACGCTCGCGATCTCGTTCTTGAATGCATCGGCCGCGCACGTCGGTGGTGGTCTCGAAGCGCTCACGAACCGCGAAGAAGACGCCGTCGGCAAGTCGCCCAAGAATTACTTGGCGCACGTGCGCCTTGGCTTCTCGTATTTGTTTGCAGCATCGCTTGGTGCGGATCGCAGCCTCGACGCACGCGAGGAGTTCAATACCGCCGTCGGGATCGATCCGAGCGCGCCAGCAGCCCACATCGGCCTCGGCATCATGCGTGAGAACGAACGCTCGGCGAACCGCGCGAAGGTCGAGTTTCTCGCCGCCATGCGGGCCGATCCGAACAACGTGCTGGCGCGCGAGTATCTCGCGGGCATCTATCAGGTCGATCTACGCGAGCCGCAAGAGGGGTTACGCTACGCGGTCGCCGTCCCCAATCTCGTCCCGAATTACGCCGACATTCAGTTCCATTTGGCCTCGATAATGGTCGATCTCGACGAGTACGCAGCGGCAATCGCATACGCGAAGGCGGGGCTTGCGCTGGACCCGGGCCGGGTCGGTGAAGCAGGGCAATACGGCTATACGCTCATCGCGCAGATCTTGCTCAAACAGAAGAAAGTCGCCGACGCGAAGAAATACTTGGAAGCGGCGGTCGCAAATGATGCCGACGGCGTCTATGCACGCAAGCTTCTCGACAAAATCGCAAAGGGCGACTACGACGACAAATCCAGCGGCAACCCCACCGAATCCAAGCGCTGAGCCCGTCGATGACGGGCACTGCTTTTGTTGCGGCGCCGACAATCCGATCGGACTGCGCTTGCGCTTTCGCATTGAGGGCACGACGGCGACCTGCGAGACGTCTTTGCCGGCCGTCTATCAAGGTTGGCGCGGCATCGCGCACGGCGGCATCGTCATGGCGCTGATCGACGAAGCTATGGCGTATGCAGCGGGCGCGGTCGGATGGAAAGGCGTGACTGCCGAGGTTACGACGCGTTTCCGGCACCCCGTCCCGCTCGAAACGCCGTTGCGGCTCGTTGGACGCGTGATGTGGGAGCGTCGCAACGTCGTCGGCGTCGAGGCCGAGATCCTCGGCACGGACGGCACCGTTTTAGCCAGCGGCGAGGGAAAGTTCGTCGGCAAAGCGCGCATCGAACCGGGGACGCTCGGCCGTGCCTAAGATGCGCATCGCGCGTACCGAGAAACGGGCGCAAGAGAAAGCCGCGAACGAGCCGGCACTCGACAATCGGCGCGCGCGTCACGAATTCGAGATTCTCGAGTCGCTCGAAGCTGGATTGGCGTTGACCGGGACGGAGATCAAGAGCATTCGCACGGGCGGTGTCAGCCTCAATGAAGCTTTTGCTCGCGTCCGTAATGGCGAGCTGTGGCTCGTTAACATGTACATCCCGCCGTATAAAACGGCGAGCGCGTTCTCCGCGCACGATCCGCGCCGTTCGCGAAAATTGCTCGTTCACAAATCGCAACTCGAACGGCTCGCTTCTCGCAGCGCCGAGAAGGGATTGACGATCGTTCCACTTCGGCTCTACTTTACGCGCGGTAAAGCCAAAGTCGAAATCGGCCTCGCCAAGGGCAAGAAGCTCTACGACAAGCGCAAGTCGATTCAAGACCGTGAGATGAAGCGCGAGCTCGCACGGGTAACTCGATGACGCGCGGAGCGCCGTTAAATTAGACGGGCGCATCCGGAGCGCGGGCTCGACGCAATTCTCGAAAGTCAGAAGATCGCCCCAAAACGTGCGACGCTGCTGGTCGCGTGTTCGGGCGGTCCGGATAGCGTGGCGCTTGCGAGCTTACTCGCGCGCGTCGCGCCGCGACACGAATGGCGCCTCGTGCTCGGTCATGTCAATCATCATCTGCGCGATTCGTCCTGGCAAGACGAAGCGATCGTCCTTTCGATCGCCGCGCGTTTTGCGATTCCGGTTCGAATCGCCGCGCTCGATCCCGAAAAGGTTCGTGCCGATGAAGCCACGCTCCGCGAACTGCGCTACGCCGCCCTGACCGCACTCGCACAAGAAGCGGGTGCGCGCGTCGTCGTCACGGCCCACGTCGCCGAAGATCAGACCGAGACGGTCCTTCTCGCACTCTTCCGCGGTACCGGCTTGCGCGGCTTGCGCGGAATCCCCGTCCGGCGGCGTCTGGTCCCGGGCATCGAGATCGTGCGGCCGCTATTGCGGATCGGTCACGACACGCTGGAAGCCGAGCTCGGGGCGAGCGCGCTGCCGTACGTACGCGATCCCACGAACACGAACATTGCATACCGTCGTAACGCCCTACGCCAAGCGCTGGAAAGCCTGCGCGGCGGTTTCCCACGGCTCGATGAGGCCGTCGCGCGCTGCGCGGCGATCGTCGCCGCCGAATTCGAGGAGAAAGGCGTCGCGGGCGCGCGCCGGCGGCTGCGTGCGACGCTCGAACGCGAAGTGGGCCTTCGCGACGTTTCGTTCGAACGAATCGAGGCTGCGCTTGGCGCGCAGCGTGGCCGCGTTCACATCAAGGGTGGCGTCGAAGTCGTAAAGGGAGGTAAGAATGCAAACGCGCGAGTCGTCCGTCGAAAAGCTTGAGATGATTTTCACGGCAGATGAAATTGCTGCCGCGATCGATCGAATGGCGCACGATGTTGCGCGCGATTACGCCGACGAGTCGCTCCTTCTCATCGCGATTCTCAAAGGCGCGATGTTCGTCGTAACCGACCTTGCGCGAGCACTCTCGCGGATCGAGCCGGGTCCGCGTTGCACGCTCGACTTCATGGCCGTCTCGAGTTACGGAAACAATACACGCAGCTCGGGCGAGGTTCGCTTGCTCAAGGACACGAGCGAGAGCGTCGAGGGTCGCAATATCCTGATCGTCGAGGATATCGTCGACAATGGTCTCACGCTGCACTATCTGCAGGGGCTTCTGAAGAGCCGAGCGCCGAAGAGCCTCCGCACGGCGGTTCTCCTGGACAAGCCGTACCGCCGCACCGCGGATGTGAGGCTCGATTACGTAGGCCTCGTCTCGCCTGACGCCTTTGTCGTAGGGTACGGTTTGGATTATCAGGAAAAGTACCGGACTTTGCCCTTTGTGGCGAATTTAATTCTCCCGCCTGGGGAACCCGTTCCTTAGGGCGGGAAAACCTTTTGGGCCGCTGAGGGTATCGATACTAGGAACCGATGGGAAAACACGCTAGAGCCATACTGCTGATCCTGGCGATCTTCGTCTTCGTCATCTTTGTTGTCGAGAAAGTACTCTCGCCGACGCAAACGACGAGGATCGCCTATTCACAGTTCTACACCTATATTCAGCAGGGCAAAGTCTCGAAAGTTACCCTGTCCGGGCATGATGTGACCGGTGAGTACCGCGACAGCGGTGCCAAGTTCCAAGTTACGACTCCCGGCGAATCGGATTACTTGCCCGAGCTTCGCAAACACGGCGTCGAGATAAACGTGGACCAGCAGAACACAACTCCGATCATCGGTTGGATTCTGCAACTCGTTCCGTTCGTATTGATGGGACTGTTGCTGATCTTTATTTTGCGTCAGGCGCAGAGCGGCGGAAGCCAAGCGCTTTCGTTTGGGCGTTCGCGCGCGAAGCTTCTTTCTGAAAATCGTCCGAAGGTGACGTTCAATGACGTCGCCGGCATCGAAGAAGCAAAACAAGAGCTTGCGGAAGTCGTCGAGTTCCTCAAATATCCGAAGAAGTTCCAAGCGCTCGGCGCGCGGATTCCCAAGGGCGTTCTGCTCTTAGGGCCGCCCGGTTCCGGCAAGACGTTGCTCGCACGCGCGATTGCGGGCGAGGCGGGCGTTCCTTTCTTCTCGATCTCGGGCTCCGATTTTGTCGAGATGTTCGTCGGCGTCGGTGCATCGCGTGTCCGCGATCTCTTCGAACAAGCCAAGAAGAGCGCGCCCTGTATCGTCTTCATCGACGAAATCGACGCGGTCGGTCGCCAACGCGGTGCCGGGTTGGGCGGCGGACACGATGAGCGCGAGCAAACGCTGAACCAACTGCTCGTCGAGATGGACGGCTTCGATCCCAACACCGGCGTCATTCTGATCGCCGCAACGAACCGCCCGGACGTCCTCGATCCCGCACTGCTGCGTCCCGGACGCTTCGACCGTCAGATCGTCGTCGATCGCGCCGACGTCAGGGGTCGCGCGCAGATCCTCGCGGTTCATGCCCGAAATAAACCGCTTTCGAAGGAAATCTCGCTCGAAACGCTCGCCAAAAGGACACCCGGATTCTCGGGCGCCGATCTCGAGAATTTGCTGAACGAAGCCGCGCTGCTCGCAGCACGCCAGAACAAGTCGGTCATCGAAATGGCCGACTGTGAAGAAGCGATTGACCGCGTCATCGCGGGACCGGAACGCCGCTCGCGCATCATCTCGCAAAAAGAAAAAGAAATCGTTGCGTATCACGAGTCGGGCCACGCAATCGTCGGCGGAATGCTGCCGAACGCCAATCCCGTCCACAAAGTGACGATAATCTCGCGCGGCATGGCGCTCGGCGTAACGATGCAACTGCCGACCGAAGACCGCTACCTGATGACGCGGGCTGAAATCATCGATCAGATCACGGGACTTTTGGGCGGACGCGTCTCCGAAGAGCTACAATTCAAAGAAGTCACGACCGGTGCAAGCAACGATTTCGAAAAGGCCACGGAGTTGGCGCGCCGCATGGTGACGCAGTACGGTATGTCGACCCAGCTCGGAACCGTGCAGTACGGTCGCGGAAATCATCAAGTGTTCTTGGGCCGGGATCTCGGCGAAGACCGCAATTATTCGGAAGAGATTGCGAGCAAGATCGACGGCGAGGTTCGTCAGATCATCGACGATTGTTATCAGATCGCACGCGGCATCTTGGACGCCAATTGGGCCAAAGTGCAGCGCATGGTCGAGTCGCTCTTGGAGCACGAGACGGTCGAGGCCGACGAGGTCCAAGCCATCCTCTCAGAGTCACCCTATCCGCGCCCGGTAGAATCGCCCGAGCCGCCCGCCGAGCTGCCTGCCGCAGCCGCTGTCCCGGTCGAGCCCGACCCCGTCACGGACAAACCCAAGCGTCTGCCGCCAAACATCTCGCCCGAGCCGGCCTAAGCCAATGCGGCCCAGAAGCTGATGGTGCGCGCGGGCGGCCTGGGGGCCGTCGCACTCGCGGCGGTGTTTCTCTTTGGCGCCGCACTCGGGCCGTCTGCGACGACGACGAAGCTGCCGAGTGGCGTTACGAGCATCGTGCGCCCGCTGAGCGGTTCGCCCGTTGCCGCGATCGAGCTGTGGTTCCGCGCGCCCTCGATCGGATTTGACTCCGCGCCGAAGCCGGGACTGGCGAATCTCGCGGCGCTGACCGTCGCGGCTTCAGCCCCGCTGACCGGGACGCCGCTGGCGACCCTGGTCGCAGAAGTCGGCGGCCGCTTCAGCGTCAATGTCTATCCGGAAACGATCGAAATTGCAGCGCTCGTCCCAGCCACCGAAGCAGCTCGCGTCCTCCGAACGATGAGCGGCGTCTACTTCACCCCCGTTCTCAACGACGATGGACGCACGAAGGCGCTTGCCGAGGTGCGAACCGACACTCGCTTGCGCGACATCACGCAGCCCTCGGAGACACTTCGAGAAGCTCTTTTCTCGGCGCTCTTCAAGAGCGGCCCCGATCACTATTCACCGGTCGACTCCAGCAGCATCATGTCGCTTACGCTCGATGATTTGCGGACGTTCGCGACACGCGCGTTTCGTGCATCGAACGCAACGGTCGTCTTGACCGGCGACGTCAATCAGCAATTGGCAGAGGATGCAGTCATCGGCCGCACCGATACGAGCGCCCCGGAACCGACCGCCAATTTTTCGAGCATCGTCTCGCAAACGCCGCAGAGCGTCACGCGCACGGGCCCTGTCCCCGGCTTTGGTTTCGCCTGGAGTGGTCCGCCGATCAAAGATGAACGCGCCGCGACCGCCTTGGATTTCCTCGCCGACTACCTCTTCGATCCGGATTCCGGCGTCGTTTCACGTCAGCTCGACGACATCGACGCATCGATCGACGCGCAATACGTGACGTACTACGATCCCGGTGTTTTTTACGTCGAAGCGACGGGTGGTCAAGCGACAGCTGCACGCGCACGAGTTGAGGCCGCGCTTGCAGCGATGCGCAAACCGCTCGATCGCCAGACGTTTGAGGTCGCGCGGCGTTTGTTCGAATATCACGTCATGAGCGACGTAGCGACACCGCTGTCGCTTGCAGACAACTTCGGGTGGTACGCTCTCGAAGGAAACGCAGCTTACGCGCCGGGCGCGGATCTCGACGCAGGACGCTACTTCGCATCGATTCGCGCGCTGACGCCGGAGATCGTCGCAGAAACCGTTACAAAATATCTCAGCGCGTCTCCGCCGGCGACCGCGGAGCTCGAGGTGCGGGCGAAATGATGCGCGCTATTCTCGCGCTTGCGCTCATCGCCGCCCTCGGATTGCCCGCTGCGGCCGCCGTCGATAAGTATCCGGCGACGACAATGATCGAGAATGTGCCGGCGCAAGTCGATCCCTCCGCCGCGCTCGCCGGCGTGCAGATCATGCTTCCGGGCGGCCTCGATCGCCAAGGCGGCCAGCAAAACGGTTTCGCGGCACTTCTTGCCGAGGTAATTGCGCAAACGCCGGTACCGGGTGGCGAACGTCCGTTGCCGTTGCGCAGCGCAATCTCCGCTTCTGGTGCGAACTTGACGGTCAGCGTCGAGCCGCAATACGTGCGCTACTACGTGGAGGGTTCGCCCACGACGATTCGTGCTGCTCTTGCGCTCTTAGGCGGCGCGCTCGCAGCGCCGGATTTCTCGCACGCGACGATTTCGCGCGCACGAAAGACGCTCGCGTCGCGCATCATCGACGCCAATGAGAGTCCATTCGGCGTCCTTTCGGAGATGCTGCGGCGTTCGTACTATGCGGGTAGCGGCGCAGGCTACGCACCGCTCGGTTCGCTATCGGTCGTTTCGAACGCGGGCTCCGTGGCGCTCAAGAAATTCTGGTCGGATAACTATCGGAGCGGTGGCGCAACGATCGCCGCTGCAGGCCGCGTCGATGCGGACGTTGCGCGCGCCGCGCAAGCCGTCGTCGCGCGGCTGCCCGCGGGTTCGCCGGCTTCGCTCACGCAGAAGACGCTGGCGCCGACCGATCCGCCGACGCGCATCGTCACCCATCGCGACGTCGCGTTGCCGTGGGTCGGCGTCGGATTTGCGGCGCCTACGCCCGGCGCCAAAGATTTTGCGTCGATGCTGGTCGTTCAAGCCATCGTCTCGACGCTCGGGCAAACGGATTCGATCGTCAGCCGCCCGGCGCTCTTTCGCCCGATCAACGCGATCTATCAGTACGAAGTCAAGCCGGCGAACTTCATCATTTATGCGAGCGGAACCGGAATCGGAACGAGTGCCGGGTGGCGCGAGATCTTCCAAGCGACGGATGTGCTCGCGGCCAAGCAGTTGGATGCGTCGGTGATAGAGCGTTATCGAACGCTCGCGCGCGGCCAATTCGTGATCGACAATATGACGCTCGAGGATCGCTCTGCGCTCGTCGGCTGGGTCGCGCGCATGGGCCTGGATCCGGACTATCCGAACAGCGTGCTCGACGCAATCGACGCGGTGACGCCGTCCGACGTGCAGCGCGTCGTCAAAGAGTACTTGCAGAAGTATACGTTTGCGCTCGTTTTGCCGCGTACACAAGAACAACACTGAGCGTCGCCCTCGTCCACGACTACCTCAATCAGCGCGGCGGCGCTGAGCGCGTTTTCGCGCACATTGCGCGCGCGTGGCCGGACGCGCCGGTATATACGGCGCTCTACGACGAACGGCAGTGCGGAGATCTCGTCCCCGCGAGTCGTGTGCACACTTCATTTCTCCAGCGCGTACCGCTGGGCAACCGCTTCTTTCGGGCGCTCGCGCCGCTCTATCCAGCCGCCTTCGAGAGCTTCGATCTCTCCGCATACGGATTGATCGTCAGCTCGACGACTGCATGGGCGAAAGGCGTTCGTACGGCGCCGAATTCCGTGCACGTCTGCTACATCAACACGCCGAGCCGCTTTCTGTTCGCGTACGACCGTTACGTCGGAGGTTTCGGCGTACGCAACATCGCGCGGCCGCTCGTCGCGTCGCTGGCTGCATGGGATCGGCGCGCCGCGTTACGTCCCACGGCCTTCATTGCGAACTCCCGCAACGTTGCCGAGCGTGTACGCCGCTACTACGGACGTGAGGCCTTCGTGCTTCCGTGCCCGGCCGATGTCGAGCGGTTCACGCCCGGCCGCGGTGAGGGTGATTATTTTCTCGTGCTCTCGCGGCTATTGCCGTATAAAGCTATCGATCGAGCCATCGATGCAGCTGCGCTCGCGGGCGTGAAGCTTCGCGTCGCCGGCAGCGGACCTGCGCTCGATACACTGCGCGCGCGCGCACGCGGCACGACGACCGAGATTCTCGGCTACGTTCCCGACGAGCAAATAAACGCGCTCCTTGGCGCGGCACTCGCGGTAATCGTCCCAGGTGAGGAGGATTTCGGGCTGGTTCCCCTCGAGGCGGCAGCCGCCGGGCGTCCGGCAATCGCGCTGCGTGCGGGCGGAGCGCTCGAAACGATCGTCGATGGCGTGACCGGCGTGTTTTTCCACGAGCCCAGCGCAGCATCGCTCGCTCGCGTGCTCACGGATTTCGAACCCTCGCGCTTCGATCCGCAGCAGTTGCGCGCGCACGCCGAGCAATTCTCACCCGCGCGCTTTATCGAGCGTCTACGCACGATGGTCGGCGAGATCGCGCAGCGCAGCGAGAATGGCGCGCGCCGGTTCGTCGCGCCGTCCCAAACCGAAACGAGTAATTCCGAGCGCGCGCAAGCGTAGCGCCACGCTTTCGTCGTCGATAACCTCGCGCAGTGCGTCGCGCCATCCGGCGCGATCGTGCGGATCGACGAGCAGAGCGGCGTTACCGGCAGCTTCGGGTAACGCGCTCGCATTCGACGCAACGACAGGCGCACCACAGGCTTGCGCCTCAACCACTACCAGGCCGAAGCCTTCGGCAAGCGAGGGTACCGCAACGCAGGCTGCGCCGCGATAGAGATCGCGCAGACGCGTATCGTCGATTCGGGATTCGATGTGGAGGGCGATTGCGCGCGCACGCGCTTCGCCCTCTGCATCCGGAGCGAGTGACCCGACCACGACGAGTTGCACGTCGCGACCCCCAAACGCGTCAGCAAACGCGCCGGCCAAGAGCCGGGCGTTCTTCCGCGGTTCGCCGGCTCCAACCATCAGAACGTACGGAGACGACGGAAGCGATTGCGGTGATTCGGCCTCGCCAGGACTGAAGAAAGCATCAGGCTGCAGCGGAATCGAGACGATCCGTTCGGGACTTACGCGCAGCTCCCGCTCGATCTGCTCCGCGCTCCAGGTCGAATCGGTCGCGATGCGATCCGCTTCGCGCGCTGCGCGCCGGAGCGGCCTTTGTACGCGACGTCGTGCGATCCAATTGACGCGTTCATGCAATGCGAAGGTGTCGTGAATGTGCGCGAGCGACGGCGCTGCGGCACGAAACCGAATGCCGTTCCACGGATACCACACCACGTCATAAGCGTCGCGCCGGCGCGCGCTGCGCGTCGGTTTGTCGATGCCGAGCAGCGTGACGTCGACGCCGGCCTTCTCAGCCTCGCGCAAGACGCTCCGAACGACACGTCCCATTCCGCGCCGATCGTTGCGCAGATTGAGCGCATCGACCGCGAGGCGCACGCTACGTCTTGATTCCGGCGAGCAACAGCAGCGAGAGCGTGATGCCGTTGAACGTTCCGTGCGCAATCATCGAGGACCAAAGCGATCCGCTGCGCGCGTACACCGAGGCGAGCACGATGCCGCCGGCCGCCAGCGGAGCAATCCCCGCCGATTGCCCATGCGCAAGCCCGAAAAGTATTCCGCTCCCGAGCGCCGAGAGCGAGAACGGCATTCGCTTCCAAAGCGCGTTGAAGATGAAGCCGCGGAAGAGCAGCTCTTCCGCGAACGGCGCCAAGCCGACCGCGACGATCGCCATCACGTCGAGCCAAATGCCGGGCTTTGCGTTTTCGAACAGCTTTACCGCGGTTTGCGTCGGCGTATGGCCGACGATGCCGGCTTGAATCGCGCCGACGGTCGTTACGGAAAGCCACATGAGGATCGCGCCAACGAATCCGGCAAATATTTGGCGTCCGTGCAAAGGACCGAGAATCAAACCGAGCGGGCGATCAGCAAGCCAGGGCAGCGTCCACGCAATGTACGCGATAATCGGCACGTAACTGAGCACTTGCGCCAAGACGATGCCTCGCGTCAGCTCCTCGGCATGAACAACGTTCGGCGCGATTGCGAACGCGTGCACCAAGTAAATAATCGTGAGGAAGTAGATCCCCATCGCGCCGATCAGTGCAAGAATCGATGCCCAAATCGGGAACGCGTTAGGCGGCCAGCTCGCGGGAGAGTTCGGTAAACGCCGAAAGGTCGAGTTGTTCTGCACGGATCTCCGGATCGAGCTCGAGAGACTTCAGCGCGGCGACGGTGCGCTCGCGAGGGATTCCGAGCGCGTGCGACAGGCTGTTCGCGAGGGTCTTACGACGGTATGCGAAAGCCGCCTTCACGATCGAATCGAATCGCTGGAAATCTTCGATGTTCGGCCGGACCGTCAGCGGCTCCAAAACGACGACCGATGAATCGACGTTCGGACGCGGATAGAAATGCGAACGCCCGATCGTGAATGCGCGATGCACCTGCATGCGCGCCCGAACGACGAGACTCAAACTGCCGTAGGCAGGCGTCGACGGGCCGGCCACGAGCCGGTCGACGACATCTTTTTGCAGCATTACGACCATGCGCTCGGGCGGATTGTGCATTTTGGACAGTTCCGCAACGAGCGGCGTGCCGATGTTGTACGGCAAGTTCGCGGCGATGCGCCATGCTCCACGCGACGCGTAATCATCAAATGCAAAACGCATCGCATCGGCTTCGATGATCTCAACGCCTTCGAGATCGCGCCTATCGCGAAGCAGCGCGACTAGCGAAGAATCGATCTCGATCGCCGTGACAGCGGCGCCCCGTTCGCGCAGTGCGGCCGTGAGCGTGCCCGTGCCGGCTCCGATTTCAAGGATGCGTGAGCCGCCGCCGTCGAGCGTCAACGTCGCGATTCGCTGGGCGATCGCGCCATCGATCAGGAAGTGTTGACCGAGCCGGCGTTTCGGACGGAGGCCGCGGGCTCGTAGCTCCTGGCGAGTTTCTATTTCAGGATGTACACGTGCACGGGACGTGCACCGAACTCAAACGCCGCTGCCGATGAATCGAAGCCCAGATCGATGCGATTGCCTCGAATTGCTCCACCGGTGTCGCCCGCGATCGCGGGACCGTAACCCTTGATGTACAGATGCGTGCCCAGCGGAATCACGCGTGGATCGACGGCGACAACACCGAATCCGGCGTGCACGCCCGACTTCGTCATCCCGGAACATCCGTAACAATCGGCGGTATAAGCCGTAGCGAACATTTCAAGCGCGGCGTTTGCGAGGCGCATCGTGCCTTCAAAACCGCGTTTTGCAAGCTGCGCGTAATGTTCGTACGCCAAAATGCCGCTGATGACGACTTTCGGCTTTCCACGCTGAATTATGCGTGACGATATGACTTTCACTTGTACACGCGCATTGTCGTCCGAACGCCGAAATGACAGAATTTTTTCGCGAATCGTCGGCGTTCCGGCGCTTACGACTTTCGATCGCGTCGGCGGAAGAAAAATCGAAAGGCGATGTTCGATGATCGGATTCGTTTTGACCCGTATGCGCTGCGTCCAATGCGAGACGTGCGCGACGCTGGCAGTATGCGACCGCTCGGCTAGTGCGACGACCCTATTCTGCACGATGGGAACGGAGACGAGCGGAAGCACGATACCTACCGATAGCATGCCTGTGGCGAGAAACCGCATCGATGCGGCTTTAGTCGTCCCCTCGTTCAGAAACCGGCTCCTTCGTCTGTGCGTGTTGGTTCGAAGTTACGCAGTAAGCTGCCGTAACTGGACAGTGGCGAAAGCGGGGCGGAGTCCTTGGACTCGGTGAGTGATTCCCCAGTGGCGTCGCCCTTCGCAGGGAAGGTGGAGGGCGAACGGCGGTACGATAGCACAATCGTAAACCGTCCGTCAAATCCGGGTGTCGGAGCCCAGCTGTTGCTACGTATGAAGATCGGGATATTTTCTGAGTGTTACCATCCGATTGCGAACGGTGTCGTCGCTAGCATCGACGCGCTCTGCGATGGTCTACGAATTGCAGGACACGATGCATTTGTTGTTGCTCCGTCCGGTCGCTCCGCAGTTTGCGTGCCGTCGCTTCCGTTGCCGACGCGAACGGCATATCGTCTCGTTCTTCCGTTACTCGATCGACGTGCGCGCGCGCACGTAAGAAGCTTCGACGTAATTCACACGCACTCGCCGTTTGTTACTGGATGGATGGGCGTGCGTTTAGCGCGCAGACACGGCATTCCACTCGTGTTTACGTATCATACGCAGCTTGAAGAATACGCGCATTACGTTCCGTTCGAGCGGACCGCGACGCGCCGCGCTGCGACGACTTTGACGCGCACGTACGCGAACTTAGCCGACAGGGTTATCGTCCCGACATCCGCGATGGAGGCTCGGCTCCGGGGGCTCGGGGTAACTGCTCCGATTGCAGTCATCCCGACCGGCATCGACGTCGAACGCTTTGCCGCCGGCCGGCGCAGTGACACACTCCGCGCACGCTTCGGGGCCTCGAAGCTTGTTCTGCTCGTTTCGCGCCTGGCACGAGAGAAGAACATCGATCTCGCGATTCAAGCGCTGGGGGGCCTCGAGGATCCCGGCGTTCACCTGGCCCTGGCCGGAGACGGTCCGGAGCGGGCAGGGCTGGCAGAGCTGGCCCGCGCGGCGGGTGTCGAGGAGCGGGTTCATTTCCTCGGCCACATCCCCCGGATGGAATTGCCGGATCTCTATGCCTCCTGCGATGCGTTCGTCTTTCCGAGCTTCACCGAGACGCAGGGCCTCGTGCTGGCCGAAGCGCTGGTCTGTGGGCTTCCCGTCGTCGCCGTGGACACTCCGCAGAGCCGGGACGCGCTGGAGGGCCACGGACTGCTCGTTAGCCCACACTCAGATGCCGTGGCGTGGGGGATCGGCGAGGCACTTCGTATTGAACCGAATCAGAGTGCCGCGCATTTGGCACTCAAGCGGTTTAGTCTTGGATTACAGGCTGACCGCACCATAGAAATCTACCAGGGGCTCCTGGCGGAGCGGAGGACAGCCTGACAGTCAGATCGAACATATGTTCGATAACGAAAGTCAGTGATGAAACCGAGAAAGCCGAATTTCAAGCAAATCCACTACGTCGCGATCGCATACGCTGCGAATCTGCAGGGCGACGGCGTCGCGTACGCCGAGATCGCGGGCGAAAACGAGCCGCGGCGGATTGCATTTCGGCTCGAGCGCTATCCCGCGCTCCTCGGTCGCGAAATCGGCTACGCTGCCTTGATTGCGGTTGCAACTGCTCTGCGCGCCGAGGGCTTCCGAGCCGTTCGCCTGGCCATCCCCGACGAGCGCGTCATCGAGGACCTCGAACAGCGCCGTCAGTTGCCGCAAGCGCTCGCATTGCAGTACGTTCAGTTGAAATGCCGGCTGAACATGTTCTCGCGCGTTGACGTCATCGTCGCGAATCCGTCCGACGATCTTTGCGCACGCGCGCGTGCGGAGGTCGAGCTCGCCATCGCGGCCTAAACGCATCACACGTGCGATGCTTCCCGTGGATACAGTCGAGCTTTCGAAATTTCTGATCGGCAAGTTGCTCGTGTCGCGCATCGGCGGGACACGCAGTACTGCGCGTATCGTTGAAGTCGAGGCCTACGTTACGGGCGATCCGGCCTCGCATGCCTTTCGTGGAATCACGAAACGCAACAAGGTGATGTTCGGCCGGCGCGGTTTTGCGTACGTTTACCGTATCTACGGAACCAGCTGGTGCTTGAACGTCACCAGCGCCAAGCCCGGAGTCGGCGAAGCGGTACTCATCCGCGCGCTCGAACCCGTTGCGGGAATCGACGCAATGCGCGCAAGGCGTCCCAGTGTCGCCGATCGCGATCTCCTGCGCGGTCCCGGCCGGTTGTGCGCCGCGCTCGGGATCGACGGCGCTGTCGATGGTTTGGATTTGTGCGCTGCGCGCTCGCCGCTCGCGTTGTTCGATGATGCAGTCGCGCTTCCGATCGGCGTCTCGACGCGCATCGGTTTGACGAAGGCTGCCGAACGCGCGCTGCGCTATTATGCGCGCGGCAGCAAGTGGCTGAGCGGACGCGCTTCACTATCGCCATGAGGCTGCAACGTTATCTCGCGCTTGCGGGAATCGCATCACGGCGCGCCGCGGAAGAAATGATCGTCGGCGGTAAGGTTCGCGTGAACGGCAAACTCGTGCGCGAGCTCGGTTCGCGCGTCGAAGACGGCGATCGCGTCGAGTTCGACGGCCGCACGGTCGTCATGCCGCAACGCGAAGTCTTAGTGTTGAACAAACCCGTCGGAGTCGTCACGACGATGAGCGATCCGGAAGGCCGGCGCACCGTCGAAGATCTCGTGCGGGCGGAGCGCGGTCCGAAAGCGGCACGCCTCGTTCCGGTCGGGCGCTTGGATTACGATACGTCGGGCGTGCTGCTATTGACCAACGACGGCGATCTAGCGTACGCGTTGACGCATCCGCGTTTCGGCGTCGACAAAGTCTATCGCGCGACTCTGCGTGGCCGGCTCGAGCCCGAGGCCGTTGAAAAGCTGCGCGTCGGCATTTTCCTGGAAGGCCGCCGCACGTCGCCCGCGGCGTTGCGGGTCGTTACGGTTGCACGTGATCGTTCGGTCATCGATCTCACGTTGCACGAGGGCCGGTACCGGCAAGTGCGCCGGATGTTCGAGGCGGTCGGCCATCCGCTCGTTGCGCTCGAACGCTTGAGTTTTGGTCCGGTGAGCCTGGGCTCACTGCGGCCCGCGCATCTCCGCGAGCTCTCACCTCGTGAACGCAAGGCGCTCGATGTGCTTCTCCTGAACTCGCGCGGAGATGCCGGACGGGCTAAGGGTACGGGGAATTCGCGGCGCGACGCAGGCCGTAAGCGACGATCGCGAGGCGATACTCAGCGCGACTGAAAAAATGCTGATTGCAATCCGCGAGCGGAACAAGTTCGAGCTCGAAGATGTCGCATCGGCATTGTTCACGGTTACGCCCGACCTGCGAGCCGGTTTCCCCGCGTCCGCGGCGCGTCGTCTGGGTTGGACGAGCATCCCGCTTCTCAATTTCACGGAGATCCCTGTTCCCGGCGATTTGCCGCGCTGCATTCGCACGATGATCCTCATTAATACGACGCTCGCACAGCACGAGATCGTGCACGTCTACCTCGAGGGTGCCGTCGCACTGCGACCGGACTTGCAACGCCAGTGAGCTTCGACGGCCCGCTCGGAGTCGCGGGCGTCGGGTTGATCGGCGGTTCGATCGCGTTACGGGCCCGCAAGGTGGGGATTGAGGTCGCCGGTTTCGATGCGAACCCGTCGGCTGCGGATCTCGTCGATCGAAGCGTCGACTCGCTCGAGGCGCTGGCGCGCGTCTCGAAAACGCTTGTGATAGCACTGCCGCTGGACGCAACGCTGACCGCGATCGATGCCCTGCGTGCACTCGATGCTCCGGCTCTCGTCTTCGACGTCGCATCGGTGAAGGTTCCCGTCGTCGATCGTTCTGCCGGATGGAAGAAGTTCGTCGCGACGCATCCGATCGCCGGAGCCGAGCAACGCGGGCCGAGTGCCGCGCGGGACGATTTGTTCGAGGGACGCGTGTGGACGTACGTGCCGAGCGATCGCGAGCGCGACGCAGCGATCGAGACCTTCATTAGAGCAATGGGCGCACGTTCGTACCCGATCGATGCCGCCGAGCACGACCGCGCGCTCGCGCTCACCTCACACCTTCCGCAAGCCGTGGTCAGCGCGCTTGCCGCGCTGCTCAGCGAGCGTGAGATCGCACCCGATCTCGTAGGGTCGGGGCTCGCCTCCACTCTGCGCCTGGCCGGTTCGCCCTGGGAGATATGGGAGCCGATTCTTAAGGCGAACGGCGTCGCGATCGGGGCCGCTCTGCGAGAGCTTTCGGAACGATTAGAAGGGCTCGCCGATGATGTCGAGGCAGGAACTCTTCACCTCTCGGCGTCGTATTTCGAGAGCGCCCGCGCGGCTTACGAGGCGCTCGTAAAGCCATGGCGTTGAGCTTGCGAACGGTTTAGGCGGGCAGCACTTAAGGTAGGGTTTTAGTCTGGCGATGAACGGACGTATTTTTGTGGCGACCACGGTCGCAGTGGTTGCGCTTTCAAGTCTGCCGGCGTTGGGCGACAACCTCGGTTATTACACGCCACCGAAACTGGTAAAGCAGGGCACCTCCGCGACGCCGATCGCAGGAAACGGCACGGTGCTCATTCAGGTGTTGGTAAATCCCGACGCGTCGTTCAAAGTACAAAAGATCATCAAGTCGTCAAACTCCGACGACAATCAAGCCGCGATGGAAATCGCGAATTCCGCAAAATATTCTCCGGCGACCAAAGGCGGAAAGAAGATTGCGGCGTTCTACACGTACACGCTGAAATTCGTGGTCAACACCAAGACCAGCAACGCTGCGCCGGTTAACCCGCTCTCCAAGTACGATGCGGAAGTTCATGCCGGACACTATATCGATGCCCGCAACGGCCTGCAATCATATCTGCAGTCGCATCCCGACGATCCGCAGGCCAACGCGCTGCTCGGCGTCTCGGAATTCTTCCTCAATAACTTCGTGGATTCGGCCACGGCCTTCAACAAGGCCGGAACGGTTTCGTCGCAATACGCGACCGTTGCAGCGAACGCGTACGCGAAAGCAGCGCAAGCTGCCATTACTACGAAGAACGGCGCGGCTGCCGTTGCTTATGCAACGAAGGCCAAAGCCGTGACGCCCGGAGCGGCTACCTGGAATCTCTTAGGCAACGCCCAGCTTGTCAACAACGACACGACTGATGCGATTCAGTCCTTCGAACAGGCGCGCGCTCTTAGCCCGAGCGATCCGAAGCTGGATCCAAAAGAGCGTGGCACGATCGTGGCCAATCTGATTGCCGCGTACGCCGATTCCGATCAAATCGACAAAGCGGTTGCGCTGCTACCCGAGATGAAGCAGCTCGATCCGGATAATATGGTCGGGACGTCGCACGTCGTCGCTTACTACGCGAAGAAGGCGCTGGCTGCGTCGAACGCAGGAAAAACGTCGGACGCAATCGCCGCGTACGAGAAGGGGGGCTCCTACGGTGGGCCGCTTGCGCACACGATGTATACAAATGAAGCCATGCAGCTCATGCGCCTCGCACATCCGGACTGGAATCAGATCCAAATCGTCGCCGGAAAGGCGATTGCGCTGACCCCGGACGACGCACGCGCGAACTTGGCCTACGGCAACGTGCTCCTCAACGAGAAGAAATACAACGAAGCCTTGCCCTACCTACAAAAAGCTCAAAGCTCGGCAAAAGCCTCCGGCGACGCGGACGCAGAGAAGATGGCGTCGCAATTGTTAACTCAAGTTTCTGCCCAAGGCGCCTCCAAGTAAGGGCGCGAGGGCGGACCTAGGAGAACGCGCAGCCTTAGGAAAAGAGCGCGGCTTGTTTCGGGCCCATCGCGGCCCGCGTTTTGTAAAGAAAACACAACCGGAAGGCGGTTCACACGGTGGGCGAATTTTTCGGAAACTTTTGGTACTTCATCATCGCGGGCGGCGTGGCGATGTGGGCCTTGCTGCTCCTCTCGGTGATTGCGGTGGCGATCGTTATCGAGCGGCTATTCTTCTTCGCAACGCAGAAAAGCGACTCGCGAGCCCTCTTGCGCCAGATCGGTGAGCGCATCGCCGCGGACGACCTCCCCGGAGCACTGAAAGTCGTACGGCAAAACCGCGGCATGTTGCCTCGAATCTTGGAATTCGGACTATTGCGCGGTGAGAAGAACCGCGCCGACATCACGGACGCGCTTTCGATCGCCCTGATGGAGAATCTGAACATGCTCGAGCGAAACTTGGGCGTGATCGGTACCACCGCCGTCATCGCGCCGTTCGTGGGGCTGTTCGGAACCGTACTTGGTATCATCCGCGCCTTCCAAGACATCGCTCTCAAGGGCAACTCGACGCCGGCCGTCGTGGCCGCTGGCGTCTCGGAAGCGTTGATCACCACCGCCGCCGGACTGTTCGTTGCCGTTATCTCGGTTATTTTCTTCAACTACTTCAAGACGCGAATTAAAGCGTACAACCAAGATATGATCGTCGCCGCCAACCAGCTGGCCGAGATGCTGCACTTCCACAATACGGGAGCGCCGATCCCGACCGATCTCTACACGCCGAAGGGCGCTGCTTCGCCCGCAAAGGCCTAACTCGTGGCTCTCACCGGCGCAGCGCAAGACGATTCGGTCATGGCGGAAATCAACATCACGCCCTTCACGGACGTGCTGTTGGTGTTGTTGATCATTTTCATGATCTTGGCTGCGCTGATTACGCCGCCGGGCTTCCAAAAGCAGCTCCCCAATAAATCGAATCCGAATCAAGTCAACAACGACGATAAGAAGAAGACGATCGAGGTCGACGTCAACAACAAAGACGTCATCTTCGTCGACGGTAAACGCTCGAGCGAGCAGGCCTTGTACTATGACATGGCCGAGGTCGCGCGGCGTCGCGGACAGCTGCACGTTTCGATCGTTGCCGACGCAAAAGCAAAGTACGGGGTCATCATTCGGATACTCGACGCGGCGAAACAGGCTGGTCTAACCGACGTCGGTTTCGTTACGTCTTAAGGGGCGCACAGTAACGTATGGCAGTCAGTACAGGCGAAGACGGCGAAGAAGTAATGTCGACCATCAACATCACGCCGTTCACGGACGTGTTGTTGGTGCTCTTGATCATCTTCATCATTCTCGCGGCCGTGACGAAAGAGCCAAAGCTTCCGGACGCAAAGAACACCGAAAAAGTCAAGGATTCGCAGATCGTCGTCATCATCGACGCCAAGAACAAGATCCAAATCGGTTCCGACTCCGTCGATATCCCTGATGCGCCTGCGGCATTCAAGCGCCTGGCCGACAATACCGGACACCGTTACACTAGTGTGATCGTGAAGGCTGACCCGGCCGCTTCGTACGGTACGGTGCTGCAAGTCATGGACGCCGCTAAAAAAGAAGACCTCGTCAACTTCGGTCTCGCGAACCACGTCGAGGGGACTCCACAAGGCTCGAACGGCGCCGCCGCACCCGCCGGCGGAAAGAGCTAACCCCCGAAACGATGGCGCAAAAAAAACCAGCGGCACCAGATCCGAAACAACCGCCGAATACCGTACGAAACGTCCTCGCATACTCGCGCCGTTTTATCTTTTACGGGTTCGTGATCTCGGTTCTGCTGCACGGGCTGTTCGGACCGTTCGTCGAGTGGAAGCCGTCGAACGGGGGTACGCCTGAGCCGATTCAAACCGTAAGCGTCACGAAGCTTCAGACTCCGAGGCCGACGCCGCCGCCGACACCAACGCCGACGCCGCCGCCCAAACAAACGCCGCAACCGACGCAGCCGCCGCACGTAGTCACGAAGCTACGCGTGCAGCCGCCGAAGACGCACAGCAATAGCAACAGCGGCCCCTCGGAAAACGCGTACACGAATACGCAAGGTTCCGAAAGCGGTGTGCCGCAGGGCAATGCCAATACCGGACCGCCGGCGCCGACGGCCGGACCCGCAACCGCGACGGCAGCGCCGACGCCGACCAAGCCCGCATGCGCGGTCCCGAACGCGGCGGCAAGAGCCACGCAAAAGGTTGTGCCCGACATGCCGGAGATCGCGCGTCAAATGGGCGCGAGCGGAACGGCCCAAGTAAAAGTCACCCTCGATGCAAACGGGAACGTCACCGCTGCGACGATTGCGACGTCGACGCATAATTCGGCGCTCGACAAAGCTGCGGTGCAGGCCGCGCAGCAATCGAAATATCAGCCCGATATCGTCAACTGCGTTCCGACTCCCGGCAGCTATCTGTACGTAGTGACCTTCGAAACTCAGTAAGCTCGCGTGACATTCGCGCAGGCGATGCTGCTCGCAATCCTACAAGGGTTCAGCGAGCTATTCCCGATCAGCAGCCTCGGACATACGGTTTTGATTCCCGCGCTGTTGCACTGGAACATCGATCTTGCCAGCCCGGGCTTCTTGGCATTCGTCGTCGTGCTGCATCTCGGGACGGCACTCGCGCTGCTCGTATTCTATTGGCGCGAATGGCGTGGAATCGTCGGTGCGTTCCTCGGGAGCATCGTGCGTGGCCGCTTTTCTGGCAGCGCCGACGAGAAGACAGCGTGGCTGCTCGTCATCGGGACGATTCCCGTTGGACTATTGGGATTATTTTTCGAACGCGAGGTGCGCGGCTTGTTCGCGTCGCCGATTCCGGTCGCGCTCTTTCTTGCGCTCAACGGTCTCGTAATGTTCGCGGGTGAGTGGCTGAAGCGCAAAGATGATGGTCAGCGCGAGATGCAATCGCTTTCGTACGTCGATGTGGTTAAAGTCGGGCTTGCTGAATCGTTTGCGCTCTTGCCGGGTATTTCGCGTTCGGGAAGTGCGATCGTGGCCGGACTACTCATGAATCTCTCGGAGGCCGAAGCGGCGCGCTTTTCATTCTTGCTGGGAACGCCCGTGATTCTCGCCGCCGGCCTGCTCGAGGTCCCGCGATTGTTCGATCCGACGGCGCACGTCGCACTCGTCCAGTCGGTTGCCGGTGGGATTCTCTCGGCGATAACCGCGTATGTATCGCTGGCCTTCCTGACACGCTATTTCCGCTCGAACGACCTGCGGCCGTTCGGCTGGTACTGCCTGGCCGCGGGCGTCATTTGCTTCATCCTGTTCTTTTCCGGTATGGTGAAAGCATGAAGGGTCTCTCGTTGTTGCTTGCGATCGCGTTCTTTGTCATCGCAGTGCTCTACTGGACCGGGACGCTGCAGATTGCGGCGCACGAGCCCGGGCCGCACCACAAACACGCCGTGCTCTTCGCGGGTCTCGGCATTCTCTGCCTGATCTGGTTCCGGTTCCAAAGCGCAGCGCCATCGCGAGTCCGATGAGCCGGCCGAGCCACATTGCGCCCGACGGCTCGATCGTGATGGTCGACGTCGGCAGCAAAGCGACAACAGAACGCAGCGCGCGCGCACGCGCTGAAGTTCGTCTTGGTGCAAAAGCCGCGCAAGCAGTGCGCGAGGCGACGCTCGAAAAAGGTGACGCGCTCGTCGCGGCTCAGCTCGCGGGCATCATGGCCGCGAAAGCGACACCAACGTTGATCCCGCTCGCACACCCGATTCCGCTGTCATCGGTCGAGGTCACGTTTTCGTGGGACGGCGACGTGCTCATCATCGAAACGCGTGCGCGCACCGTTGCGCAAACCGGTGTCGAGATGGAAGCGATGACGGCGGCGAGCGTTGCCGCACTCGTCGTCTACGACATGACCAAAGCGGTCGACAAAGGCATCTCGATCGAACGAGTCCGTCTTCTCGAGAAGACCGGCGGCAAGAGTGGCAACTGGGAGTCGAAAAGCTCCTGACGTATCGCACCGGCCTGATCGTGCTTTCCGATCGAGCGGCGAGCGGCGAGCGCGCAGACGCCTGCATCCCTGTGATGCGCGAAGTGCTGACAGATGCCTACAGTATCGATGAGACGCGTGTGTTGCCCGACGATGCAGCTGCACTTTCGGCAGAGTTAATCGAGCTTGCAGACGATCGACGGCTCGCGTTGATTTTGACTAGCGGCGGAACGGGACTCGGTCCGCGCGATCGCACGCCGCAGGCGACCTTGGCAATTATCGATTACGAAGTGCCCGGAATGGCCGAGCAGATGCGCGCGGCATCCGTTGCGCGCGTACCGACGGCGATGCTCTCGCGTGCGGTTGCCGGCGTGCGTGGGAAGACGCTGATCGTCAATTTGCCCGGCAGCCCGAAGGCCGTTCGGGAAACCCTCGAGGTGATTCTACCGGTTCTGCCTCACGCGCTCGACCTTCTCACAGGCGACGTCAAAGATGGTTGAGCTTCGGCCGGGGGAATGGTAGAAGAGTGAGCTTTGCGGCAGCGCAAGCGTACTTGCAGGGAACGATCAACGAAACGATTTCGCGGCATCAACCGCATCGGTTAGAGCGCATGCGTGCGTTGCTGCGTGCGCTCGGTGATCCCCAAGAGAAATATCCGACACTGCACGTCGGCGGAACGAGCGGCAAAGGCTCGACGTCGACGATGTTGGCTGCGGTGCTGACGCAATCCGGAAAGCGCACGGGACTTCACACCAAGCCCCACATCGTGTCGCTCACCGAACGCATGCGCGTCGACGGCATCGCGATTCCGGAGGAAGAGTTCGCGAGCTTGCTCAGCGAGATCAAGCCTGCGATCGAAAGCGTGGTGCCCGAATACGGACGCCCGACGTACTACGAGACGGTCTTGGCGCTCGCGTTTACGTATTTCGTGCAAATGGAAGTCGACGTCGCCGTGATTGAGGTCGGCATCGGCGGGATGCTCGACGGCACGAACGTGCTGCGCCATCCGCAAGTCTCGGTGATCACGAACATCGGTCTCGACCACATGGACGTCTTGGGCAACACGCTCGAAGACATCGCGCTCGATAAAGCCGGGATCGCGCGGCGCGGCGTTCCGCTCGTTTCGGACGTCGCCGATCCCGGTCCGCGCGAACAGATCGAACGGATTTGCGCCCAGGTCGGCGCGCCGTTTTTTTCGGTTCGGGATCTCGCGCAGATCGAATCGCAGCCCGGTGAGACGTACGGTCAGAGCTTTACCATACGCACGCCGGAAGACGCCTATGCGCTCTCGCTCCCGATTTTGGGACGCTTTCAACAGCGCAACGCCGCAACCGCAATTCTTGCGCTCGAACAATTGAAAGACGATTTGCGGCCGACGCGAGAGAACATCGAGACCGGGATGAGCCGCCTCGTCATCCCGGGCCGTATGGAGTTCTTCCCATCGCATCCGGCTGTCGTTTTCGACATCGCGCACAATGAAGACAAAGCGCGCAATCTCGTCGACGCATTGCTTGAAACGTTTGCGGGCCGACGCTTCATGGCCGTCGTCGCCATTGGCGAAGCCAAGGATGCTCGCCAGATTCTCGCGGAGCTGAGCCGCTTGCCGGCCTCGTTCATCTTTACGTCGTTCGAAGCCGTGGGCCGAACCCCGATCTCGCCGACGCGTCTGGCGAGCTTGATGCAGGATTACGGTGCGTGGGGACGAGCCGTAAACGATCCCGTCGAAGCGTTCTCAATTGCGCGGCGTAACGCGGGCGCCGATGAAATCGTCCTTGTTACCGGCTCGACATACGTTGTCGGGACGCTGCGCGATTGGTGGTCCGCAAACGTGGCGGCCCGTTCTACGTCGCAAACCTAAATAAACCCAAGCGCGTATTTAGGAAATGTAGCGCGGCAGGAATTGAGCCACGCTCATCTTACTCGTGAGCGTACATACGCGCGTTCTTCCATTCACTATGGAAACGGAGACGAAGATGTCGAGCAATCCTGCCGAAGTCAAGCGCAAGAAAGTTACGATCCCCTCGCTAACGGCGAAGAAGAAGCAAGGGATCCCGATCTCGCAGATGGCGATCTATGATTATCCCAGCGCAATTCTCGCAGATCGGGTCGGCATCGACATTCTGTGTGTGAGCGACAGCGGCGCGATGGCGCTTTTCGGACACGAATCGACGCTCGACGTCACGTTCGACGAAGTGCTCTACATGGCGCAAGCCGTGAAGCGCGGTTCGAAATACGGGCTTCGCATGGTCGACATGCCGTACATGTCCTTCCATCTCTCCGAAGAACAAGCCATCACCAATGCGGCGCGCTATGTCGCCGAAGCCGGTGCCGAAGTGATGAAGTGCGAAGGCAACAAGCATCACGCGAAAAATATTGGCGCAATTGTGAAGGCCGGCATTCCCGTGCAAGGTCACATCGGCATCACGCCGATGCGCGAAGCGCAGCTTGGCGGTTTCAGCGCTCAGGGCAAGACTGCAGACCGTGCCAAGGAGCTGATCGAAGATGCGTGGGCAATGGTCGAGGCGGGATGCTTCTCGATTCTGTGCGAGGTTACGACGTCGGAAGTTGCCGAGTATCTGGCCGAGACGCTCCCGGTTCCGGTGATCAGCCTTGGTGCAGGGAACAAAGCCGACGGCGTGCACATCATCACTTGTGATCTTTTTCGGCTCTACGATCGTCACGTGCCGCGTCACTCGAAGATCTACGTCGAGCTCATGCCCGTCATGCAGAAAGTTTTTGAGGACTACAAGTCTGACGTCGAAACGCGCGCTTACCCCGGGCCTGAACACAGCGTGTTCATGAAGCCCGACGAGCTCGAGAAGCTTCGCAAGCTCGTGAACTGGCAGGAGAAGAGACAGCCGGTCGGAGCTCGGTGAACCCGGCGCCGCGAATCATCGACGGGGCAGCGTACGCGGCGACCGTCCGCGCCAGCGTGCGCGATGGCGTTTCGGCGCTCGAGCGCGATCGCGGTTTTGTTCCCACATTGGCGGTCGTGATCGTCGGCGACGATCCGGCGAGCCACGTTTACGTTCGCACCAAGACAAAGGCAGCCAAGGATGCCGGTATTCGTTCGATCGAGTACAAACTCGGGGACCAAACGCCGGAGGCCGAGCTTCTTGCGTTGCTCGGCGAGTTGAATGCACGCGACGACGTGCACGGGATTCTTGTCCAACTTCCTTTGCCGAAACACATCAGCGCGGATCGCATCATCTATGCGATCGACCCAGGGAAGGACGTCGACGGCTTTCACCCGCAGAACGCCGGCCTTCTGGCGCTGGGCAAGCCTGCGCTCGTGCCGTGCACGCCCCGAGGCTGCGTGATGTTGGCGAAGACCGTTCACGAATCGCTGCGGGGATTCGAGACGGTGATCATCGGCAGGTCGACAATTGTCGGTCGCCCGGCTGCCCAGCTCTTCCTGATGGAAGACTGCACGACGACCATCGCCCATTCACGGACGCGCGACATCGAAACGGTCTGCCGGCGGGCTGACCTGCTCGTCGTCGCGGCTGGGAAGCCGGAACTCGTAAAGGAGAATTGGATAAAGCCTGGCGCAACCGTAATCGACGTTGGCGTCAACCGCGTGGTCAAAGACAATGGCGCGATCCGCATCGTTGGCGACGTCGATTTTGAATCAGCTTGTCGCGTCGCTGGCGCGATAACGCCGGTTCCCGGAGGCGTAGGTCCCATGACCGTCGCTCTTCTTCTTGAAAACACTCTGCAATGCGCCCGGAATAAGGTGAGGTAACGCAGTCAGATGGCGGTAAAGTTCAAGTCAGACCTAGAGATCGCGCACGAAGCCAAAATGAAGCCGATCCGCGAGATCGCGGAGCAGATCGGGATATCTGAAGATTTCCTGATCCCGTACGGCAAGTACGTCGCGAAAGTTCAGCTCGAAGCAATCGATGAGCTCAAGAAACGTCCGCGGGCCAAATATATCGTCATGTCTGCGATTACACCGACGCCGCTCGGCGAAGGTAAGACGACGACGACTGTTGGCCTTGCGCAGGGCTTTCATCATATCGGCAAGCGCGCCACGATGTCGATTCGCCAAGCCTCGATGGGGCCGGTGTTCGGAATCAAGGGCGGTGCTGCCGGGGGCGGATACAGCCAAGTCGTCCCGATGGAAGCGCTCAATCTCCATCTTACCGGCGATTTTCACGCCATTACCTCGGCGCACAATCTGCTGTCGGCAATCGTCGACAATCATCTGCACCAAGGCAACGAGCTCGAGCTCGACAACATCACCTGGCGGCGCGTTCTCGATGTGAATGACCGCTCGCTGCGTAACATCGTCATCGGTCTGGGCGGAAAAGACGATGGCGTCACGCGTCAAACCGGTTTCGACATCACTGCGGCATCCGAGGTGATGGCGATTCTCGCGCTTGCGACGTCGCTGAAGGATTTGCGTTCGCGTCTCGAACGCATCGTCGTCGGTTACACCAAGAAGGGCAAGCCCGTCACGGCGGCCGAGCTGAAGGGCGCAGGCTCGATGGCTGTGTTGTTACGCGATGCGCTGCAGCCGAACTTGATGCAAACGCTGGAGAACACGCCTGCAATCGTTCACGCAGGTCCGTTCGGCAACATCGCGCACGGCAACTCGTCGATCGTCGGCGATATGGTCGCGATTCACACCGGCGACTATCTTGTTACTGAAGCCGGTTTCGGTGCGGATATGGGCGCAGAGCGTTTCTTCAACATCAAGTGCCGCGCGTCCGGAATGAAGCCCGATGCGGCGGTTATCGTTGCGACCGTTCGTGCGCTGAAGTCGCATTCGGGTAAGCACAAGATCGTCGGCGGAAAGCCGCTGCCCGAAGCGATCCTCAAAGAAAATCCCGACGAAGTCCATGAGGGCGCCGCGAATCTGCGCAAGCAGATCGAGAACATCCGCATTCACGGCGTCTCGCCGGTCGTCGCGATCAATTCATTCCCCGGCGACCATCCCTCCGAGCACGAAGCAATCCGCGAGATTGCAGCCTCGATGGGAGCGCGTGCCGCCGTCTCGACGCACTTCGTGAACGGCGGCAAGGGAGCCGTCGACCTCGCGGAGGCGGTTGCTGCTGCTTGCAACGAGCCGAGCAACTTCAAGTTCCTCTACTCCGACACGGCCTCACTCCGCGAAAAGATCGAAACGGTCGCCACGAAGATCTATGGCGCGGCGAAAGTGGAGTACAGCCCGGCTGCGGCGAGACAGCTCGACAGCTACGAGAAAAACGGATACGGTCACTTCCCGGTTTGCATCGCGAAGACGCAGAACTCGATCTCGTCGGATCCGTCGCTGAAGGGCGCACCGACCGGCTGGACGATGCCGGTTCGCGAGGTACGCGCTTCGGTCGGCGCAGGCTTCGTGTACCCGATCTGCGGCGACATGCGTACGATGCCGGGACTGGGCGCCGATCCTGCGGCGTTCAAGATTTCGCTCGACGACAACGGCGAGATCGTCGGACTCTCCTAACTCTACGTCGCGCATCGACGGTGCGCGATATCTGGACGATGTGGTACGCCGGCTGCGGGACGAAATTTCCGCAGCCGGTAGCCCACCTACGTGCTTGGCGACCGTGCTTGTCAGCGGCGATCCGCGCGACTTATCGAACGCGCGTCGCAAGCACGTTCACGCCGAGCGAGCGGGGATGCAGTTTCGACACGTGCAGCTGAGCCCGCGCTCCACACAGGCGGAGGTCGAGGGTGCAATCGATGAGCTCGCAGCCTCGCCGTCAGTGCACGGCATCTTCATTCAACTGCCGCTGCCTCCGCATTTACACCAAGCGGCGCTCTTCGATCGGATTCCCGTAGAAAAAGATGTCGACGGCTTGGGCCCGCTTTCGCTCGGCAAACTTGCGCGCGGCGACACTAGCATGGCTCCCGCGACTCCGAGCGGGATCGTCGGCATGCTCTTGCGGCACGGTGTAGCGTTGCGCGACGCTGCTACCGTGATTGTCGGCAGCTCGCTCGAGATTGCAATACCGCTTGCGTTATTGCTGATGCACCTATCGAAGGACGGCTCGGTGCGTCTCATAAGCCCCGACGCGCGCGACTTAGCGGCGACCACGCGTGAAGCCGACATCCTCGTGACCTGTGCTGAGCGACCGGGGTTCATTGGAGCGCCACATCTGCGTCCCGGCGCGACGGTCGTCGATGCGGGTTACAACCGAACGAAAAGCGGCGTGACCGGCGATGTCGACGTCGAGAGTGTCATGGGTCTCGCGGGCGCTCTCATTCCGTTGCCGGGCGGTATCGGGCCGGCGACGGTTGCGACCTTGCTCGAGAAAACTTGGGCTACGGCCCGCCGCTGCGCCGGCTAACCATCACCGCCGGCGACGCGACGCGAATACGCGTCGACGAAGTCGGCCGCGGCCTTGCTGCCATCGGCAAACGACTTCATCGCTTCCTCGTGGAGCAACGAGAGAGCTTGAATCTTTAGCTCGTTGGCCCGGTCGTTTTCGAAGACGTCTTTGACTTGACGCGGACGCGGTAAGTCGACTTCGAGCACGGTCCGCACGCGCGTCGGAATGTTGGTCATCACGATCAAACGATCCGCAAGATAGATCGCTTCGTCGATATCGGTCGTGACGAAGAAATTCGTGCGACGGTTCTCTTCGTAGAGCCTCGCGTAGTAGTCCCACATGAGCGACTTCGTCATTGCGTCGAGCCCGCGGAACGGCTCGTCGAGGATCATGATCGAGGGATTGTTGATCATCGCGCGCGCAAGCTCTGCACGTCGCTGCATCCCGCCGGAGAGCTGGCTCGGAAACTTGTCCCGGAAACCGTTCAGTCCGACCTTCTCGAGAAGATATTCGGCTTGCGCGCGCGTTTCGGAATTGTCTTCGCCGCAAGCGCGTGGCCCGTACATGATGTTCTCGTACGTCGACATCCACGGAAAGAGTGCCGTCTCTTGAAAGACGACCAGCCGGTCGCGACCTGGGCCGTTCACTTCCTTACCGTCGATCGTTATCGTGCCGTTCGTCGGCCGTTCGAATCCGGCCAAGAGCCGGATGAGCGTTGATTTTCCGCAACCCGAGGGCCCGACCATGACGGTGAGCTTGCCCGCCTCGATCGTAAGCGAGCAATCTTTGACGACGTCCTTTTCGAACTGCGCGAGGCCGTACGATTTGCTGACGCCCTTAACGACGACTTCGCCGGTTGTTGCCATCGTCAGCGGCTCCGTAGCCACGGAGTCACGCGATTGCCGAGCCTGCGCAGCAATTCGCTCGAAAGATAACCGGCGATGCCGATGCTAATCATGCCGACGACGATTTGCGGATACGAGCCGCCGACGTACGAATTCCAGATGAAGAAACCGAGCCCACCGCCGGCGCCCGTGGCTTGGCTTGCGCCACCCGATATCATCTCGGCCGCAACGACGACGTTCCACGTGATCCCCATTCCGACGGCAGCGCCGACCGCAATCGACGGCAACACACCGGGCAGAATGATCCGGCGAAAGATATCGAACGAGCTCGACCCCATCGAACGCGCGGCTTGAAAATAGCGAATGTCGATCGACTTGGCACCGCCGACGACGTTGAGCACCATCGTGAAGAACGCGCCAAGGAACGTTACGAAGGTGATCGACAGCTCTTGTGTGGGCCAGAAGATGATCGAGAGCGGCACCCACGCGAGCGGCGGTATCGGCCGCAGGACCTCAAAGGTCGGGAAAAGCACGCCGTATGCGGTCCGATTGACCGCGAGTGCGAGACCGAACGGAATTCCCACGACCATTGCAGCGAGAAAGCCGACGGAAACGCGCCAGATGCTCAGATAGCAGCTTTGCCAGTAGCCGGAATCGTGGACGAGTGCTGCCCATATGAGAATGACGTCGGTGGGTGCGGGGATCGCGCTGATCCACGGCAATGCGAATCCCATCCAAGATTTCGACGTAGAACCGAGCTGCCACAAAACGAGGAACACGATGATCGCGACGACTCCGCGCCAGATCGCAATGCTCGTACTCCTGCGCATCAGCCGCCTTCCTTTTCGCCGGCGGCGAACGCCTTGATCGCTTCCTCGTGGACCGCTTCGATCGTCTCTTCCATCAGCGCGCGAAAGCGCGGCGCGGTTAGGACGCTGTAATTGCGCGGATGCGGGATATCGACATCCAGGATTTTCTTCGGCCGGCAGGGGCGCGTCGTCATGATGGCAACGCGCTGCCCAAGGAAAAGCGCTTCCTCCAGATCGTGCGTGATGAAGAAGATCGTCACCGGGTTGCGGTAGTAGATCTCGAGCAGCGCCTCGTGCATAACCGATTTCGTCAGCGAATCGAGTGCGCGATACGGCTCGTCGAGGAGCAAAACTTTGGGATCATTCATCAGCGCTCGGACGATTTCGACGCGACGACGTACACCCGAGGAGAGCTCGCCCGGAAAGTTTTTCTCCATACCGGAGAGGCCGGCGTCTGCCATCATCTGGCGGGCCTTGTCTTCTGCATCCTTGCGTGAGAGGCGGCCTTGCACGATTGGCCCGAACGAAACATTCTCGAGAATCGTCTTCCATGGAAAGAGCGCGCCATTTTGGAAGACGACGACGCGATCGGGACCCGGAGCTGCCTGCGGCTTTCCCGGTCCGCACAAAACCTCACCGTCGAGATAAATCGTTCCCGACGTAATGCTGTGAAATCCGGCGATCGCATTGAGCAGCGTTGTCTTTCCGCAGCCGGAAGGCCCGACGATCATACAGATTTCTCCGGCCGGTATGTCGAGGGAGCAGTGATCGACGGCGAGGATCGCCGCTCCGTCCGGATCGTATACCTTGACGACGTCGTCGATTCGAATCGCGCCGCCGCTCATGCCGCCTCACCCAGCGCCAGCTCACGAACGCGCCACTCCATCAGGAAATTCCCGGCAGCGCGCACGAGCGCACTCGTCGCGTATCCGACGAGTCCGAGCGTGATCATCCCGATGACGATCGTCGGATACTGCACGTCGGTGTACGAGTTCATGATCAGATAGCCGAGGCCGTACTTACCGGAGACCATCTCGGCGGCGACGAGTGAGAACCACGCAACGCCCATCGAGATCTGCAAGCCGGTAAAAATAAACGGCATCGCGCCCGGGACGACAACGTTGAGGAAGACCTGAGGACGACTCGCGCCCAAACATTGCGCGGCGCGAAAGTACGTCTCATCGATCGATTCGACGCCGAGCATCGTGTTTAGCGCAGTCGCGTAGAACGACGCAAGGAACGTCAGGAAGATGACAGGCGTCTCGAGACCCTTGAACATGACAATCGCGAGCGGCACCCATGCTAGGATCGGGATGGGGCGGAGTAATTCGAAAACGGGGAAGATGAATTCTCGGAACGTCTTCGACCATCCGAGAAACAACCCGAGCGGAATGCCGAGCACCGTCGCCAGTGCGAACCCAATCGCGACGCGGCGCACGCTCACCCAAATGTCTAAATAGTAATCGGGCGTGTAGATCGAGATTCCGAACGCCGGGTTCTTACTAAACCACTCTTTGAGGACGCCGTCGGGTCCGGGCAGCTGTGCAAAGCGCGGCAGCTTCCAAACGTCGACGGCGAGATACCAAAATCCGACAAAGAGTGCGAAGCCGATCAGCATCAGATACGGACGCGGACTGCGCAGCCATTGGGCAAACTGCAGCATCGCGACCGAAAGACCGGCGTACTCGCTCGGTTTCGCTCGTTCGCGGAGCTGCTCGCCATGTTCCACCGGGCCGACGGGCAGCCCCACGGGCCGTGCCACGCTACTCGATCTAGCCGGGAAGCGGCGACATGATCACGGCCGACCCGACCGGTGTGGTTAAATGGCGCTCCTTGAGGATGCCTTCCGCAAATTGCGGCATGATGGCATCCGTCCGCAATTTATCGACGTCGATCGAGTGCACGGAGTGCAAGAACGCGGCGTCGTTCTGGATGAGCTGCAGCGTCTCAGGCGTGAAGATGAACGGCATAGTAAGGCGTTCCTTGGCGTTGTTCTGATCGGGGAATTTCCCGTAGAGTGCGCTCGCCATTGTTTTGTTCGTAAAGCCCGTCGTTTGATCGGTCGCCATTGCGACGATCTCCGAAGCATTCTTTGGGTTGGCGAGATAGCGCTGCGCATCCAGCTCGGCCTTAAGCCAACCTTGGACGACATCGGGTCGCGACTGTATGAGATCCGCGCGCATCGTCAGGTAGCCGCTATCGGGTTCGCCGATGCTGAAGCCCGAAGCAACGCGCTTAGCATAGCCTTCTTGAATGATGTGCGACGCGGTCGGCTCCCACAGCACGGCAGCGTCGAGCTTGCCGGAACGAAAGCCGCTCGTGATCACTTCGATATTCTGATTGAGGTAGGAATCCGGCTTGACCCCCAGCTTTTGGAATGCCGCTTGTGCGAAGCGGTCGGCACAGCTGCCTTTGGGAACCGCGACCGTCTTCCCGGTCAGCCATTTGAGAGCTACGATCGGGCTCGAGAAAGTCGGCGCATCGTTGCGCACGAGTAGAATGTTGCACTCATCGTGGCCGACGCCGAGCACTGCTACCATGCGAATGTCCGCGACGCTTTCTTTCGTCGTCGACACGATCGCAGGCATGTCGCCCATGTAGCCGATGTGCTGTTTGCCGGCGAGCATGTTGTTCACGATAATCGCGCCTTGCAAGCCGATTTGGAATTCGACCGTCGACCCGGCGGGCAAGTACTTCTCGTAGAACTTCTTGCCTCGCATTACGACACCCGACCACGACTCGGTGTAATACGGCTGGTATCCCACGACCAGATGTACGGGCTGTCCCGGCTTCCCGAAATCCAATCCCTGATCGGAATACGTCGGCGTAGGCGCAGTTGTGAGGAGAAGTGTTGCGCATATTGCACCGACAGTCCACAGCTGTACCGACTTCAGTGCGCGGACGAGATGAACGGCCATAAATCCCCCCTACCTAAACAGCGCCAAAAAAAGATTCTTTTAGTGCCGACCAAAACATATCAAGTGCGACCTAAATCTCCTTCACGGTTGAATGTATGCGCGATTGGCCTAATCCGGTGTATCGCGGCACGCTCGAAGAAGCGTGTGCAGCGGTTCCAACATATCCGTTCGTTGAACGAATTGGTTTGGAAGTCGAATCGATCGAAGCACCGCACGAAAAAATTGTTTTGCAACCGACATACGATGTCGGACTTCCGCCATGGTCGGGAGATTACGCGCGATGCTCCGATGCAGGCTTCGATCGGATCTTTCTCGTGCTTCGCGTTGCGAAAGGCTATCCGGGTTCGATGACGTGCGGCCATTATCCGGACGATTTTCCGACCGGGCGCCGCTGAGAGCAAAGCGATGGCAAAACGGAGGCCGGAACCTGATCTCACCGCGCAGTCGTTAGCCGTCCGTTGCGCGCGCCTGCAGCTTCAGGCTGAAGCGACGCTCGAAATCAACCGCACGATCTGCAACGCCGACGATCTCGATGAGCTCTTGATGCTGATCGCCGAGCGCTGTCGTGACCTCTTTCAGTGCGAGGTTGCCGGGTTCGCGCTGCTTCAGGATCAGGAACCGCACATCGCATGGCGCGCATGGAGTGGTTGCCGGACCGATTATCGCAATGTCATCTTTCCAAAGCGCGGCGGCATTGCGGGACGGGCCATGTCGAGCCGCAAGCCGGTGATACTACATGATCTCAACCGGCGAAAAGACGCGGCTTCTGAATTTCCGATCTCGTTCGCCGAGGGTCTACGGTCCGTATTAGGCGTCCCACTCGAGATAATGAATGCTCCGAGCGGCTGCCTGATGATCGGCTATCGTCATATTCACGATTTTGCACAGGACGAAATCGACTCGCTGTGCAGCTTTGCATCGCAAGCAGCGATCGCGGTTGAAAACGCGCGGCTCTACGAGACGTTGCGAAGCGAGCAAGCTCGACTTGAGAGCGTCGTGCAGAGCATAAACGAGGGATTGATCCTCGTCGATCTCGATGAGCGCCTGGCCTACGTCAATCGCCAAGCCCGCGCCCTGCTGCGACTCGGCGACGACGAGCCGCTCAAATTGGATCTGGCCGGATTCTTCGAACGAATCGCGCGCCAGTCTACCGATCCGACCGGCGTGCGCGAGGAGCTTACCAAGCTCGATGCCGTCGCGAGTGGATTTCCGACGCTGGACGTGCAGCTCTCCGGCTCGCCGGCCGTCGCTATTCGTTTAACGCGATTCGTCGTCTACGATTCAAAAGGCGAGAGATTGGGCCGCGGGTTCCTGTGCCGCGACGTAACCTCGGAACGTCAGGTCGACGCGATGAAATCGGAAGTTATCTCGCTCGTCTCGCATGAGCTGCGTACCCCGCTCGCGCTGATACGCGGATATGCGTCGGCGCTATTGGACGGGACGAAATCCCGCGGTGCAGCTTTACGCCGGGAATATCTCACGACCATCGACACCGAAAGCTCGAGGCTTGACGAGCTCGTGCGTAAGCTCACCGACGTCAGCAAGTTGGATCAAGGCTTGCTCGATCTCGACATGCACGACGTCGATCCGATTGCGCTGGTTCGCGCAGTCGTCGGGCGTTGGCGTAAAGCAACTTCACAGCGCACGTTTACGCTGCGAGTCACGAATCGGCTTGCGGCGGTTCGCATCGATCGAAAGCGCATCGAGCAAGTCCTGGACAATCTTTTGAGCAATGCCGTGAAGTATTCACCGCAGGACTCTGCAATAGCACTGGGCGTCGAACGGCATTTGGATTCCGTCGTGTTTTCCGTGACGGATCGTGGACCCGGGATTCCGGCCGATCAGCGTCAACGCGTCTTCGAACGATTCTTCCGCGCGCAGGTACGCGGACGCAAGCGCGACGGCAGCGGTCTCGGCTTGTACATCGCACGCGGGATCGTCAGCGCGCACGGCGGCCGGATCTGGCTCGATTCGAAAAGTGCACGCGGGACGACCGTGTTCTTTTCGGTTCCGTTCGAACACTGATGCTCGCCGTTCTCGCCGGCACGAGCGCGGTTGGCGTCTCGATCGGACTCGTCGGTATCGGGGGAATTTTCTTGATCCCGCTGCTCGTGTGGTTTGGGCTTCCGCTGGAGACTGCGATCGGGACATCGCTGCTAACCTTTACCGTAGCCGGAGTCGTTGCCACGATCGTGTACGCGATGCACGGCTCGATCGATTGGCGTGCCGCGTTGATCACGAGTGCCGGAAGTCTTGCGAGCGGCGCGTTCGGCGCCAAGCTCAGCGCGATGCTCCCGGATCGCACCGTAACGGCGTGCTTCGCGACGTTTCTTTTGTTGACGGGCCTCTTTGCGCTGTTCGGGCGTCGATTCTTCGGTCACACGGAGACCTCTCGCCCGTTGAGTGTCCCCATACTCGTTGTTTGCGGCATCCTCACCGGTATCGGTTCAGGACTTACCGGCGTCGGCGGGCCGGCGCTTCTGGTCCCGCTGCTCTTGCTCGCCGGTGCATCGCCGGCAGTTGCGGTTGCAATCAGCCAGCCGAACGCGATCTTCTCGGCCGCATCGGGCGCGACGGGACACATTCTGCTGGGGCACGTCGATTTTCACTTAGCCGGATACCTCTCAGTTTTTTGCGCGATCGGCGTGGTCGCAGGTGCGATTGCGTACCGGTACGTCAGCGCCGAGCGACTACGAACGATCGTAGGCGTTGCAGTTCTCGGTCTTGCGGTCTGGCTGATCGGGAAACTGCTCGTTGCCGGTGAAGGTCTTTAGGCGTGCCGATTACCGTACTCGTTGCAGACGATGAAGAAGGTCTGGTTCGCCTGCTTAGCTCCGAGCTCGAGCTGGCGGGCTATAGCGTACTCGCGGCCGAGGACGGAATTCGCGCCGTTGAGGTTGCCGCCAAGCGCGATCCCGACGTTATCATTTTGGATATCATGATGCCGGGCAAAGACGGTTTTGCCGTGTGCGAGGAGATTCGTGATTTCTCGTACGCGCCGATCATTATGCTCTCGGCGCGCGGACAGGAGAGCGACAAAGTACAGGCGCTGAACATCGGCGCCGACGACTACCTTACGAAGCCTTTCGGCATGAGCGAGCTGTTGGCTCGCGTCGGCGCCGCCGTGCGACGAACCCGTATCGCGCAAGGCGAGGTTCAACGCGCGCCGTTACGGATCGGCAAGATCACGATCGATTTTGCCGCGCGTCAAGTGCGAAAAGATGGTCAGCCGGTCAAATTGACGACGACCGAATACAAGCTGTTGTGCGCGCTCGCAAAAAGCCCGGGACGTGTCTTTTCGCATGAGGCGCTGCTCAACACGGTTTGGGGCCCTGAATATACGGACCAAACGGAATATTTGTGGGTGTATATGGGACGTCTTCGCAATCGATTGGAAGACGACGTAAATCACCCGAAAGTAATCGTAACGGTACCCGGTGTCGGCTACCGTTTTGACCCCGATGGAGCTGCGTAGAAGGCGGCGCTGTTTAGGCTCTATTTAGAGCGGGGTGCTACGATTGCTTGGAGAAACCCGCCCTGCTTCCGGAGGAAACAGAATGGCGCGAACGCCTGCGCAGTGGACATCACAACCGCCCGTGCCGTCGACGCATTACGTCGATCCATCCGTGTACACGGATCCGCAAATCTTTGCGGAAGAACGCGAGAAGATTTTCGCAAAGACATGGTTCCTCGCGTGTCACGAGAGCGAGATTCCGGAAAAATACGATTATCGAACGTTCCGCCATCCTGCCGGCCGCAATCTAATGATCGTGCGCGGTGACGACATGCAGGTCCGCGCGTTTTACAACGTTTGCCCGCATCGCGGCAACACGATCCTCTACAATCCCTCCGGCAACGCCAAGCATCTGATCTGCATCTTCCATGCCTTTGCGTTCGACTCACGCGGAAGCTGCGTCGATATCCCGCGCGAGAAAGCCGGCTATCAGGAACGGTTGAGTAAAGACGATTTCGGTCTGCGGACCGTGCGCTGCGAGACAGGTTTCGGCGGATTCGTCTACGTGGCGCTTGATGAGTCGGTCGAGAGTCTGAGCGATTTCATCGGACACGCCCTGGACGGCATGCTCGAGAGCCTGAACATGGAGCCGCTGGAAGTGTTCAGCTTCCACCGCGCGCAAGTCGATACCAACTTCAAGCTATGGCATGATACGAACAGCGAGTTCTACCACGATTACATGCACTATCACAACCGCCAGACGAGCATGTTGCAGCCTGGATACTTCGAGCGGCGCTATACGCCGTTCAAGAACGGACATGCGGAAGTCGGCGATCAGATCGTCAACTACGAAGCCTACGAAGGCTACAAAGGGCGCGACCTTTCGTTCCCGGGCATGAAGATGAACCAATGGAAGATGGTCGATCTTTTCCCAGGAATGACATACAATCTGCGCGGCTCGTCGTTGCGCATCGACACGGTGATGCCGGTTTCGGCGACGAGCACGTTCGTCGAGTATCGCGGCTTGGGCCTCAAGCGTGACACTCCTGATGAGCGCGCAAAGCGCGTTCACGACTACAACTCGATTTGGGGCCCCTTCGGACGCAATCTGCACGAAGACTTGCTCGGCGTTCACGGTCAAGGTAAGGCGCTCGGTCGCGGTCAGACCTACATCGTGCAAGCTCGCGAAGAAGATCGTACGATTCACGACGAGATCGGCATGCGCCATTTCTACGCCGAGTGGAGTGCGCGTATGGGACGGCCGTCGAGCGGAAACGGCAACGGTTCGCATGGCGGTTGAGACGCTGGCGTCCGGCGAAGACCGCGCTTTTCGCTCCGTCAGCGAGTTCTTGTATCGTGCATGCTTGATGCTCGACGCACGGAATTTCAAAGACTGGTTGGACGTGTGCGCCGAGGGGTTCACGTACGTCATTTGCGCCTTCAGCCCGGAGATTCGGCGTGACATGGTTTTCCTGGATCTCGACTTGGAAGGCATGACGACGCTCGTCAAACATTTGCCGCGCCATAATACCGATCAATCCACGTTTACGCGTCATATGACGGTCTACACCGCCGAGTTCGACGCGCCCGGAACGACGTGCAAAGCGCTTTCCAGCGTAGCCGTATATCGCACCGAGCTCGATGGTGGAACGACGCATCTCTTTGCGCTGGGCCGTTACCACGACACCCTGAAAATGACTCCCGGCGGTTGGCGTTTTACGGCGCGCGAGGTTCGCCTCGAAACACGGAACCTTGGCATCGGAACCCACTACCCACTCTAAAACGCATAGCGTCGTCGTCAGCGCCAGGGGCGAGACGCGCGAATTCGCGTGCGCCGAAGACGAGCGGATCCTCTATGCCGGACTGCGTGCCGGATTGCCGTTGCCGTACGAATGCGCGAGCGGGACCTGTGGTACGTGCAAGGCGGCAGTCAACGAAGGCACGACGCTCTATGCGTGGGACGCTGCTCCCGGACGCAAATATACGCGTGCCGAGCGCAACGAGGTATTGACTTGCCAAAGCTTCGCGCTCTCGGCGCTCACGCTGACGCTTCCGGGCGCGTTTGTGGCGAAGCCTGCGCGGATTGCGCCGGAGTACTTCTCGGGGACGATGGCGCGTTCGCGACTGCTCGTTCCCGACGTCATCGAGTTTGACGTCGAACTCAACCACCCGATGTCGTTCGACGCCGGTCAATTCGTGTTGCTTGAAGTCGAGGACGTCAGAGGTGCGCGGTCCTATTCGATGGTAAACTTCGAGCCCGAGTCGCGCGTCTTGCGTTTCCTCGTCAAGCGTTTTCCGGGCGGCGCGCTGACGGAGTGGATGTTCTCGCATCCGCTCGATGGGACGCAGGTCAGGATTTTCGGGCCGCTGGGACGCGCGTCGTTTGATTCGGACGAGATTCGCCATGTCGTGTGCATTGCGGGTGGTTCGGGAATCGCCGGGATGATGTCGATCCTCGAAAGCGGAAAGCGCGACGACCATTTTGACCGCCACGACATGCGGGTATTCTTCGGGGTTCGCACGTTGCAAGACGCATTCTATCTCGATGAGCTGAAAGCGCACGCCCGGAGATTTTCCGATCGCATGCGCATAACGCTCGGCCTCTCGCACGAAGAACCCTCGGAGGCGGCGAGAGTCCAACATCCGGAGCTCGAATTCGATCAGGGGTTTATTCACGAGATCGTAAAGCGCGCGCTAGCGGAGTCGCCCGCGGAAACGACGATCTACGTCGCGGGTCCGCCGCCGATGGTCGATGCGACGTTGCGGATGTTGCTGCTCGAGCTGAAGCACAGCGGAAGTCAAATCCGCTATGATAAGTTCAGCTGATGGGTTGGGACCGTGTTTCCGGCGCCGAGAATCTGGCGCCCGGTAAGATGCAACAGCTCGCGACCGAGGGCGGCAACGACGTACTGATCTTGAACGGCGCGGGCACGTTCTACGCTTGTCAGGCGATCTGTCCGCACATGGACACGCCGCTCGAAGAGGGTATGTTCGATGGCGAAACGCTGACGTGCCATCAGCATTTGTGGCAATGGGATATTGCAACCGGCGATCCGAAGGGGTTATCGGAATCTCCACTCGAGTGCCTGCGTGTTAAGAATGAAGATGGCGCCGTCATGGTCTGGCGCGACGACTGATAACCGAAACCACCGTGATTCGCGGTAGCTTGAATCTGCGCGGACGCTCGCTGGAATGGGGCGTCCGCACGTATGTAATGGGCGTCGTCAACATCACGCCTGATTCGTTCTCGAAAGACGGGACGAGCGATCCGGACGCGGCGACTGCGATCGCCGTTCATCAGCGCGATGCGGGCGCCGACATTCTCGACTTCGGGGCCGAGTCGACGCGTCCGGGACATCAACCGATCGACGAAGCGACCGAGCTCTCGCGCCTCATGCCGGTGCTCGGGCGCTTTCGAGCGCAGGACCAATCGACGATCCTTTCGATCGACACGTTCAAGCCGGCGGTGTTTCGTCGCGCGCACGCGGCGGGCGGTGACATTCTCAATTCGATCTGGGGGCTTGACGAGGCGCTCCTGGAGGTTGCGATCGAATGCGACGCACCGGTCATTGCGATGCATAACAAATCGGTGGCTGTCTATCGCAACGTGGTGGACGAAGTGCTAGCATCGTTAGATGCAACGGCGCAGCGGGCGGTACGTCGTGGTATGAAAACCCAGAACGTCATTCTCGATCCCGGAATCGGCTTCGGAAAAACTGCCGATCACAATCTCGAGCTGCTCGCCGCGCTGGATCGATTGGTCGCGCTCGGCTTCCCAACGATTCTCGGGACATCGCGAAAGTCAACGATCGGCAAGCTTACGGGGAAGCCGGTAACAGATCGGGTTTACGGAACCGCCGCGACGCTCGCGCTCGCGGCCGCAGCGGGGATCGACATCGTGCGCGTCCATGACGTCGCGCCGGCACGCGACGTCGTTCGCGTTGCGGATGCGATTGCTCGCAAGTGGCGGCCCGAAGATTGGGGTGCGCAGTGACGGATCGGATTGCGATTCGCGGGATGCGCGTTTTCGGACGTCACGGAGCGAATCCGGGCGAACAAGACGTTCCGCAACCTTTCGATGTCGACGTCGAGCTCGAAGTCGATCTCGAGCGTTCCATCCACACGGACGCACTCGACGACACGCTCGACTACCGCAAAGTGCAACAGATCGTCGCCGACGTCGTCGGAACCGGACGGTTCATGTTGCTCGAACGTCTAGCACAAGAAATTGCGCGCGTGATCTTGCAAGAGCATCGCGTTCATGCGGTGACGATCACGATCGCCAAGCCGGGCTTGCTAGCGGGAGCGACTCCCAGCGTTACGTTGCGGCGAACCCGCTAGTGCCGCTCGCGCGGATTGGTATCGGCGCGAATCTCGGAAATGCGCTGCGCACCGTGCAAATCGCTCTCCGAGAGTTGAAACGCTACGGAACGCTGGTCCGCGCGTCGTCGCTCTACAGTACGAAGCCCTGGGGCGTAAAGAACCAACCCGATTTCATCAACGCCGCGGCTCTACTGGAGACGACCCTGTCGCCACGCGAGTTGCTCGGCGAGTTGAAGAAGCTCGAGGCCGAACTTGGACGCGAGCAGACATACCGGTGGGGTCCGCGTGTCGTCGATTTCGACATTCTCGCATACAACGATTGCAAGCTCGACGAACCCGATCTCATCCTGCCGCACCCGCGCTTACACGAGCGCGCGTTTGCGCTGGTCCCGCTTGCGGAGATCGATCCGGGTTACGAGTCCGCCCGCGACGCACTTTCAGAAGAAGACCGTGGCACGGTAACTAAGGTGAGCGCGTAGTCGACGTCTCCGCCTTGTCATCCCGAGTGAAGTCGAGGGACAACGGCCATCGTCAGTGCGTAGATCGACATCACCCAAAGCATCAAGCCTGCGCCGACGCACGCCGCCACTGCCAAGACAGTCCCATGCAGAATGATCGTGCAGGCTATGGACCATACGACCATGGCAGCTCCGAGAATCGTGTAGGGCGGCACGTGAAATATCAACGAGGCAAACCCGCTCGGAAACCGGGCTCAGCCGGCGGCGGCGGCCTTCGCAGCCATGATGGGCTCGTAGACTTTCTTCGCGACGAAGACGTCGAGCAATTGCGCGTCGATCTTGCCGCGCTCCGCGAATTCTTTCGTGAGGATGTCGAGTGCGCGCTCGATGCTCATGGCCGGCTTGTATGGACGATCGCTTGCGGTGAGCGCGTCGAAAACGTCAGAGATCGTTAGCATGCGGACTTGCGGCGCGATCTCTTCGCCGCGAAGGCCGCGCGGGTAGCCCGTTCCGTCGAGATGCTCGTGATGTCCGTACGCGACTTCGGCGACTTTCTGCCAGGGCGTCTGTTTCCACGGAATCTCGCGCAGGAAGCGGAACGACTGCGTGACGTGCTGTTCCATCTTCTGGCGTTCTTCGGCGGAGAGTGAACCGCGCGGGATCTTGAGATACTCGTACTCGGCGGGCTCGAGTAAGGGATGTTCCTCGCCCAGCACGAGATAATTGCGCTTAAGGAGCGCCTCCAGTGCTTCGCCGACACCTTCCGCGACGACGCGGGGCTCGTTTGCGGATTCGACTTGTTTCGCAAGCTCCGTCAGCTCGGCGACTGCATGCGACGTCGTCTCATCGATGCGTACGACCTCGTCTGCATCGGGCGCTATCCCGGTTCGCAGCAGTTGTAGTTTGCGTGTCGCTGCACGCATTTGCATCTGCTCGATTGCGAGCAAGCAGCGCAGACGAATCATGTCGAGGCGGCCGTCGGGCAGTTTTTTGGCCTTTGCGAAAATGTATTCGGGGACAGCGACCTTTCCAAAATCGTGCAGAAGCGCGGCGTAGCGCATTTCGCGAATATCGTCCGGCGTGAATTTGTGAACCGCAGCAGGACCTGCTTCGATCGTATTGAGCATCTCGGCTTGCGCGACCGTGAGCTCGGAAACGCGTGACGAGTGGCCTTGGGTCGCAGGGTCGCGGGCTTCGATCGCTTTTACCGACGCGGTTACGAACTGTTCGAAAAGATTTTGGATCGAGTCGACGAGCTGTTTGTTGTCGATCGCGACACCGGCTTGAGAGCACAATGAGAGCAGCACGTGCTCGTGATGATCGGTGAACTCGCTGACGACTTCTTCCGTCTGGGTCGGCGATTCGAGGACAAGTTCGAAATCAGGTTTGTGATTGATCAGCTGAATGACGCCGACGATCTCGCCCAAGTAGTTGCGCATCGGCACGCACAGCACGGACTTGGTCCGATAGTTGTTATTCTTATCGAAGCTGTTGTTGAAGCGGTACTCGCGCGTGTCGCCGATCTCGTATGCGTCCGGTATGCGCAGCACCTCACCCGTGATTGCGACGTAGCCCGAAATCGAAGCGCGCGAGAGCGGGATCATCGCGCCGAGATGTTTGCCCTCGTCGTACGGCCCGGTCTGTGCGACGGCAAAGCGGAGTTTCTTCTCGCCGTCCTGTTCCGTGATCAGGAAGAGACTGCCCGAATCGGATTGCGTAAGTTCGCGGGCCTTGCGCACGATCAGGCGTTCCAGGGATTCGATGTCACGTTCGGCGGAGAGTGCGACGCCGATCTGCAACAGTTGATCCGACTCGTCGATCAGATCGCGCGCATTGTCGCGAAGCTCGAGCGTCCGCTCGGCGTTACGAACGGAAGCGAGCAGTGCGATCGAATCGATCGGGCGCGTTACCCATCCGCCGACGTGCTCGTTCTGGGCCAACCAAGCCGCATCGAAATCGCCGGGCTCCGAAAGAACGATGACCGTTCCGCCGGTCGCGTTTATCATTGAAAGTGCTCGATCGATCGCATCATGATCGCCGAGCGCATGCAGGCGCTCCGAGTCGATCATATAGACGAGCGGCCCACCGGGAGCTGCCGCAATTGGGAATGTCAGATCCGCCGGACGGCATTCGATATTCGCCGCTTCGAGGACGCTCTTACTCTCGCCAAGCTCCAGGCCGCGCGGATACACGAACAGCACTTTGGACTGAGGCTGCGTAAGGGGCAGCGCCCCTTCTAAAAGAGACATTCGTATGTTACAACAACCGGTTGCCGTTCTAGGTTCCCGTTCATTCGTAGGGCGGCCTGCGCCCCGAGCGGAAGGGCAGGCGACGTGACATTCGACGACTTGATCGAGTCGAGGGTACGACCGCTCGCCGAAACGCTGGTCCGCGAGGGACTTGAAGTGGTCAGCATAGCCGACGGTGAGATCGAAATTGAGCTTTCCCGGACTCTCGCACAGCCGGTTGAGCCGGCCGGAACCATAATCGAGGAAGCCTCCGGTCCCGCCCCCGAGTACGACGTCCTTACCTCCGATTTGGTCGGGCGGGTTCGCTTCTTGCGCCCGCCTGTGACGGCGGGTTCCGTCGTCGACGCCGATCGCGAGCTTGCTTTCATCGAGGCGCTTGGTATACGAAATCCGATCCGTTCGCGCGGTGCCGGACGTGTTGCCGTGGTCTACGTCGAAGAAGGTCAAGCTGTGGACTACGGCGCCCCCTTGTTTGCAATCGACCGCTCGCGTGTTTAGAAAAGTACTCGTTGCCAATCGCGGCGAGATTGCGCTGCGCATCATCCGCGCCTGCCGCGAGCTGGGCGTCGCGACGGTTGCGATTTTCAGTGAAGCCGATCGCTCTGCGCTTCACGTACGCCTCGCCGACGAAGCTTTTTGCGTAGGACCCGGACCCGCAGCGCGCTCGTACCTAAACATTCCGAACATTATCTCGACTGCGCTCATCACCGGCGCCGATGCATTGCATCCGGGTTACGGATTTCTCGCCGAGAACTCGCGCTTCGCGCAGATCTGCACGGATCACGGCATCACGTTCATTGGTCCGACGCCGCGGGTCATCGAACAGATGGGCGACAAGGCGAACGCAAAGCAGATCATGCAAAGCGCGGGCGTGCCGACGATTCCCGGGAGCGGAATCCTCGCGACGCTCGATGAGGCTAAGAAAGCGGCTCGTTCGATAGGGTATCCCGTGTTGCTCAAAGCAACCGCGGGCGGCGGCGGGCGCGGGATGCGTGCCGTTGCACGTGAGGACGAGATCGGCAGGGCCTTCGCAAGCGCGCAAAGTGAGGCCGAGGTAAACTTTCAAGATGGGCGGCTCTATATGGAGAAGCTCATCGTTCATCCGCGGCATGTCGAGGTGCAGATCCTCGCCGATTCGCAAGGCGAAGTCGTGCATCTGGGCGAGCGCGACTGCTCGATACAAAAGCCCTCGCACCAAAAGCTGATCGAAGAAACGCCGGCTCCGGGTCTCGACGCCGATGTACGAGACGAGCTCTGCAGAGTAGCGGTACGCGCCGGACAAGCGTGCGGTTACACGAATGCGGGGACACTCGAGTTTCTGGTTGCGGGCGAACAGATTTATTTCATGGAGATGAACACGCGGATTCAGGTCGAGCATCCCGTCACCGAGCTGATCTACGGCGTCGATCTCGTCAAAGAACAGATTCGGATCGCGTTTGGTGAGCCGCTCGGTTTTGGTCAAGCAGATCTTTCACCCCATGGTCACGCGATCGAGTGCCGCATCAACGCAGAAGATCCGGAGCGCGATTTCGCACCGGACGCGGGGATCGTGACCGCGGTCGAACTGCCCGGCGGCCCGGGCATTCGAGTCGATACGCATCTCTTCGCGGGTCTCTCGATTCCGCCGTATTACGATTCACTTTTGGCAAAGATTGTGGCCGTCGGCCGTACGCGCGCCTCGGCTCTTGCACGTATGGAACGCGCCCTCGCCGAAACCCGTATTGAAGGTGTAAAGACGACGGTTGCAATTTGCCGTCGAATCCTCGAAGATGCCCGATTTCAAGAAGGCGGCGTTCCGATCGATTTCCTCGATGAGGCGTTTATGCGCGAGCACGTGTTAACGGAAGCGTAGATGGCGTCACGCAAGCATGCGCGCGAATTGGCGCTGCAATCGCTATTCGGGGTCGAGATCGGGCACCGTCCGGCGCAAGACATGGTGATCGAAACGTGCGGTAGCGCTGATTCCGAACATCGCCGCTTTGTCGAGGACCTCGTCACCGGAACGCTCGATCACGCTGTCGAGAGCGACGCAGTGCTCACGCCGCTCCTGGACGGTTGGACGATCGAACGTCTCCCGACGATCGATCGCTTGCTGCTGCGTATGTCGGTTTTCGAGCTGATGCATCGCGAGACGCCCCAGGCCGTCGTGATCAACGAAGCCGTCGAGCTTGCGAAAAAGTTTTCGACCGATGAGTCGCCGCGCTTTGTGAACGGCGTGTTGTCGAACGTTACCAAATCGGGTGCGCGCGCGTGAGTACGGCGGCGCGGCGCACGACGGTTACGCGCAAGAAACCGGCCGCGAAGAAGAAAGGCGGAGGCGGTGGACGCTTTTTCCGGACGGCCGCATTCATCGCGCTGCTCGCGGTCCTGATTGTCGCCGGTCTTACCGCCGGCATCATCGCGACGTACTCGACGCATTTGCCCGACATCAACCGCATGGCGGATTTCCAACCCGAACGTTCGACGCAGGTGTTTGCGCGCGACGGTACGGTGCTCGCCGATCTCTACAAACAGAATCGCGTTTGGGTGTCGCTCGACAAAGTGCCGGTTTTGGTACGCAACGCGTTCGTGGCGAGCGAAGACGCTCACTTTTACTCGCATCACGGAATCGACTTCGAGGGCATTCTGCGTGCGGGCATTGCGGATTGGCGGCACCAACCGATCCAAGGCGGCTCGACCATCACGCAACAGCTCGCGCGCGGGCTGTTTCTTTCGAATGAAGTCTCGATCTCGCGCAAGATTCAGGAGGCGCTGCTCGCAATCGAGATCGAGCGCTATTACACGAAAGACGAAATTCTCGAGCGCTATCTCAATCTGATCTACCTCGGCTCGGGTGCGTACGGCGTGCAAGCCGCAGCGCACACGTATTTCGGAACCGACGTCGGAAATCTGACGCTCGGTCAAGCCGCAATGCTCGCCGGAATCGTCCCTGCGCCTTCGGATTACTCGCCGTACGTGAACCTGGATCTCGCCAAGCAGCGGCAGCGTCACGTCCTCGAGCGGATGCTCGCGAGCGGTTTCATTACGCGCGATCAGGCGGAATCCGCCGAAGCCGACTCCGTCAATCTCGTCGGCGAGCGTCCCGAGGGCTTGCAATCGTATAAGTATCCGTATTTCACGACGTACGTCGTTCACCGCTTGAACGAAACGTTCGGAACGCAGGCGACCTTCGAAGGCGGATTGACCGTCGACACGACCCTCGATCCGAAGGTGCAGCAGATGGCGCAGAAGGCCATCGATTGGGGCGTAGCGCAGGCTGCGGCCGAGGGAATCAACGCGCATGAAGCGGCGCTCGTCGCGATCCGTCCCCAAACCGGCGAGATACTTGCGATGGTCGGGGGCACCGGCTGGACGCTCGACAATCAGTTCAATCGCGCATGGCAGGCTCGCCGTCAACCGGGCTCTTCATTTAAAGTCTACGTTTACACGGCTGCCATCGATAGCGGGATTCCGCCGAACGAGATCGTCGAGGACACGCCGGTCTCGTATCCGATGGGCGACGGGACCATGTGGAGCCCTCAAGATGACGATCACCGCTTTTACGGCGCGATGACGCTGCGCTACGCGCTGGCGCAATCACGCAATGTCGTAGCGGTAAAGCTTGCCGAGCGTCTTGGCATCGATCGGGTGATCGAGTACGCAAAACGCATGGGGATCAAGGAAAAGCTCGAGCCGAATCTCTCGCTCGCTCTCGGCAGCGAAGGAATCTCGCCGCTGGAGCAGGCTGCCGGGTACGCAACGCTTGCAAACGCGGGAATTCACATCGACCCCTCACCGATTCGTCTCGTGAAAGACAGCTTCGGTTCGGTTGTTCTCGATAATCAGTATCCACAGCAGACTGAAGTCGTGAGCGCGGGGACAGCGTTCGTGATGACGCAAATGCTGACCAGCGTGATCAACGAAGGGACCGGCTATCCGAACGCCGTCATCGGACGCCCGGCCGCCGGTAAAACGGGCACGACGACGGATTTCCGCGACGCCTGGTTCGTCGGCTACACGCCCGATCTGGTTACGGCCGTGTGGCTCGGCAACGACAACTATTCGCGCATGAACGAATCGTACGGCGGCAACATCCCCGCGCGCGTCTGGGCCCGCTTCATGAAAGAAGCGCTGGCTGACGTTCCGCATCATGAATTCGAGATGCCGAAGAGCGAAGTGCGCAAAGTGCGTCTCTGCGGAAGCGGCCGCATCGAATACTTCTTGCAAGGAACGGGGCCGCCGGAATCGTGTGGCTCCGTCGACGAAACGCCCGCCAAGGCCGCACCGAAAGCAGTTCCGGCCGCAACTCCGACCGACGTTCCGCCGGGTATGGTCGGCGACGGCGAGCATTTCATGAACGTCAACAACGGCCAAACGACCACCGCCGCTCCGGAACCGGCGAACACACCATAGTGCAGCCGAAAGAGAGCACGAGCGCCCGCATTGTTGCGGTGTCGCGCTTGTCCGTCTATTTGCGCAACATTCTTGCCAACGACAAGTGGTTGCGCAATGTCGGCGTGAGAGGGGAAGTCTCGAACGTTTCAGCGCGTCCGAACGGTAACGTATATTTCGATCTCAAAGACGCGGATGCGCTTTTGAGCTGTGTCGTATGGAGCGACCAAGCGCGCGAGCTTCCGCGCCTGGAAAACGGGCAACAGGTTATCGCGTACGGTGAGATCGGCGCGTACGTAAAGAACAGCAAGTATCAGCTGATCGCGTATCGCGTCGAACAAGAAGGCGTCGGACGCCTCCACGAGCTGTATGAAAAGCTGAAGAGCAAGCTCGAAGCTGAGGGCGCATTTGCCCCCGAGCGCAAACGCCCGATCGTGACATATCCGTTCTCGCTTGCGCTCGTGAGCGCGAAGGGCGCGGCCGGTGCAGCCGACTTTCTGAAGATATTGCACGCGCGTGCACCGTACGTCGAGGTGACGTTCTGCGAGACGCCGGTGCAAGGAATCGGTGCGGCAACCGAAATCGTGCGGGCCATCAATCGCGCCTCGCGCCTCGATGTCGACTGCGTGGTGGTAGCGCGCGGCGGCGGCTCCTACGAAGACCTGTTCGCCTTTAACACGGAAGAAGTTGCGCGCGCGATTCTGCGTGCACCGAAGCCGGTGATCACCGGAATCGGTCACGAAACCGATCTGACCATCGCCGACCTCGTGGCAGATCGACGGGCCGAAACGCCCTCCGCTGCGGCGCACATCGTTGCGCCTATTCCTCGCGATGAGCTGCTGCGCTCGATCGGGGGACGCGTGAGCCGCGTCGAACGAATGGCGCGCGGAAAGATTGCCTCGGGTGCGACGCACTTGGAACGCGCAATCGGACGTTCGGCGATTACCGATCCCGGGCGTATCGTCGGGATCCGCCGGCAGCATGTCGATCGTGCAATCGGCGCGCTGGCCGTGCGCGTCGACGAAGGCGTGCGCCGGTATTCCTCGAGACTTCAAGGGCTGGATCGGCGCCTGGAGCGCTTCGATCCGAAGGGCCGCATCGCAGAGCGCCGGCGCGTTTTTGACGTGGTAGCCGTTCGGCTGCAAAATGCGGCCGATCGACGGCTCCAAGTGCTGGCCGAGCGCCTAAAACTCAAGACGACCGAGCTCAACGGCAAAGATCCGGAAGCGATTTTGCAACGTGGATACGCAATCGTACGGTATGAAGGAAAGACGGTACGCGATGCGGCGTCGGTCCCCGAAGGCGCCGCGGTACAGGCGAAGGTAGCTCGCGGAACGCTCATCGCACGCGTCGAACGGAAAGAATCGGATGGAAAAGAAGGCGGATGAGTTTGAAACCGCGCTCGCGCGGCTCGATGCGATCGTAAAACAGCTCGAGACCGAGGACGTCTCGCTGGATCGTTCCGTCGATCTCTTCAAAGAAGGCAAGGACCTTGCGCGACGCTGTGAGGCGTTGCTGAAAGACGCACAAAGCAAGATCGACGCCGCCGGCAATGGTGCCACCACAACCGAGAACTACTAGGCTCGACATGGCAGTCGCCGAGCGGAGCGGTGTGACGCGCTCGCAAGCGCGCAGTCTCATCATGGCCGGACGCGTGCGCGTCGACGGACGAGCGCTGACGAAGCCGGGCACTGCCGTCTCGGTCGACGCGTCAGTCGAGGTGGAACGTCCCCGTCCCTACGTCAGTCGCGGCGGCGAAAAGCTCGAAGCTGCGCTGGATGCGTTCGGAATCGATCCCACAGGTCTTCACGGGCTCGACATCGGCGCATCGACGGGTGGCTTTACCGATTGTCTTTTGCAGCGCGGTGTTGCGAGCGTCGTAGCCGTCGACGTCGGCTATGGCCAGATTGACTTGAAGCTGCGCGACGATTCGCGCGTGACGGTAGTCGAGCGCACCAACTTTCGAACGTTGCCGGATGATGCTTTTCCGAGCGGTTTCGATTTGATCGTCGCCGATGCGTCGTTCATTTCGCTACGGACGATCTTGCGTCGCGCGATTGCGTATCTGCGTGATGGCGGTAAGATCGTTGCGCTGCTCAAGCCGCAATTTGAAGCCGGGCGCGAGCGGCTTGGAGGCGGCGGTGTTGTGCGCGATCCGCAAACGCACCGCGACATCCTGCGCGAGTTTAGGGATGCTGCGCCGGATTTGGGACTCGGCGTCGTCGCGGCAATCGTCTCGCCGCTGCGCGGCCCGGCCGGGAACGTCGAATTCCTACTGGAGCTCAAGCGCGGAGAAAATCTGCTCGCCGACGGCGATATCGAGCGGCTCGTCGAAGAGGCGCACGGTTGATGGCGCACACCGTCGCGTTCTATATCGATCTCACGCAAGAAAGTGCCCGGCGCGTTGCCACCGAGGCGACGAGCGGTGCGCGCGATGCCGGCTACAACGTTGCGCTCTGCGACGGTCAAGACGCGACGCTGCGTCTCGCCGACAAAGGGACGCGTGTCGAGGATGCGGACTACATGGTCGCTATCGGCGGCGACGGTACGTTGCTGCGGGCCGCGCGAATTGCATACCCGTTCGACATTCCCTTACTCGGCATCAACACCGGCCGGCTTGGTTTTCTAACCGAGCTCGAGCTGGACGGCGACGGCCGCATGCGCACCGACCTCAAGCGCGTGCTCGAGGACAGATCGGAGCTTGTCATCGAGGAACGTGCCGCGCTCGAAGCGCAGCTTCCGGACGGCAAAACGCATGTTGCGCTGAACGACGTCGTCGTTCACAAGGGCGACGCCTCACGCATCGATACGTTCAGCCTCTCGCTTGACGGAGAGCATGTCGCCGATCTTCCATCCGACGGTGTCGTCGTCTCAACGGCGACGGGCTCGACGGCATATTTCCTCTCAGCTGGCGGTCCGATCATTTCGCCGCAAGTCGATGCATTCGGAATCGCAGCGCTCTTGCCTCACACGCTCTTTGCGCGTCCGCTGATCGTTCCGACGAATTCGACGATCGAGATCTGCGTCGATTCGGAAAGCATTCACGCCAATCTCGAAGCCGATGGCGAGATGGTCGCGAATCTCTCGCCGCGCGATCGCGTCATCATCCGGCGCGCCGCGAAGCCGGTACGTTTCGCGCATCGCGGAAAGCAGCGCTACTTCTCCCGCCTCGAACAGAAATTGCGTTGGGGCGTTTCGATTCGAGGAACATCGCGCTAATGGCGCTCCGGCGCCTGACCGTCGAAGATTACGAGCTTATCGCGCACGCAGAGCTCGAACCAGCCGCCGGACTGACCGCCATTACGGGCGAGACCGGCAGCGGGAAGACAATGCTGCTCGCCGCGATCGACTTTGCGCTCGGTGCGCGCGCCGCGACCGACGCGGTTCGGAAAGGACGCAAGCGCGCGCGCATTTCGCTCGAGATCGAACCGGACGCACGCACGCTCGCAGCCATTGCCGCCGCCGGCATCGAGATCGACGAGGACGAAACGCTTGCGATCGTGCGCGAACTTTCCGAGGGGAAGACGAGTGCGCGGGTCGGAGGCGTGCCGGTGAGCGCAGCGCAATTGCGCACGATCGGCCGCGAAGTTGCGGAGATCGTCGGCCAGCACGAAGCGCAGCGTCTGCTCGTCCCCGCGCAGCAGCTTGAAGCACTCGATCGGTTCGGCGGCGCGGAATTGCTTGCGACGTCGACGCAGCTGCGTGCGGCGCACGAGCGGCATGCGAGCGTAGTCGCCGAGCTTGCAGGACTCGAGGCGCAAGCCGGTCGCGCGCTCGCCGACGCCGACTATGCGACGTTCGCATCCCGCGAAATCGCCGACGCGGCGCCCGAGACGGGCGAAGAGGAGCGTTTGCGAGAGCGGCGCGATTTGCTCGTCAACGCTGAGCGGATCGCGAGCGCGTTGCGTGCGGCACACGACGCGCTGATTGACGGTGAGACGAGTGCGTCGGACAGCTTGGGCGCCGCTGCGACGTCGTTGTCGGGCGTCGGCCGCTACGCGCGCGAGCTGGAAGAGTTAGCGAGCGCGGCGAGTACGCTGCAGAGCGAGACCTCGGAGTTGTCCGCGCGCCTGGCGCGACAGCTGGAGTCTGTCGACGTCGATCCCGCCGAACTCGATTCGATCACGGGCCGGCTCGAGCTGCTCGATCGTCTCAAGAAAAAATACGGCGGCTCGGTCGGGGCGGTACTCGAAGCGAAGCAGCGCTTCGATGAAACGACCAAGCGTTTCGAGAACGCCGACGAGCATCGCGCGAGCCTGCAACGTGCCCGCGACGACGCGGCGATCGCACTCCGCGACGCTGCGGCGAAGCTCACGAAGCTGCGTCAGGCGTCCGCGAAGACGTGTGAGAAGAAAATCTCGACCGAGCTGGCTGCGCTTGCGATGCCGTCGGCGCGATTCGAGATCGCGTTCGAGACGCTCGAGCAGATTGGACCGCGTGGCGCCGAGCGGTGTGAGTTCATGCTCGCGGCGAATCCGGGTGAACCTGCGCGGTCGCTGGGACGCAGCGCTTCGGGCGGCGAGCTTTCGCGCGTCATGTTGGCGCTCACGGTCGTGCTTGCGGATCGTTCCGCTCGGACGGCGATCATCTTCGACGAAATCGATGCCGGCGTCGGCGGCGCGACCGCAAATGCCGTTGGTGCGCGTCTCGCCGATCTCGCGCGCGATCTGCAGGTCGTGTGCGTGACGCACCTCGCGCAAATCGCCGCTTACGCAGATCGTCAGGTCGCGCTGCGCAAGACTGAAACGAAATCCGCGACGCTCATCGAGATCGTCGACCTCGATCGCGACGCGCGCCTTGAAGAGTTGGCGCGCATGCTCAGCGGCGCCACAACCGGCGTGTCATTGCAGCATGCGCGGACATTGTTGAAAGAACGCAAGGCGGGATAACCGGGCGCACGTACGATGATCGCGAGCGACCGATTTCCCGCCCCTATGACAATGGCGTGATACGTGCCTTGCGCCCGGTGATCCTTACTCGATCCGGTGGAGTTTGACGACGTTGGTGCCGCCTTCGCCGACGGGCATGCCGCTCGTGACGACGATGACTTCGCCGCGTTCGGCGATCCCCTCGGAGAGCAGGCGCGCTTCGGCGAGCTCGAGCATCGTTTCGAACATCTTGTAGCTCTGAACGACCAGGGCTTCGACGCCCCAGACGACCGCGAGCCGGCGCGCGACTTCGCGCCGGGGGGTGATCGCGTAAATTCGTGCGGTCGGCCGGAATGACGAGATGTGCCGCGCCGTGTTGCCGGTCGTCGTACCGGTGACCGCCGAGCGAAGGCTCAGGTCCTCGGTGCACAGCGCCGCTGCCTGTGCGACGGTGGTCGCGATCGAGCCGTCGTGGTATTCAAGGCGCCGCGCTTTCATTTCAGCGTGCGGATAATCTTTCTCGATTTCGCTGGCAATCGTTGCCATGACTTTGACCGCTTCGAGAGGATATTTTCCACGCGCCGTTTCGCCGGACAACATTACGGCATCGGTGCCGTCGAGAATTGCATTTGCAACGTCGTTCGCCTCGGCACGCGTCGGACGCGCATTCGTGATCATCGATTCGAGCATCTGTGTCGCCGTGACGACGGGTTTGCTTGCGCGGTTTGCGCGTTCGATCAAATGCTTTTGAATCATCGGCACCGTTTCAAGAGGAACTTCGATGCCTAAGTCGCCGCGCGCGACCATGATGCCGTCGGCGACGTCGATGATCTCCGCGATGTGCTCGAGCGCTTCGTGCTTCTCGATTTTCGCCATCACCGGAGTGTCGTGGTTGCGTTCGTGAATGAAGGCCTTCACGCGTAAGAGATCCTCGGCCGAACGCACGAACGAGACGCCGACCCAGTCGACGTCCTTCGAGAGACCGTACGCCAAGTGTTCGAGGTCGCGATCCGTGACGGATTCGATTTGTAAGGTGCCGTCTGGATAATTTATGCCTTGCGAAGGACGCAGATCGCCGCCTACTTCGACGTGCGTACGTACTTCGTCCGAAGTGACCTCGTCGATGCGCAGCGCGATCGTGCCGTCTTGCAAGTAGATCGACCGGCCGGCGTCGACGTCGTTCGGCAGGTTTGCGTAGTTCACCGAGACGCACGACGGCGTGCCTTGCATTTGTCGCGTCGTGAGCGTAAAGGGTGCGCCACTCTCGAGATGAACGGTAGCTTGTCCATCGAGGGGGCCGGTTCGCACTTTGGGTCCGGGAAGATCTTGCAGCACGGCGACGATGATGTCGAGCTCGTTCGCAATACGGCGCACGTCGTCGATCACCGCGCCGTGCTCTTCGTGCGTACCGTGCGAGAAGTTCAAACGCACGACGTTGACACCGGCGAGAAACATCGATCGCAGCATCTGCGGATCGCGCGATGACGGCCCAATCGTCGCGACGATCTTCGTTCGCTTGCCTTCTCGGTTGACATTTCCCATGTTGCGCGCGCTTCTCGGACGCAACACGACAGCCTCCTGAAACTGAACCGACAAATGGAAGCTCGCGCCAAGCGTCATAGTGCGAGAGCGTGAGCGCGCGTGAGCCTGGGGACCGCCGGCGTTTCAGCGGAGCTTATGGGCTCTCGCTGGTCGTGCATTTCCTATTCTTTCTCGTGCTGTTCCAGATACTCGCATTCCGAAGCGAGTCGGGACCCTCCGAGCAGCGCGAAGCGAAGGTGGCCTCGACCACGATTACGCTCGAATCCGCGCGCCCCACGCCGACGCCGGTCGTCACGATTACCGTGCGACCGACGGCGATCCCAACAGTGGTGCCGACCTATGTCCCGACCCCGAAAGTCAGGCCGAAGCAAAGCCCGCTGCGTCTTCCACGTCCGGTTGCAACAGTTGCCGTGAGCTTCAAACCGACGTTTCTTCCGACCGCGATTCCGTCGGTCGTGCCGACGCGGCAACCGACCCTGGAACCGACGCCGACGATCGTTCCAACCGCGCGCCCCACGCCTGTGCCGACCATCGAAGAGACGGTTCGACCGACGCCCGTCCCGACCGTTCGCCCGACCATCGCCCCGACGGAAACGCCGCAGCCCGCGACGGCACCGCCGACGCCGCGGCCGACCGTCGCTCCCACGGTCGCCCCCACCGTCGCACCGACCGTCGCCCCAACGCGCGCGCCTTCGCCCACATCCGCACCCACAGCTGCGCCAACGCAGGCGCCGACTGCGGTGGCACGCGCGACGGCACCCCCGGCCACGGCACGGCCCGCGACGGCGCGTCCAACCCTCGCCCCGACGTCGCGTCCGGTCGCGGTGCGGACCGCCTCGCCGACTGCACAACCCTCGCCTGTCTCGTCGGCAAACGCAGCCGATCTCGAGGCGCGCATGAAGAAAATGCTCGGCACAATTAACGAAGAGCGGCACTACGATACGAAGAGCTACCACGACGAAATCGCGGAAGCCGAAAAGAAATTGGCCTCGGACTACGACGTCAAGAATCTGAAGCCGCCGCCGCTTAAAGGCATCAACGAGAAGACCGTCGCCTTTGAGTTCGATGTCGGGCAGGTACTCTACGCAATAAAGGTAGTCAATCTCGGCCCGCTTCTTCCGAAAATATGCGCGGGCTGGCTCGTCGTCACGCGCGGGGCCGAGCAACCGCCCGTCTTCTACGTCGGCACCTGTAGGAAGAACGACGATATCGCGGATCCTCGCGACCGGCAGCAGCGCATCAACTACCCTACCCCGCCGCCGTTGCACAACTAGGCGCCTTTGGTGTATAGTCGCTGACGAAGCGCGCCGCCAGGCGCGCTTTAGTATTTCCAAGAGGAGGGTGTCAGCCGTGCAGGCCGGTGGCGAGGCACGCGATCTGATCGGAGCCTTCGAGCGCGCAGCGCACGAGCTAACGGTCGACGCATCCTTGCGTGACATCGAAGTCGTACAGACCTCGCATCACAAGCATCGCGGCTCGATCGAATTTCGAGTCGTGATCGATAAGGCGGGGGGCGTCGACGTGGCGACCTGCGAGCGCATCTCACGCAAGCTCAACGCCGCGCTGGAGCAGTATCCCGATCTCTACACGCTTTCGGTCGAATCCGCCGGTCTGGAACGTCCACTCTTGCGGCCCGCCGACTACACACGGTTCATCGGCTCTAACGTCAAGCTCACAACCGACATCATGGTTCGCGGCGCAAAGACGCATCGCGGACGACTCGAGGGCTTGCGCGGTACCAACGTCATCCTCACGCAAAAAAACGGCGAGCTGCCGCTCCCGCTAACCCTCATCAAACACGCGAATCTCGAATTCGATCCGCGTGCCGACCTTACAAAAGAGAAAAAAGAAAGACGACACAGATGAATACTGAAATGCTCTCGGCTCTCAAAGAGATCGAAACCGAACGCGGTATCGGCTTCGAGATGCTGCTCGAAGCGCTGGAAGCTGCATTGATCTCAGCTTACAAGCGCAACTACGGCAGCGACGCAAACGCGATCGTCACGATCGACCGGCAAAGCGGAGAGTATCGCGTGTATCATCGCCGTACCGTCGTCGATGAGGTTGCCGATCCGAAACTCGAGGTTTCAAAAAAAGAAGCCGCCGGACACTACGAGCCCGGTGATTTCTTCGACGAGGAAGTAACGCCGAAAGATTTCGGCCGCATCGCTGCGCAGACCGCCAAGCAAGTCATCGTGCAGCGCATCCGCGAGGCGGAGCGCGATACGATTTTCAACACGTACAGCGCAAAGCTGCACGACATCGTTATGGGCGTCGTTCAGCGTTACGAACAACGCAATATGTACGTGCTGCTCGACGCCAAGCACGAAGCGCTCTTGCCGCTTTCGGAGCAAGTCCACCGCGAGAATTATCGCATCAACGATCGTATTCGTGCATACGTGCTCGACGTTCGTAAGAGTCCAAAAGGCCCGCTCGTCGTCCTTTCACGTGCGGCCGAGGGTCTTGTGCAGCGATTGCTCGAGAATCAAGTCCCGGAGATCCGCGAAGACGTGGTTGAGATCATGGCGATCGCGCGTGAAGCCGGCAGCCGAACGAAGGTCGCAGTGCACTCGAATCGACCTGAGGTCGATGCAGTCGGCGCGTGCCTCGGTCCGAAGTCAAGTCGCATCGCTTCCGTCTCCGACGAATTGCGCGGCGAGAAGATCGACGTCATTCGCTGGGCGCCCGATGTGAGTGGTTTCATTCAAAATGCGCTTGCACCGGCGAAAGTCATCGGCGTCGAGCTCTTCGAGGATGACGGCGTCGCGCTCGTCATCGTGCCCGATTATCAACTTTCACTTGCGATCGGACGTGAAGGTCAAAATGTACGTCTGGCTGCGCGTCTAACCGGTTGGCGACTCGACATCACATCGGAGACCGAAGCCGACACAAATCGCGCGCGTTATATTGCAGAACGTGACGAGCGCGGCGCGGTTACCGAAACGGTCGAAGCCGAAGTCGTCGCTGAAGGCGAAGAGGTCGTGGCCGAGGGTGAAGAGACCGTCGATCCGGAGCTGCTTCGGCGTCTTGAAGAGTTCAAGCGGGAGATGCTCCAGCAATAGTGTCTTTAGGGCGCGAGCCGATTCGTTCGTGCGCAGGCTGCCGAGAGCGGCATCCGCAACGCGCAATGGTCCGATTCACTCCCGCTCAGAATGGTTGGGTCGCCGATGGGACAACCCGGCGACCAGGCCGCGGCGTCTATCTCTGCTCCTCGGAGTGCGCCGCTGCGGTCGCGAAGAACAAACGATTCCCAGGGCTTAGCCAAGCGGCTGAGTTTCTCCGAACAGGCTCAAACATGATAAACTAGCGCTTCGTCGGCGAAGCCTTCTGAGGTTCGCCGTGGTCTCATTAAAGGACAGTATGGCAACGGTTACCGGAAAAGTGCGGATTTTCGAGCTCGCTAAAGAGCTCGGAATGACCTCGAAAGACCTGATCGCCCTCTTCGGGCGCTTGGGGCTCGAGGCGAAAAATCAACTCAGCGTCGTCGACGATAAGATCGCCGATCTGTTACGCGCGCAGCTAAAAGCCAAGAATGCTGCCGCCGCTGCCAAGCCCGAAGCCATCCCCGCGCCCCCGCCGGCTGCGAAGCCTAAGCCGGCGCCCAAAGCCGCCGCAGCCCCACCACCGGCCGCAAGCGGCGAGCCGGTTCCGACCCTGAAGCCCGTACTCGATACGCCGCGTCGCGCTCCAGCCGCGGCAGCCCCCGCGCCGGCACCGCCCCCGGTAGCCAGCGACAATGGCGAGGCCACTGAACCCGCTGCAGCCGCAGCTCCTAGACCCGCGCCGCCGCGTCCAGCGCCGGCTGCCGCTCCAGCCGCCGCATCGGAAGCGCCGATCCCGCAGCTCCGTCCGGTTCCGGCCGGCCAAAGTTCGATTCGCCCGCCCGCTCCCCAGGAGCAACCGCGGCCGCAAGCCGCAGCCACGTCGGCGGCGCCCGGCCCGCGCGTCGGTCTCCCCGGACGTCCCGGCGTTGCGCCGCGTCCCGGTCAACCCGGCATTCCGGGTCAGGGCTATCAAGCACGCCCGCTGACACCACCTCGTCCGGGCGCTCCCGGTACACCCGCCAATCGTCCGCGGCCAGCCGGCAACGGACCCTTCCGTCCGCTTCCGCCGGGACCACGTCCCGGTGGTCCGCGCCCCGGTATGCCGCTCAATCCGGCCGGCGGCGGACCGACGCCGAGCTCAGGTGCACCCGGCCGCGATGGCCGCGGCGCACCGCGCGATCGCGACGACAAACTATCGAAGAAAGATCGCGAGAAAGAGCAGCTGCTCGAAAAAGCGCGCAACAAAAAGCGCGGCTCGCTCGATGCAGCGCCTGCAACACCGCCTGCGAAGCTCGAGAAGATCGAGATTCCGGACGTGCTCACGGTGCAAGAGCTCGCGACATCGATGATCATTCCGGCCAAAGACATCATCAAAGAGCTCATCAAGATGGGCACGATGGCGACGATCAACCAAAACATTCCGGCCGAAACGGCGATCGCCGTCGCGAAGAAATTCGGCTTTGATGCGATCATCAAAGAAGCCGGCGAAGAAGTCGTCGTCGAGCAAGAAGAAGATCGTCCCGAGTTGCTCACGGCGCGTCCGCCGGTCGTCACCGTGCTCGGCCACGTCGATCACGGCAAGACCTCGCTGCTTGATAAAATTCGTCAAGCAAACGTTGCCGCGGGCGAAGCCGGCGGTATCACGCAGCGTATCGGTGCGTACACGGTCGAGAAGAACGATCGCAAGATTACGTTTATCGATACGCCCGGTCACGAAGCGTTCACAGCGATGCGCGCACGCGGTGCAAAAGTTACCGACGTCGCCGTGCTCGTGGTTGCCGCAGATGACGGCGTTATGCCGCAAACGATTGAGGCTATCAGCCACATTCGCGCGGCAAGCGTTCCGATCGTCGTGGCAATCAACAAGATCGATAAGGCCGACTCCAATCCCGATCAGGTGAAGACGCAGCTGACTGAACAAGGCCTGCAACCCGTCGACTGGGGCGGTAAGGTTGAAATGGTACCGGTTTCCGCGCGCAATGGCACGGGCATCGATCAACTGCTCGAGACCGTCTTGCTCGAAGCCGACATTCTCGATCTCAAAGCCAACAAGAACCGCCGTGCTGCGGCGGTCGTCATCGAGTCGGCGCTGGATCGCGGACGTGGTCCGGTTGCAACCGTGCTCGTGCAAAATGGGACGCTGCGCGTCGGCGACATCGTCGTCGTCGGTGGCACCTACGGCAAGATTCGCGCGCTTCTCGACGATCGTGGCAAGCAAGTGAAGAAAGCCGGCCCCTCGATTCCCGTCGAGCTTATGGGCCTCTCGGACGTCCCGTCAGCCGGCGATACGTTGATGGTGGTCTCCGACGAACGTGTCGCACGCGAAGCAGCTGCCAAGCGCAGCAACAAACGTCGCGACGTGCGCATTCAAACGACTGCCGGTCCGAAGATCACGCTCGAAACGTTCATGCAGATGGCAACGGAGGGCGCAAAGACGCTCAACCTCGTCATCAAAGCCGACGGTCAGGGCTCGGTCGAAGCGCTGCGCGCGCGTGTCGAATCGCTTTCAACGGCCGAGGTCAACATTCGCGTGATCTATGCCGGCGTCGGTGCGATCACGCCGAACGACGTCAACCTTGCATCGGCATCCAACGCAGTCTTGATCGGCTTCAACATCCGTCCGGATGAAGCCGTGAAGCGGCTCGCATCGACGGAACTTGTCGATCTGCGCTTCTATCAGGTGATCTACGAAGTGGAAAACGATCTGAAGAAGGCCATGGTCGGCATGCTGGATCCGAAATTCCGCGAGGTCGTCCTTGGCCGTGCGGAAGTTCGCGAAGTCTTCAAGGTCTCGAAGGTCGGTACGATTGCGGGTTGCTACGTGCAGTCCGGCAAGCTGACGCGCAGTGCGAAAGTTCGCGTGCTGCGTGACTCGGCCGTCGTTTTTGAGGGCGAATTGGAATCGCTGCGCCGCTTCAAAGACGACGTGCGCGAAGTTCAAGAGAACTTCGAGTGCGGCGTGCAGGTTGCGAAGTATCAGGATCTCAAGGCCGGCGACGTTATCGAAGCGTTCACGAGTGAGCTCGTGGCGCCGGAGATGGCAACGGCTTGAAGCCTGAACGGCGAGGCCGGATCGATCACGAAATCCAACGAGCCCTCGCAAAGATCATCGCAGAAGAGGTTAAGGATCCGCGCCTTGGTTTCGTGACCGTGACGCGCGCAGAAATCACCGGTGACATGAAGTACTGCAAGGTCTTCGTGTCAATCATCGGCGACCGTCACGTCGCGCGGCAATCGATGGATGCGCTCGAGTCGGGGAAGGGCTTCATTCGCGGCCGCCTCGGCGACGAAATCGATCTGCGCTACACGCCCGAACTGAACTTCGTGGAAGACCGAACGACGGAGCGAGCTATCGAGCTGACGCATAAGGTCGACGAAGCGGCCGCGGTGTCGTCCGGGAAGGTGCACGAATGAGCGAGACGCTGCTGCGGAACTCGACAACGGAAGAAGTCGTTGCGGAGCTCAAGCGCCGCACGCATTTCGTGATGGTTTCGCACGTGAAGCCGGACGGCGACACGCTGGGTGCCGGCATTGCACTCGGGCTTGCGCTCAAGAGTCTCGGCAAGCACGTCACGTATTTTCAGGAAGGCGAGGTTCCACGCAATCTGCGTTTCCTTCCCGACGTAGACTTGGTGACGAATAAGCTGCCGGAGGATCTGCCCGCGGATGCGCTGTTCGTCTTTGGCGACATGAGCAGTCCGTCGCGTGGTGGTGACTCGCTTCCAAAACTCAAGCGCGAGAACATCTTAGACATCGATCATCATCTCGGCAACGAGCATTTCGGAAAATTCAACTACGTGGTGGAGGACGAGTGCTCGACGGGAACGTGCGTGCTGCGTCTTCTCAAGCAGCTCGGCGCGCAAATCACGCCCGAGATCGCCACGAGCCTGTTGACGACGATCATGACCGACACCGGCGGTTTCATGCACAGCAACACCACGGCCGAAGTTCTGCGGACGTCGGCGTGGCTCGTCGATATGGGCGCCGACAAAGAACGCGTCACCGACGAAATTTTCGCCAACAAGCGGTTTGAAGCGCAGAAGTTGCTCGGTGCGGTGCTTTCGCGCGCAGTGCTCGACGACGCAGGGCGTTACTGTTGGGCCGTGATCGATCAGCAGTTGATCGACGAGCTCGGCGCCGACTACGAAGACACCGAAGACATCGTCAATCAATTGCGGGCGGTCGAAGGCGTTGAAGTCGCCGCGCTGTTCAAGGATTTCGACGGCGCCGTGCGCGTGAGCTTACGCAGCAGCGGCCGCGTCAACGTGCAAGCAGCGGCAGGGCGTCTTGGCGGCGGAGGCCATTTCCGCGCTTCGGGTCTTACGTATCCCGGTAACATAAAAGAGGCGATCGCTGGAGTGCATTCAGCCCTCTATGCAGAGGGTCTCTAAACTTCTTGTCATCCCGAGCGTAGGAACGCGAAGCGTTCCGTAGTCGAGGGACCACGAAATTTTAGGCTTCATCAACCTATTTAAGCCTCCGGGGCCGACGTCGACACAGTTCGGTGCGCGGTTGCGCTGGATTTATCGCAAATCGGGGGAGCCGAAAATTGCGATCGGACACGTTGGAACGCTCGATCCGCAAGCTGCCGGCGTTTTGCCGATTGCGCTCGGGCGAGCGACACGACTGATTCCGTTCATTCCGGACAAACGAAAGGCGTACGCGTTCACCCTCGTATTGGGCAGCGCGACCACGACCGGCGATGCGGGCGGCGACGTAATCGAGACGGCTGCCATTCCAAGCGATGCTCGCGTTCGACTGGAAGCGGCGCTGGACAAGTTCATCGGGCGCGTCGAGCAAGTGCCGCCGATGTTCAGCGCGCTCAAAGTCGAGGGCAAACCGCTTTACAAGTTCGCGCGTGCCGGCGAAACGATCGAACGCAAGTCGCGTACGATCACCATTTACTCGCTCAACGTGCTGGGTGCCGACGACGCGGCAACGTTCCGGGTGCGTGTCGCGTGCAGCGAAGGCACGTACGTGCGTACGCTCGCCGAAGATCTCGCGAAAGCGATTGGGACGCTCGGCCACGTCGGCGCGCTCTTGCGCGAAGCCTCCGGTCCGTTCGTCCTTTCGGAAAGCGTTACGCTCGACGAGGTCGCCGCCGATCCGATTGGGACGCTAAAGGCGCCCGAAAGCGTGATTGCGATTCCGACGGTTGTCCTCGATGGACGCGGGTCGGTCGATTTTCGAGCCGGCCGAATCGTCGCGATGCGTGAACCAGTCGGCGATACGCACGTCTTCGTTCGTGACATGACGCGCACGCTCGTCGGCGTCGGTGAGATGCACGGAACGATGTTGGCTCCGCGGAAAGTTTTCGTCTGAACGTACACCACTCGCTTCCAAACGCCGAGCGCGAACGTCCGCTCGCGCTCGCGATCGGATTCTTTGACGGGTTCCATCGCGGACACCGCGCGATCGTCGCGGCGCTGTTGCGCGAGCGTCGTCCGGGATATCGCGCCGCCGTGCTGACGTTTCGCAATCACCCGGCGACGCATCTTCGTCCGTCGGATGTTCCGCCGATGATCTCGACGCTCGAAGAGCGCTTGGACAATCTTGCGCGCGCGGGCATCGACGAAGCTTATCTCTTACCGTTCGACGATACGATCGCAAAACTCGACGCGCAGACGTTTCTCGAGAACGTGGTCGCAAAGAGGATCGGCGTGCGCGTGCTCGTCGTCGGGGAGAATTTCCGCTTTGGTGCGGGCCGCGGCGGCGACGCCGGTTTTGCGCGTGAGCGCATGAGCGCCCTTGGAATCGGATTCGTCGCGGTTGGGCAGCTCGAAGATCGCGGCGAGCGAATCTCCTCGACGCGAGTTCGGCGCGCGATCGCCGACGGTGACCTCGCACTCGCCGACGAGCTGCTGGGCGCACCGTACACGTTGCACGGACGCGTCGTCGTGGGTGAAGGGCGCGGCCACGATCTGGGTTTCCCGACTGCGAACTTGGACGTCTCCGGGGACAAGCTAATCCCGGCCGACGGCGTCTACCGCTGCATCGCGCGTTACGATGGTCGTGACTACGCGGCGCTCCTGTCGATCGGAACGAATCCGACCTTCGATTCCGGGACGCGGCGGACGACAGAGGTTTGGCTGCGCGACTTCGACGGCACGATCTACGGCGAGCAACTTAGTCTGCGCGAGCTGCGTTTTCTGAGGGCGCAGCTGCGCTTTGAAAATCCCGAAGCCTTGATCGAGCAGATGCGGGCCGACGTGGCCGCCGTGCCGTATCCTACTATCGCATGATTCGCAAACTTCTCGTTCTCGCCGTCGCCGCGCTGTGCACCGTTCCGGTTGCAGCAGCTGCGCCGCCGCGCCCCGGGCAACCCGCGCCGACGTTCGACATACGAACCCTCGATAACAAGCCGGTTAAGCTCACGAAGCTACACGGCAAGGCAGTCTATTTGGATTTCTTTGCCAGTTGGTGCGCGCCGTGCCGCGAGGAGACGCCCGAGATCATCAAGCTCTCGAAGCAATATCAGAAACGCGGTCTGGCCGTGATCGGTCTCGACGACAACGAAAGCAAAGATCGGGCGCAGGGCTTTAGCGATCAATTCAAGGTTCCGTTCCCGGTCGCCGTTGCAGATCAGAAGCTGCTCGACAGTTACGGCGTGATCGCGCTGCCGGTCCATGTCTTCATCGATCGCAACGGTCAGATCAAGCTCTATCGCCTCGGCGAGATGTCGAACAAAGAGATCGAAGACGCAATCAACTCTATTCTGTAGGCATTACCGGGCGCGCGTTCGATTTTCGCTTGCGTAGCATTTCGCGCAAAGGGCTCAGAGCACGAATCACTGCCACGTGTCATCCTGAGCGTAGCGCTCCCTATACAGTGTCATCCTGAGCGTAGCAACGCGCAGCGTTGCGAAGTCGAAGGGCGAGCCGTAGTCATCCGGGCCGCGTAACGATCCCTAAAGCTAGCGGGCACGATCGTGCCCTCGACCTTGTTACAACGTTTCGCAGCCCGAAGTATTCGGGCTCGCCCTTCGACGTCGCGTTCCTGCGGAACGCTACGCTCAGGATGACATGTGGCTACGCGTTGCTACGCTCAGGATGACAAGTGTTAGGCGGCTTCGACGGTGATTGCTTTCCCGTTGTAACCGACGCGGGCGGTGCTTCCTCCGGGAAGTTCACCGCGTAAGATCGCGCCTGAGAGCGGTGAGGTAACGCAGCGCGCAATCGTGCGTTGCACGAAGCGCGCTCCACTGCCGGCAGCAATACTTTCTTTCGCGAGAAACCGTCGCGCGTCGGCCGTGAGATCTAAGACGACGGCCTGCGCGCCAAGCCGCTCGACGAGCGCGCACAGCTGCAATTCTACGATCGCTTCGATCTCGGGGACGCCGAGGGAGCGGAAGAGCACGGTCTCATCGATTCGGTCGAGCAGCTCTTTGCGCAGGGCCATCTCAAGCTCGCCGATGTCGACGTTGCTGGTCATCACGACCAGTGCATGGCGAAAATCGATCGTGCGGCCTTTTGCGTCCGTGAGCCGGCCGTCATCGAGAATCTGCAACAAGATCGCGGTAACGTCGGGGTGCGCTTTTTCGACTTCATCGAACAGTACGACGCAATAGGGCCGCCGGCGCACGGGCTCCGTGAGCTGTCCCGGTTCGTCGTGACCGTGGTAGCCTGGCGGTGCGCCGAGCAGCCGTGAGATCGTATGCGTCTCCGTATATTCGCTCATGTCGAGACGCACGAGCGCATCATCGGTGCCGAAGAGAACGTGCGCGAGGGCGCGGGCGAGCTCAGTCTTGCCGACGCCTGAGGGACCAATGAACAGAAATCCGCCGACCGGTTTGCGCGGGTCTTTCAGCCCGGCGCGCGCGCGGCGAATCGCTTCCGAGACTGCGTGCACGGCTTCGTGCTGCCCGACAACGCGTGATTCGAGCGAATTCTCGAGCGCCAGTAGGCTACGCGATTCTTCCGCGCTGAGTGTGCCTTGCGGGATCCCAGTCCAGCGCGAGACGACGTTCGCAATCGTTTGCGCGTCGATGACGCCGGCAGTCCCGGCGAGTGCAGAGGTCGCCGCAGCTTCGTCTACGAGATCGATTGCCTTGTCCGGAAGAAAGCGGTCGGCGATGTAGCGCGCGGAAAGCGTCGCGGCTGCGACGAGCGCTTCATCGGTGATCCGGACTTGATGGTGGAGTGCGTATTTTTCGCGCAGGCCGCGTAAGATCGCAATCGTCTGCTCGACCGTCGGTTCATCGACGGCGACGGGCTGGAAGCGCCGCTCGAGCGCCGGATCGCTTTCGACGTGTTTGCGATATTCGCCAAACGTCGTCGCGCCGATGCATTGCAGCTCACCGCGCGCCAGCTCTGGCTTGATCATCGAAGAAAGATCGAGTGAACCTTCGGCCGCGCCCGCGCCAACGAGCGTGTGCAGCTCGTCGATGAAGAGAATGACGTCGCGTGAGGCGCGCTTGATCTCATCGAGGATGCGCTTGACGCGGCCTTCGAATTCGCCGCGATACTTTGTTCCGGCAACGAGCGGACCGAGCGACAGCGCGAGAACGCGCTTGTCGTGGAGGGCGGCTGGAACGCTTCCGGCAACGATGCGTTGCGCCAGGCCTTCGACCACCGCCGTTTTCCCGACGCCCGGCTCGCCTATCAAAACGGGATTGTTCTTGCTGCGCCGCGCGAGAATCGAGATCACCCGTTCGATTTCGTCATCGCGTCCGATGACCGGATCGAGCTTACCGGCGCGCGCATCGGCCGTGAGGTCGCGCGAGTACGTAGCCAGCGTCGGCGTTCCGCCGCGCAAGCGCTTCGTCCATTCGAGCGGATTGGGTGCCGATTGGGCGGGTTCGGAACCGCCCTCTGCGCCACGTGCGTAGCGCTCGAGTGCGAAGGCGAGTCCACCAAGGATGGCTGCAGCAGCGCCTGCACCGATCAGCGGGCGAAGCGACGCAAGCTTCCGATTTCGCGCGCAAGCCGCGCAGAGGTCGACTTGCGTCCAGCGTCCGGAGCGCATCGAATAGTCGCGAACGCTCGCGGGCTGAGCCTTACAGGCCTCGCACGTATTTTCGGTCATCGTTTGGGTCTACCGCCGGCTGCGTACCGCGGTTTCAAAGTCTACGGTGCAAGCGCATAGGTGACCGTCACGGTTGCGTGCACCTGGATCGACGACGGCGTGATTTCCGTCGGCACTTGCGCAGGCGGCCTGACCGCAAGCGTCATGACCCTGGCGGCAAAAACCGGCGGACTTTGAACGGACGATATCCGGCGGATCGCGCCGAGATGCAAATGTGCAGCTTGCGCGATCGCAGTCGCTTGCACCGCTGCATCCTCAACCGCATCTGCAAGAGCTGCAGCGTGCGCACCGCGTTCGTCCCGCACGCCGAAGCTTACGCCGTTGACTTGCGTCACGCCGGCCGCAACCGCCGCGTCGATCGCGCCCCCGGCGTTTGAGAGATTGTCGACCGTGATCGACAAACCGCGCGTCACGATGAATCCGGTCTGCGGCGGCTTATAGTTGTCGCCCGGTGCCGGTTTCGGTACGAAATTCAGATCGTAGCTCGACGTCTTGATTGCGCCGGCAGCGATGCCGATTCCACGCATCCGCTCGACGAGGGCGTTGTAAAGACGATTGTTTGCGGAAGTGGCTGTCGCCGCGACGTCATTGTGGGTGGCAATCGAAACCGAAATCGTGGCGCGATCCGGATCGCGAGAGATCGTCCCGGAGCCGGATACCGTCACCGTGCTTGGAAGAGTCGCCGCTCGCACAGGGATGCAAGCAAGAAGGCAAGCCACGCATGCCACGGTTTGGAGAACAAGCCGCCAGGGGAAAGTCCGGACGGACGGCGGGCGTTCAAGGAGGCGTTTTATCGTGAACATTCTGGCCTGGCTCCTGGTCGGATTGATAGCTGGCTCCCTGGCCCGGCGATTCCCCGGCGAGGCACCGCGCGGCGAGTGGAGCGACATCATCATTGGAGTGGCCGGCGCGATGGCGGGCGGCCTGGTGTTCTCCGCGTTCGGCCTTCCCGGCTTCTCGTCCGTCAGCATCTACAGCATGCTCGTCGCGTTCATGACGGCGCTGATCGTACTCTTGATCGTGAGGGTCTTCGTCGGGCGCCGCACGGCATAGACGATTGTCGCAGGAGGGCCTTCCGAACAGGAGCGCTCTCCAAAGAGGCACAAAAAGCCGGTGCGATGGCCTACATTATCACGGAGCCATGTATTGGCACGAAGGACAAGTCGTGCGTTGACGTGTGTCCCGTCGACTGCATTCACGGCGACGAAGAAGACACAATGCTTTTTATCGATCCCGAGGTGTGCATCGACTGTGGTGCCTGCGTCTCTGCATGCCCCGTTGAGGCGATCTACGCGGACGCCGACGTGCCCGAAAAGTGGAAGAACTACACCGAGATCAACGCCACCTGGTACAAGGAGCGCGCCGGAAAATAAAACGTAGAGTCGGCCTCCGGGAGTTGATGGACGACCCGGTCGACTCACTCGTCGAATTGGAAGCGAATCTGCGCGACATCGAACGCGCGAATCGCCGCTTTGGTGGAATCGAACCGTTGGCGCGTATCGTCGAAGCAACCGGAGCCACCGAGATTCTCGACGTCGGCTGCGGCGCTGCCGATATTCCGCGCTCGTTAATCGAGAGCGCGAGGCGTCAGGGAAGAACGCTCGCCATAACGTGCTTAGATCACAGCCAACAGATGCTCGCGATCGCACAGGCGCGCAACGGCGGAGTGCGCTTCGTGCATGCCGAGGGCGAGGCTCTTCCGTTCGAGGACGGCTCGTTCGACATTGCAATGTGTTCCCTCACCCTGCATCACATCGAGGCCAAAGACGCCATCGGATTCCTGCGCGAGCTGCGCCGCGTTTCGCGCATGACTCCGATTGTGTGCGATCTGCGCCGGACTCGGCTCGCCTACGCAATGACCTGGACGTACGCGAATCTCTTCACGCGTAATCGCTTGACGCGACACGATGCTCCCGTCTCGGTATTGCGCGCCTATACGCCGGATGAAGCGCTCGGGCTGGCACGAGAAGCCGGATGGCGTGCACCACGTGCGCGGGTCGAGCCCTGGTTTCGAATGACGCTCGTCGATGACGCACGATAAGGACCGCGTCATCATCGTCGGCGCCGGACCCGCCGGTGCGGCGACCGCGCTTGCGCTTGCGCGTGCATCGATCCCTGTAACGTTGATCGAGCGCACCGCATTTCCGCGGCGCAAGGTGTGCGGCGAGTATTTGGGGATGGGTGCAGTCGCTGCGCTCGATGCGATCGGCCTTGGCGAGCAAGTGCGCGCACTCGGCTCGCCTCTGCGTGGGATTCGCATCGTTGCGGGCGGCGCACGCGCGGAACTCGCCTTTTCGCGACCCGCAATCGGACTCGCGCGTGCAACACTCGACAACCTGATTCTCGACGAAGCGCTCGGCGCGGGTGCCGTACTCATATCAGGCCGCGTGGAAGATATATGCTTGCACGGCGTCGCCGTACGCGATGCGCGCGGTGAACGCGTGAACGTGCAGGGACGTTTCGTGGTCGGAGCCGACGGCGTCGGCTCGATCGTCGCACGCAAGCTCGGTTTGACGCTTCCGCTTCCGGCCCGTCCGCGGTTTGCAGTCGGCGGCCATTTTCGGGGTATCGAAAGCACGAGCGGTTCTCTCGAAATGTACTGCGACGGCAAAACGTATCTCGCGATCAATCCGCTCGGCGACGGGATTGCAAACGTGATGGCGGTGGCACCGAAGGATCGTCTCGAAACCTGGTCGCGCGTGATGGATTTTGCGGCTGAAGCGCGCAGTGGTCCGCGCGTCGCCGTCGGTCCGTTGGTGCACAACGTTCGACGCACGATCGCGCCCGGAACGCTGCTGGTCGGCGATGCTGCCGGATTCCTCAGTCCCTTTACGGGCCAAGGTGTCTTTCTCGCGCTGCGCAGCGCCGAGCGAGCGTCGGCGGCATTGATTCGCGCCTATGCAAACGCGAATGCTGAAGACGACGCGCTTGCCGCGTACGATGTCGAACATCGCTCGGAGCTCCGAGCGCGGATGCGTCTCGGCAAGATAGTCGACGCACTCATCGCGATTCCGTTCTTGACTCGGCGCGCGGCGCGCCGGCTCCAAGCGTCCCCGGCTCTCGCGGCGATCTTGCTCGACGCAATCGGCGGCTCGACCTCGGCGAACGCTGCGTTGCGTCCCGCCGTCTTGCGCCGGCTCCTCGCGTGAACGTCACGACAACGGCGATCGATATCGCCGCTGATCCTGCGACGATCTTTCGTTTTGCTTCTGCGACGGAACGTTGGCCCGAGTATCTACCGCATTACCGGTTCGTGCGCGTGCTCGAACACCGCGGCTTGGCGCGCGTGATCGAGATGGCCGCGTGGCGCGGCTGGATACCAGTTCGTTGGGTGGCCGAGCAGAAGGACGACCCCTCGCGTCCGCACATCGCCTTTCTGCATCTGCGTGGGTGGACGCGCGGCATGGAAGTCGAATGGCGCTTTCTGCCGATTTCGGGCGGTACGAGGGTTGAAATCGAGCATCGCCTGCGTTTTCGGTTCCCAATAGCCGCCGATTGGCTAGGCCGGCACGTCGTTTCAGACTTTTTTATTGATTTTGTGGCACAACGTACGCTGGCCCGTATGAAAGTATTAGCAGAAGCGGCATGTTGAACACCAATGGACATCGCGTCGTCGTCACCGGGATTGGGATAGTCAGCCCGATCGGAATCGGTGTGCGCGAGTTTTGGGACGGGATGCTCGCCGGCCGCGTTGGAGCGGGTCCGATCACGCGCTTCGACACGGAGGGATATCCCTCGCGGATTGCGGCCGAGATCGACAACTTCGATCCTTCCGACCACATGGACTCAAAACGTGTTCGCTGGACCGACCGGTTTGCGCAATATGCCGTCGCCGCAGCGCGCGGAGCGTTCGATGATGCCGGCATTGCAAAGAACGGTCCGCGTGAAGACGTCGGCGTCTTTATCGGATCCGCGCTGGGCGGCGTCGCTTATGCGGATGAGCAGCACGACGTGTTCCGCCGGCGCGGCTTGGGTAGCGTCCGTCCGCTTTTGGCGATCTCGGTCTTCGGTGGGTCGGCGACGTGTAACGTCGCGCTCGAGTTCGACGTGCGTGGTCCAACGGTTGCGAACGCAAATTCATGTGCGTCGGGCGCGGTGGCAATCGGCGAAGCGTTTCGTGCGGTGCGCCGCGGCGACGTGCGACTAGCCGTTGCAGGTGGAGCGGAAGCGCCGCTCTCGCCGCTCTGCTTCGGCGCCTTTACGGTGATCGGCGCGATGTCGACGCGCAACGACGATCCGCAGCACGCTAGCCGTCCGTTCGATCGCGATCGCGATGGTTTCGTCATGGCGGAAGGCGCCGGGATGCTCGTGCTCGAGCGATACGAAGATGCTGTTGCGCGCGGTGCAAATATTTACGGCGAGGTTCGCGGCTACGGCGCCAGCAACGACGCGCACCACATGTCGGCACCACGGCCGGGCGGCGAGAACGCTGCGCGCGCGATCGAGATTGCGCTCGATGAAGCGCACATTGCGCCAAACGAGATCGAAGCAGTGAGCGCCCACGGCTCGTCGACTCAGCTCGGCGATCGCGCTGAGTCGAAAGCGTTGCGTCGTGTCTTCGGCGACGGCATCGCGCAGCTGCCGATTACGGCATCCAAGGGCCAGCACGGCCACGCATTCGGAGCAGCCGGCGCGTGGGAAGCTGCCCTCTCTCTGCTGACCTTGCGCCATGGCATCTTGCCGCCCGTCGTCGGACATTTTGTTGATGATCCCGAGTGCGATCTAGCGTTTGTGCGTTCGACCGTCGAAGGTCCGGTGCGCAGTATGCTTTCCAACACGGCAGGTTTCGGCGGAATCAACGCGGCGCTGGTCTTCACTGCCCTCGATTCGTGACCGCTCCGGTCCTCGCACGGGACGTCCGTAAGGCTTACGCGACGTCGTCGGGGGATGCCATTGCCCTTGCAGGCGTCTCGCTCGAGCTCCGGCGTGGAGAAATGGTCGCGCTCGTCGGTCCGAGCGGTTGCGGTAAGACGACACTTCTCAATCTGATCGGGTGCGTCGATCTGCCGACGTCGGGCGAGATCCTGATCGAAGGCCGCCGCACGACTGATTTGAGCGACGACGAGCTTACACTACTGCGGCGCGATCGGATCGGAACGATCTTTCAATTCTTCAATTTGCTCCCGGCACTTACCGTCGAACAGAATGTCTCGCTGCCGCTCGTTTTGCGAGGCGCCGCGAAGGATGAAGTCTCGACGCGCGTCCGTGAAACGCTCGGGCTCGTTGGAATCGTTGAGCGTGCGCGCGCGTTTCCCGCGGAGCTGTCGGGCGGACAGCAGCAGCGCGTTGCCGTTGCTCGTGCGATCGTTCATCGGCCCGCGATCGTGCTGGCCGATGAGCCGACCGGCAATCTCGATTCGAAAAACGGAGCGATCGTCTTGGATCTGTTGCGTACGATCGCGAATGGCGGACAGACGGTCTTGATGGCAACGCACAACGAGAGCGCGGCGGCAATCAGCGACCGGACGCTCCATATGCAAGACGGGCAATGGGTTTACTCTTACGCGGGCTGATCGCGGGAACGCTGCGCGACGGTAGACTTCGCACGATCGTAACGGTCGTCGCCGTCGCACTCGGCGTCGCGATCGCACTTGCAATCGACCTGGCCAACGCAACGGCGGTTGATTCGTTCTCCTCGAGCGTCAACGTCGTCGCAAGTCGCGTAAATTTGCAGATTCTCGGCGCCGGGCGCGGATTCGATGAGCAGACACTGTTGCGCGTCGCGGCGCAGCCCGGTGTCATCTCCGCATCGCCCGTCATCGAAGACAGCATCGTCGTGGGCGCGCGTCGCGGGCATCCGCAAGCAGGAGAAGTGCTGCGCGTACTGGGCGTTGATTTGTTGCAGCCGTTGCCGCGCGACGCCGGGACACCGACGACGGGAACGGACGTGCACGCCGATACGCTCGTCAACGGCCAGGGTGCGGTCGTCAGCGGGCGGGTAGCGCGACGCTGGAAACTGCATGCCGGCTCGCGTTTTTCCGCGATCGCCGGTGCGCGTCCGGTCTCGCTCGTCGTCGCAGCAATTCTGCCGCCGAGCGTGGTGGGGATCGACTCGAGCGTGGTCTTCGTCGACGTCGCAACGGCACAGGATATCTTCGATAAAGTGGGAGTGCTCGATCGTATCGACTGCGTCGTCGATCCGAATCGTCTGGCGCAAACCTTTGCGGCCGTACGCAAGATCATTCCGTCGGGGACGCGGGCGGTCGAACCCAGAGTGCGTACCGGCGAGATTCGCCGCATGCTGCAGAGCTTCCAATTGAATCTCGATGCGCTCTCCGCGATCGCGCTCGTCGTCGGCATGTACCTCATCTTCAATACGGTCGCGATCGCCGTCGTGCAGCGCCGGCCGGAGATCGGGACGTTGCGCGCACTCGGCGCGACGCGCGCGCAAATATTCATCGCGTTTCTCATCGAGGGCGGTGCGCTCGGCCTGGCAGGCTCACTGTTGGGTCTCGCGCTTGGCGGATTGTTCGCGCAATTCTCGGTTGCCGCAGTAGCCCACACGGTGCAAACGCTCTACATCGGAATCGGCGTCGGAGGAGTGCTGTGGGATCCGTTACCGATCGTCAAAGCGTTCGTGCTTGGCATCGCTCTTGCCGTCGTTGCCGCGATCGTTCCGGCGCTGGAGGCCGCGCGCATTCCTCCCGCGTTGACGATGCGAGCCGCGGGCTTTGAACGCGCCTCTCCGCATTTTGCGCGTCACGCTGCCCTCGCGGGCGTGCTTGCATTCATTGCCGCCGGGCTGTTGACCACGGGTCCGCCGATCGCCGGCTTGCCGGTTTTCGGTTACCTCTCGGGGATCATGATCATCGCGGGCGGTTCGCTCTGCGTTCCGCTCGTGATCTCGGGCACCGCTGCATTTGGTCGTCGCTACTTGCATGATGCGCCGGCGCTGCTCGCCGCGGGGAATCTCGCCGGAGCGCTGCGGCGCGAAAGTGTTGCGGTTGCGGCGCTGGGCATCGCAATCGCGATGACGACTGCGGTCTCGATCTTGATCGGTTCGTTTCGCACGACTGTGGTGACGTGGGCCGACGAAGTGCTCTCGGCCGATTTGTTCGTGCGCCCGCTCGGCCCATCGGACGCCTCGTCCGATACACGTTTCTCACCACGCGTGCTCGCAGCCATCGCCCGCGTTCCGGGTGTTGTCGACGTACACGCACTGCGCTCGATTACGATTCCGTTCCGAGGACGGTTGACGGAGCTCGACGCGACCGATTTCCGGCAGCTCGCGCGCCGCAATTCGATTCAGTTTCTCGGAACCGGTGACGTCCCGGCATTGCTACGCCGGACGGCGGGAACGCGCAACGTGTTCGTTTCCGAGCCGTTCGCGACGCGCTTTGGCGTCCGGCCACGCGACTCGCTTGTGCTCGATACGCCTGCAGGCGAGATTCGCTTCGATGTAGCTGCCGTTTTCAACGATTACTCGACCGAGTCGGGGATCATCATGCTCGACCGCACGACGTTCGAGCAATTATTCGGGGACGACACGGTTGACTCGATCGCGATATGGGCGGCACCCGGCGCGAATCTGCTCGATCTTCGGACACGCGTGATTCGCAGAGTACTGCCGTTACAGATCGACATCGAGACGAATCGTGAGCTGCGCGCACTGGTCGTGCAGATCTTTAACCGGACGTTCGCGATCACTTACGCACTGTATCTGATCAGCATTGCGATTGCGCTGCTTGGCGTGATCTCGACACTGTTTGCGCTGGTGCTCGAGCGCCGGCGCGAGATCGGGATTCTACGTTATTTGGGCTTACGTACGCGCGACGTTCGGCGCATGGTGTTGGTCGAGGCGGCGTTTGTCGGCGTGCTCGGTGCGCTCGTTGGCATCGCGCTCGGGTTCCTGCTCGCGCTGCTCCTGATTTTCGTGATCAATCGCCAGGCTTTCGGCTGGCTCATCGATCTGCACGTCCCGTGGGAGTTTCTCGGTGCATCGTTCGTGGTCGTCGTAATTGCGGCGCTAATAGCGGGAATCTACCCGGCCGGAGTCGCGGCACGCATCCAAACCGTCGAGGCGATTCGAACCGAATGAAGCTTCTGGCAGTGACGCTGTTCGCTGTACTCTCGTTTCGAATTGCGAGCGCTCCCTATACGTTCGTCTTTCCACGCGATCACGGCGCCCATCCGGCGTATCAAAGCGAGTGGTGGTATTTTACAGGCCACCTGCGCGCCCACGACGGACACCGATTCGGCTTCGAATTGACCATCTTTCGATTCGGCATCCGGCCGGGGGACGCGCACTTCGCGCCAAGTGCGTCGCGCTGGCACGGCAGCGAAGTCTTTCCGGCGCATTTTGCGATCACCGACGTAGACGACAAGACGTTCGTGCACGACGAGCGCTTCGTGCGCGACGCGCTCGGCATGGGCGCCGCATCGACCACGACGCTGAACGTGCACGCCGGCAATTGGTCTATCCGCGGAATCGATCCGATTCGACTGCATGCTGCCTCCGGCGCGAACGCGATCGACCTGGCCTTGCAGCCGGATAAACCTCCCGCGATCAACGGCGAAGGCGGAATCTCTCGCAAAGGCACGTGCAGTTCATGTGCATCGCACTATTACTCGCTCACGCGTCTGGCGACCGTGGGGACGCTCGTCGTCGGCGGAACGCACTATACCGTTGATGGCGAGTCCTGGATGGATCACGAGTTCGGATCCGACGAGCTGCAAGCGAATCAGCGCGGTTGGGATTGGTATGCGCTGCAGCTCGACGACGGCCGGGAGCTGATGCTCTACGTCCTCCGGCAAGAAGATGGTGGCGTCACTCCGCAGTCGAGCGGGTCCTTGGTCGCTCGGGACGGCCGCGTCCGGCACCTGGTTTTACGCGACTTTCAGACGCAGGCGCTCGGCGTGTGGAAGAGTCCCGCGAGCGGTGCCCTCTATCCAAGCGGCTGGCACGTGCGCGTGCCGAGTGAGGGCCTCGACGTCACGATTTCGCCCCTTTTACGCGATCAGGAGCTGATCGACCAGCAACTGCACGTCGCATATTGGGAAGGCGATTGCGATCTCTCGGGGACCGATCGTTCGCGCCCGGTACGTGGTGCGGCTTATGTCGAGCTTACGGGATACGCCGGCATCCTGAGCTTCTAAGGAAAGTCGCGCGCTTGGTCGAATTCTTAGAGACAAAGATGGCTTTTAGCCAGCGCCAGCTCTCCATTTTCACGCCGCGCACGCTGCGTGACGCCCTTGGTCTCTCGTTCACGCATCGCGAACAGGTTCGCTGGCTTATCGGAACGAGCGAGTTACTCGCGTCGTCGTACACGCACGTTCCTCGCGAAGCGCAGATCGTTGACGTCCGTTCGCTCGATGAATTTCGCGCCGCCGCCGTCGGCGACGAAAACAAGATAAGGTTCGGCGCGTTCGCCACCATTACGTCGTTGCGCGGACATCCGGTACTCGAGGCAACGCTCTTCAAGGCGGCAAGCGCCGCACTGTATTTGGCGGTCTCGGAAGCGAACGTCGAAGTGGTCTCGCTGGGGCGCTCGCGCGTGACGCCGATCGACGGGCTCGTGCTTGCTCCGCACGAAGCGCCGCTCTCGATCGAGTTCGAGCCCAATTCAGGCGACATTTACGTGCAGCGTCGACGGACGATTCGCGACGGCACGGCGTCGCACGACTTGATCGTTGGAGCGACATTCCGCCTTGGAGATGACGGCCGTACCACTCGCGTTCGCGTCGCGCTTTCGATCGACGACGGACCCCCGGTTCGCGCGCGCCTCGCCGAACATCAGCTGCAGGGCGAGCGGCTCTCGAGTGACCGTACCGGTCTCGCGGCTCGTATGTGCGCCGAGGCGATCGTACCGGAGGATCCCCGCAAGGCCGCAGCCGCGCGCTCGGCACTGACGCTGGCTCTGGCCATGTTCCGGGAGGCACGCGTTCGCTGTGACGAAATGAATCGGTCTCGTCGCCCTGATCCCCCACGGAGAAAACGACGCCGCCGATGATGATCCGTTCACGCTTTCTCGCAGCGCTCGCCTTTGCCGCGCTGCCTGTTGCCGCTATCGCGCAAACGGCCGTTGCGCCGCCGCAAGATTCCCTTACGCAAATTCGCCAGACCGGTGTGTTGCGCGTCGGTTTAACCGGCGATTACGATCCGTTCAGCATTGTCGATGCGAACGGCGTTTATCGGGGTATCGATGCGGACGCAGCTGCGATGCTGGCGAAAGCAATCGGGCCGAACGTCAAGTTGGAGATCGTCAAAACGACGTGGCCCACATTGACCGCCGACCTATTGGCCAACAAGTTCGATATTGCGATGGGCGGCGTGAGTTGGAATGAAGCGCGGGCAAAAGTCGGTGAGTTGTCGAGCGCGTACATTCAAGATGGAAAAGTGGCTCTCGTGCGTGCCTCCGACAAAGGAAAGTATAAAACCAACACGCTGGCGGATTTCGATAAGCCGGACGTCTCCGTGCTCGTGAATCCCGGCGGGACGAATCAAGTGTTCGTCAACGCAAACATCAAGAACGCGAAGGTTGTCGTCGTTAACGACAATCTCGCGATCCCGGGCATGCTCGTCGACGGAAAAGGCGACGTGATGTTTACGGACGGCGTCGAGGCTCGGTTGAAGGCATCGCGCGATCACTGGCTGTACGCGGTCGATCCCGATCATCCGTTCACGCACAGCGCGCACGTCTACTTCATGCAGAAGGATCAAACCGCGTTGCTCAATTTCACCAACACGTGGATCGCGCACATGCAATCCGATGGATCGTACAACAAGCTCTTCGCAAAATATATCGGCTCATGACGATCGACATTTGCGACGTCGCCCCGCGCGACGGTCTGCAAAATGACGCAACCCAAACGGCCCCGGAGATGCGCGCCGAGCTTTGCCGGCGTCTCGCCGATGCGGGTGTCCCATACGTCGAGGCCGTGAGTTTCGTCAACGAAAAACGCGTGCCGCGCATGGCGGGGGCTGAAACGGTGGTCTCACTGTTGCCGGTCGACACCAAGACCGAGTTCAATGCCCTTGTTCTCAATGAACGGGGCTACGATCGTGCGCTAGCGACGAGCCTTCAGGCCGTGCATTACGCGTTTCCGGTAACGGACGCGTTCGGCGAGCGCAATCAAGGCGCGAAGGTCGTCGATTCGCTCGCGATTGCGAAGCGCATGATCGAACGCGCGCGCACAGACGGGCTGGGCATCTCGATCGGACTCGCGGTCGCATTCGGCTGTCCGTTCGAAGGCACGGTCGATCCGAATCATGTGCTGGAGATTGCGCATCAAGTTGCGGAGATGGGTCCCGATGCGATTTCGTTCGCGGATACGATCGGCGTCGGCGTTCCCAAGCAAGTCCGCAATCTCGTCGAAGGGATGGCCGATACGGACATCCCCATAGGCTGCCACTTCCACGACACGCGCAACACCGGCGTCGCCAACGCGCTCGCCGCTGTCGAATCCGGTGCGCAAATGCTCGACGCGTCGGTCGGTGGCGTCGGCGGCTGTCCTTTCGCGCCGGCCGCGACCGGCAACGTTGCCACGGAAGACGTCGTCTACATGCTGCACGGCATGGGCTACGAGACGGGCATCGATCTCGACAAGCTGATTTCAACCGCGAAGTGGCTCGAGAAGCAACTCGAGCATTCCGTGCCGAGCGCACTCCATCGCGCCGGCCCGTTCAAATGCATAGCATAGTGTCATCCCGAGCATAGCGCTCTGCAAGAGCGCGTAGTCGAGGGACCGCGAGCACTACTTTTTGACTTCGACGGCCTGCTTCTGGATACGGAAACTCCTGAGTATCGCGCGTGGTGCGAGCTCTACGAGCAGAATGGTCACGTCCTAGAGCTATCGACGTGGTCGCTTGCCGTCGGGACGATTGGAGGCTTCGATCCGTCGGCGCACCTAACGAGTCTTGGCACGCCGCCAAGCGCCGAAGCGTTGACGGAACAGAGGCGGCGCGTCTTGGAGCTTTGCGAGCTCGAGGACTTTTTGCCGGGAGTCGATGCACTGCTCGACGTCGCGAGTAGCCGAGGTCTGAAAACGTGCATCGTATCGTCAGGAACGCGCGCATGGATCGAGGGCCACTTAAGGAGTCGATCCGGACTCGAAAGGTTCGAGGCGATTGTTTGCGCGGATGGCGATCCGGCTCGCGCAAAACCACGGCCCGTGCTTTATCTCGAAGCGCTTGAGCATCTCGGCGTGGATGCGAACGAAGCAATCGCATTCGAAGATTCGCCGAACGGCATAGCCGCAGCAAAGGCAGCCGGAATATTTTGTGTCGCCGTACCCAATCCGGTAACTGCCGGCCTCGATCTGAGCAAGGCTGACCTCGTGCTCGACTCGCTAGCTCAATTCGAGCTTCTTGGCCGGCAAAAAGGGGGGTAGCGTGGCGATACGAATGCCACGGGTATCCTACCGTCGAGGTGACGTAATTTGAAGTCTATGACCGATCGCTCGATGAGCGAGCAGATGTCGACGAAACCCGGCTTCATTGCCGCGCTCGATCAGAGCGGAGGCTCGACCCCCGGCGCTTTACGTCTTTACGGCATCGCCGACAACGCATACAGCGGCGATGCGGAGATGTTCAAGTTGATGCACGAATTTCGCGTGCGCATCATGACGTCACCAGCGTTTACCGGCGATAAGGTCATCGCCGCGATTCTTTTCGAGCGCACGATGGACGGAACGGCGCAGGGTAAGCCGGTTCCAAGCTTCTTGTGGGAAGATCGCAAAGTCGTACCATTTCTGAAGATCGACAAGGGTCTCGAAACGGAAAGCGACGGCGTGAGCATGATGAAGCCGATGCCGGGACTCGACGATCTGCTCGCACGCGCAGCGAAGTTGGGAGTTTACGGCACGAAAGAGCGCTCGACGATCACGCTTCCGTCGAAGACCGGGATCAAAGCCATCGTCGAACAACAGTTTGAAGTCGGCAAACAGGTCGCATCTCACGGCCTCATGCCGATCCTCGAGCCGGAAGTCTCGATCAAGAGTCCGGACAAAGCCGGTGCGGAAGCGATTCTACGCGACGAGATCACGCGTCATCTCGATGCGATGGCCGAGGGACAGGTTATGCTTAAGCTGACGATTCCGGACAAGACCGACTTCTACGCCTCGTTGATCTCGCACAAGCGAGTCCAACGCGTCGTAGCGCTCTCGGGCGGCTACACGCGCGCCGATGCCGACGAAAAACTATCGCATAATCACGGAATGATCGCGAGCTTCTCGCGGGCGCTGGTTCAAGATCTCAAGGCGCAGATGAGCGACGCCGAGTTCAACACGGCGCTCACGCAGGCGATCGACGAGATATTCAAAGCCTCGACGGTCAAAGTATAAGCGCCACGTAGGCAAGCGTCGATCCGAGGATCGTCACGACGAACAGCGCGACGCCGCTTGCTGCGACGTCGGCTACGCTTGCAGTACCCACCCGCTTGCATAAGAACCACGCGATCGGTATCGTCAGAGCGACGAAATAGGCAAGTGGTATGACGCCGCCGAGCACGATTGCAAGAATCGTTCCGGCGTAGATGGCCCCCACCGCGCCGTAAATCAGATAACGCGAGCGTTCGCGCCCCAGCCGGGCGATGAGGTTCAACTTTCCGGTCGCGCAATCGGAATCGATGTCCGGATACTCGACGCAAAACATCAAGACGAACATCGCCGCAATAGAAGGCAGGCTACTGGCGAACAACCGCAGCGCCGGCACGTGCGCAAACGTCACGTATCCGGCCAGCGGGAAAAGCAGCGCTATTATGACGGCTGTGTCGAGCTCGCCCCAGCCGCGCGCAAGTAAGCGCATCGGCGGCGCGCTATACGACCAGCAGAGAACTCCGATGAGGCCGCCTACGAGTGCGGGTACGTACGCAGCACTGATTGCGAACACAAGAATCGCAAAGGTGCCGACGCCGGCGCAAACGAGCGCCGCATTGAGCGCGATGCGCGGAGAGAGTCCGCCCTCGAGTAGCGCACCGCTGCCACCCGACCAGGCCGTACGCTCCGCCGATTCATCACAAAACCGGTCGTAGTAGTCGTTGGCGTAGTGCACCATGAGGTGAAAGGACGTCACCATCATCTGTCCGAGTGCGTACACCTGCCAGTCGATGTACGCGCCGTCGTAACGCGCGATGGCCGCGCCGAGAGCGAATCCTAGTAATCCGCCGGCCAAGAACTTCAAACGTGACAAACGGATGAAGGCGCGCAACACAGGATGATTCTTCATCCTTCGTGAGAAGGGTCATGCTAGATGCGTATCGGCGCGATCGACGTTGGGACGAATTCCATCCACTTGATCGTTGTCGAGGTCGATGCAGAGTCGATGTCGACACGCACCGTCTTCAAGGCGCGCGAAATGGTGCGCCTCGGTGCCGATGATGCGCTCGAAGGCGGGATGCTCGGGAAGCGAGCGATCGCGCGTGGTGTAGAAGCAATCGCACGCTTTGTCCGGCTCGCGCACGAACGCGACGCCGAGCGCATTCGCGTCGTAGCAACGTCGGCAGTGCGTGAAGCCCGTAACGGCGCCGAATTCGCGAATGAAATTGAACGTTCGTGCGGTGTTCCGCTTGAAGTGCTCGACGAGCACGAAGAAGCGCGGCTAATTTATCTCGGTGTAACGCGGAATTTTCCGCTACACGACCGGCTCGCGTGCATCATTGACATCGGTGGCGGCTCAACCGAATGGATCGTCGCCGATGATCGGCGTCCGTACTTGCTCGAAAGCGTCAAGCTCGGGAGTCTGCGGCTATACGACGCGTTTTTGCGCGGGGACGAACCGCCGTACGAGCGATATCCGGAGCTTGTCGGCCACATCAAGACGCTATTGACGCCGCTCGTCGAGCGGCTGCGTCAGTTCGATTGCGATCTAGTGATCGGAACGTCAGGAACGATCATGGGTCTGGCTGCGCTCGACGCCGGCGACCAAGGAACGCGTCCGGGAATCCACGGTCACGCACTGACGCTCGAGCGGCTGCGAGTGCTCCAGGCCAGGATGCTGACGCTGACCGAGGCGCAGCGACGCGCACTACCCGGGATGAACGCGCGTCGCGCCGACATCATCATTGCCGGGGCCGCTGTTTTGATCGAAGGCTTGGTCGGGATCGGCGCGCGGGAGATCGTCGTCAGCCAGCACGCGCTGCGTGAAGGCGTCGTCGTCGACCTTGTGCAGGCCGACGCCGACATCGTGCGCCGGCTCGATGTTTTGCGGGCGCGCCGTCGCGAATCGGTTGCTTCGCTCGCGCGGCGCTACCAAAGCAGCGGCCTGCACGAACGCAGCGTCGCGCGTCTTGCGTTGCGTATCTTCGATGAGCTCTCGCCGCACATCCGGACGAGTCCGGTCGATCGCGAGCTGATTCACGCGGCCGCGCTGCTTCACGATATCGGAAAGTTCGTGAACCCCAGCGCCCATCACAAACACGGCGCCTACCTTATACGAAGCAGCGCGCTCGACGGTTGGAGCGACCCGGAACGAGAGCTACTTGCAACAATCGTGCGCTATCACCGCAAAGCGTTACCAAAAGTGACACACCCCGAATGGATGGCATTCGGAACGCTGGAGCGTGATCGCGTCGCACTCCTGGCAGGAATCCTTCGTGTTGCGGATGGTCTTGACGTTCGTCAACAGGGGATTGTGAGCGACGTGCGCGTTCGCTGGGGTCCTGCAGCCGTTGCGATAGAAGTCGAAGCGAACGACACCCAAAGCAGTGGCGATCTTGCATCTGAGATCGCAGCCGCGGGATACAAGGCGGACCTTCTTGCAAAAGCGCTCGGAATGGCAGTGATTCCGCGGGGAGTCGCGGCCATCTCGGCAGAAACGTAGGCGCTCGTGACCACACTCGCCACCACAACAAAACGCATCTTGGTCGTCGACGACGAGTCGGCGATTTTGCAGACCCTGCGCTTCAATCTCGCGCGAAGCGGCTATCAGGTCAGTACTGCAGGAGATGGGCGTACTGCGCTCGCGCTTGTTGCAAGCGAAGAACCGAACCTCGTGATACTCGACATCATGCTGCCGGTGCTCGACGGCATCGAGACGTGCAAAGAGATTCGCCGTCACAGCAACGTGCCGATCATCATGCTGACCGCAAAAGACCAGGAGATCGACAAAGTCGTGGCGCTTGAGATCGGCGCCGATGACTACGTTACAAAGCCGTTCTCGCTGGCTGAATTCATGGCGCGAGTAAAAGCGGCCTTACGACGTGCGGAAAAACCGCAGATCAGCGAGCGCGACGAACCGATCGTCGCCGGCGAGATTACCCTCGATCCATCGCGGCATCTGCTGCTGGTGCGGGGACATGACGTCCAGCTGGCCCCCAAAGAATTCAGCCTGCTGCACGTGCTGATGGAAAACAAGGGCCGGATCGTGACGCGGCAGATGCTGCTCGAAAAAGTCTGGGGTTACGATTTCGAAGGCGAGCATCAGACGATCAGCGTTCACGTTCGCTGGCTTCGCGAGAAAGTCGAACTCGATCCGAATAACCCGCGGCATATCATCACGGTCCGCAGCCGCGGCTACATGTTCCGGGAATAGTGAATTTGGCCGGCGAGCTGTTGGCGTTGCTCGTCGGTGCCGCCGGGGGGTTCTTCGCAGCACGCTTCGGACGCAAAAGCTTGCAGCCCCAGGCTCCCGACGTTACGGAAAAGCGCACGGAGCAACAGCGCGACGACTCGCTCGAGCAAATCGTGGCGCTCATGCCTGTCGCAGCCTTGATCGTGGATCGCAATGGTTACCTAAAATTTGCCAACGTCGTTGCGGAACGCACTTTCGAGATGGATGGCGAGCGCGGGCGCGGACGCGCGGTGATCGAAGCGATCGGTTCCCTCGATCTCGAGCGCCTGGTGCAGCGCGGCCAATTCGGTCAGCACGCTGAAGGCAGGATCGTTCTGCGCTCCCTCGAGGTCGAGCGCAGTCTTGCCGTTACGGTTCAGCCGCTTGCAAAACACGGCGGCGACATGCTCGTCTTTGGGGAAGACCGTTCGAAAATCGCCGACAGTGAACGCGTGCGGCGAGACTTCCTCGCCGACGTCTCTCACGAGCTGCGGACCCCGATTTCGTCGATCCGATTGATGGTCGAGACGATTCAGCTTTCCGATGACGATCCCGAAGCGCTTCGTCTGTTTCTTCCCAAGATGGTCGAGGAGCTCGAGCGCATGACGCGGCTCATCGAGGATTTGCTCGAGCTCGCGCGCGGTGAAGCCGGTCAGGTCCCACTCCACTTAAGTAAAATCGATCTCTCGCGTTTGGTTGAGGACACCGTCGTCGCCTTTCAAGCCCGCGCCGAAGAACAAGAGGTCGATTTGCGCTTGGATGCGCCGGGTTTGGTTGAAGCCGAAGTCGATTCGAAGCGCTTGACGCAAGTCATCGTAAACTTGATCGACAATGCACTCCGCCACACTGCATCCAAGGGTAACGTGCTGGTCGGCGTCGGCGCCGAGAACGGCGAAGCGTTTCTCAGTGTGAAAGACGATGGCGTCGGAATACCGTTCAAAGATTTGCCGCACATTTTCGAACGTTTTTACGTCGTCGACCGCTCACGTTCGCGAGGTTCGGGCGGTACTGGTCTTGGGCTTGCAATCGTAAAACAAATTATCGAAGCGCACGGAGGCAGCGTGCACGTCGATTCGGAGCTCGGTTTAGGCGCGCGTTTTTCGTGCAGGCTTCCCGTTAAGCAGGGGACAACGCCTTGATAACACACATGTGCGATGCTCTTTTTGGCGGCTTGTTTAAGGCGCCTTAATATTGCCTTAAGGATGGGTTGATCGTGCCCACCGATACTCGTAGCGAACGGATTATGTTGTTGGAAGCGGCACCGGCTGAGACACGGACAGAAGTCAAGCTCGAAGCAAAGACGCTAAACGTCTACTACGGGACGTTCCGTGCGATTAAAGACGCATCGCTTGCGATGCCGACGAATCGTGTGCAGGCACTCATCGGACCGTCGGGTTGTGGTAAGTCGACGTTTTTGCGGGCACTCGATCGCATGCACGATCTCACGCCGGGTGCGCGTATCGAGGGCGAGGTCGAGCTCGACGGCAAGAACATCTACGATGATGACGTGGACCCAGTGATGGTTCGCTATCGCATCGGCATGGTGTTTCAGCGTGCGAACCCATTCCCGAAGTCGATTTGGGAGAATGTTGCCTACGGCCCCAAAATCCACGGCCTCAAAGACAAGCACAAGCTCGATGAAATCGTCGAGCGCTCGCTGCGTCAAGCGGCGCTCTGGGAAGAGGTCAAGGATCGCCTGCATCGCTCCGCATTCGATATGTCGGGCGGACAGCAGCAGCGGCTTTGTATTGCACGCGTGCTTGCAGTCGAACCCGAGGTCATTCTAATGGACGAGCCGGCTTCGGCGCTCGATCCGATCGCCACCGCGAAGATCGAAGACCTCATCGGCGATCTGAAAAAAAATTACACCGTCGTCATCGTAACGCACTCAATGCAGCAAGCCGCGCGCATCTCCGACTTTTGTGCGTTCTTCCATCTCGGTGAACTGATCGAAAGTGGCCCGACCAACCAGGTATTCACGCGACCAAAAGATCGTCGAACGGAAGACTACATCACTGGACGTTTCGGATAACGTTAAGGACGATCTCTTCACTTTTAAGACTATGTTAAGGCTTCCCAGCTATAGTTCAGCCGTTTGCAAAGCAAACTTGCTTCAGCTTTGAGGAGAGTATGAAACCGCTGCGCATTATATTCGCGCTCCTTGCCTTTTCGATAACTACGACTGCCGCTGCATATGCGGCTGCCGAGCTCCTGGAGACGGGCTCGAGCCTCGTCTACCCGCTTATGAACCTCTGGGTGCCCGTGTACACCAAGGCGCATTCCGACGTGAAGATCACAACGCAGAGCACCGGAAGCGGAACCGGAATTTCGCAAGCTGTCGCAGGCGTTGCGCAAATCGGCGCCTCCGATGCGTATATGAGTGACGCCCAGCTTGGCACCACGCATATGCTCAACATCCCGCTTGCGATCAGCGCGCAGCAGGTCAACTACAACGTCCCCGGCTTGAACGACGTCCATCTGAATCTTTCAGGTCCGGTTCTCGCCGGAATCTACGATGGCTCGATTCATTTTTGGGACGACGCAAAGATCAAGGGCTTGAACGGCTCCGTCGCCGGCAAGCTGCCGCATGAAGCCATCATCCCCATCCATCGTGCCGATGGCTCGGGTGATACATTCATCTTCACGCAATATCTCACGTTCTCGACGCCGAGCTGGAAGAGCGGCCCGGGCTACGGCACCACGATCAGCTGGCCGTCGGTTCCGAACGGAGTCGGCGCGAACGGCAACCCCGGTATGGTTCAAGCTTGCCAAGGTGCAAAGTATTCGATCGCATACATCGGCGTTAGCTTCCTGGATCAAACGAATCAAGCCGGCCTTGGCTACGCCGCGCTGCAGAATGCGTCCGGCAAATTCGTTCTTCCGACGGAGCCCAACATTTTGGCCGCCGCTGCCGCGAAAGACAAATCAACGCCCAAAGACGAGCGGATCTCGCTTATCTATGGACCGGGCGCAAACTCATATCCGATCATCAATTACGAGTACGTGATCGTCAATCCGAAGCAAAAGGACGCTGCTACGGCCTCCGAAGTGAAGAACTTCTTGGGCTGGGCGATTACCGGCGGGCAAGAGAAGTCGTATCTCGAGAAAGTGCACTTCATCGCGCTTCCACCGAGCATCGTCAACTTGAGCAAAGCTCAAATCGCGGAAATCGGTTCGTAGGAGTACATGGCAACAGTCGCTTTGAGCGGCGCTAAAAAGCGCCGCTCAGGCGCCGCCCCACTCGACATCGCGCTGCGCTACGGATCGACGGCCACCGCCGTCGTAACGGCTACGGTCGTCTTCCTCGTCGCGGCGTTTCTGATCATCTATTCGTACCCGGCGATCGCGTTCAACGGCTTTGGGATTCTCACGCATCTCGAGTGGAATCTCGGCAACCAGTACGCTAACGGGGTCGAGCGCCACGGCGGGTTCACGGGCGCACCCGGCGCTTCGTTTGGGGCTGTCGTTTTTATCGCCGGGACCATCATTTCGTCGGCGTTCGCGATGGCAATTGCTACGCCGCTTGCCATTCTGGTCGCCATTGCGATGCACTATCAAGTTCCGCGCCGTTTGAAAACGCCGGTGAACACGCTCGTCGAGTTGATGGCGGGCGTTCCTTCGGTCGTTTACGGCTTGTGGGGCATCGGTGTGCTCGTCCCGTGGATTTCGAATTCCGTCGGCCCGTTTTTGGCGGGACACATTGCGTGGCTCCCGATCGTCGGCGGAGGGTCCGCGAGCGGCAACGGTCTGCTGGCGACGTCGTTCATTCTCGCCGTCATGGTCTTCCCGATCATGGCTGCAACGATGCGCGACGTTCTCTCGACCTTTCCAAAGATCGTATTCGAAGGCGCAATCGGTCTCGGTGCGACGCCATGGCAAGCCGTCACGACAATGGTGATCCCGGCGATCCGCACGCAAATGTTTGCGGCCGCCATGCTTGCGCTCGGTCGCGCGATCGGTGAAACGATGGCAGTCCTGATGGTCTGCGGCTCGGCGCTCAATCAGCTCCCGCAGAATATCTTCGCACCGATCAACACGATTGCGGCGGTGATCGTCTCGCAGCTCGACAGCGCTTTGACCGATCCGACCGGTATGGCGGAGCGGTCTTTGGCCGAGCTCGCGTTGATTCTCTTTGCAATCACGCTCAGCGTGAACTTGATTGCGCGACTGATTATGCGTGGCGGTGACCGCGTGAAGCGGACGGCATGAACCAAGTGGCAATCTCCGGTTCACCCGTACAGACGTCTGCCGCACGCTCGATGACGCGCGGCAGCGTACTCGTCACGATTCGACGCAACATCGGCTGGGGCGTCAGTTTGCTCGCGCTTGCCTCCGCGCTCGCGATCCTGCTCGCGATCTTCTGGTTCGTGCTCTCGCGTGGGTTGCCGGCACTTAAACCGACGCTTTTCACGACGGTCACGTCCGGCATTTCGGGTGGACTCGAAAACGCGATCCTGGGTACGCTGATGCTCGTCGTATTCGCGGTGTTCATCGTTGCGATTATCGGTTTTGGTACAGGCATCTGGCTCTCGAGCTATGCTTCAGAGAAGCCGCGTGCGCTCGTTCGGTTGCTGACGGACGTGCTGGCCGGCGTTCCGTCCGTCGTCGTCGGTTACTTCGGCTACATCTTGCTCGTGAAGATAGCGGGCTGGCAATTTTCGCTCGCCGGTGGCGCGATCGCGCTGACGATCATCATGTTACCGTACGTCGTGCGTGGCACCGACCTTGCGCTCGAGAACGTTCCGCGCGAGCTGCGTGAAGGCGGCTTCGCACTCGGTGCGACCTATACGACCGTATTAATGACGGTTTCGTGGCCGTACGCGCTGCCGAGTGTCCTTACGATGCTGTTACTCGCGACCGGAATCGCGCTCGGCGAGACGGCACCGCTCATTTACACGGCGGGTTGGTCCAATTATTTGCCGACGGCGCATTTGACGCACAGCCCGGTACCGTACCTGACGTACGTCATCTGGACGTTTATCAGTCAGCCGTTTGCGGAGTCGCACGCGCTCGCGTTTGCGGCAGCCGCGCTCTTGATGCTGATGATTGTCGTGACCAACGTCTTCGCGCGGTCCTGGCTCGAAAGTCTCGCCCGTAAACAACGCGGCGAACGCTAGATCAAAACGTGGCTATGCTGCGCGTTGCCTACCATGAAGCTCTCGAGGGGGCTGAAGTTGATCTTGGGACGCTTGGCGCGCTCATGGTCGACGCTCTGCATCATGCCGTCAGAGCCGTCGAGACATCGGACGCTGCACTCTCCGCGCGCATCATCACGGGTGCCGATCAAACGGCCGAGCTGGGGCGCCGTATCGAATCAGCCTGCATCGACCTGATCTGGCGGCAGCAGCCGCTCGCGGATGAGCTGCGCCGCGTCACCGGAATGTTCGAGATCAGCACCGATTTGCAGCGGATCAACTATTATATCGTCGACATCGCAAAACACGCGGTTCGTCTTGCGGAGAAAACTCCGGCAGGGGCGCCACGCGAGGCGCTGCGTGAGGTCGCGAAGCTTACGGAAGACGACCTCAAGTCCGCGGTCGAGGGATATTCAAAGCGCGACCTGTCGTCGGTGCGTAAGGTCCTAGAAGCCGACGAACACTATGAGAAGCTGTACAGCTCCGGAATTCGCAACCTGCAAAACGCGATTCGCGCAAACACCGATGTGCTCGCAGCCGCGACCGAGCTTCTGTTTGTTCTTACATCCTTACAACGTGTCGGAGAGCACGCATCGAGCATCGCCTGGCATACGGCGGAGATGTTCGAAGCTGACGGTCAGGCGTAAAGCAGTCTGACGTCCTTCCGGATGAGCTCGCGTGGCCGCGAGACTGCGATATCATCCTGCATCAGAGCGCGATCACCACTGCGCCATGTGACCTTGTATGTTGCCGGAAGAAGGCCGCTGAGCACGTAGCAGCCGTGTCGATCGGTACGCACCGTGTAGCTCAAGCCTTCAGCGGCGGCTTGCACGATGATGTTCATGATCGGATGGCCGAGCCGATCCAAGCACACGCCGCCGATAGCGCCGGCCGGCTTTTCCTCGACGCGATCGTTGCCGGGCGTCAGTCCGCGAATAACCTCGACGCGTTGTCCGTCCAAGACGCCCACGCCCCGCAACAGCGTCGACGTGTATCCCCCCGCCATGATCATGATATCGTATGCGCCTTCGGGGAGATCGATCGAAACGCGACCGCGAATGTTGGTGTGCTCGGTGATCAAATGTGTAGCGTCTCGGACAATGTTGATTACAACCGATGCAATAGGAACGGCGGATCTGCGATCGACGACTTGGAGATCGAGCCCCGTCGTCTGTTCCGAGGTTCGCATTCGTCCCTCTCTTGGCGATGTGAGGTAGTGCCTCCTTAAGGAGGGCCGGGTTGGTGTGTCGCATCACCCCCGGGTGAACACGCGCTACGATTCCCGGCTGTCTGCCGACCTCGACGCGCTCCGCGAGGCCGGCACCTACAAACGTCTACGTCACCTGACGACGCCGATGGCGCCCCATGTGCGGATGGAAGAGGCCGGCGACGTCCTCGTCCTTTCGAGCAACAACTATTTGGGGCTCTCGGATCAATCCGAGGTCATCGATGCCGGCATCGAGGGATTGCGTCGCTACGGAGCTGGGACCGCGTCGGTGCGCTTCATCTGCGGAACGTTTGACGTACACCGCGAGCTCGAGGCGCGAATCGCGAACTTTCTTTCCACGGAGTCATCGCTAAGCTACGTTTCGTGTTGGGCTGCCAACGAAGGGCTGCTACCAACGATCGGCACGGCCGGAACGACGATTCTCTCGGACGAGCTCAACCATGCGTCGATCATTGACGGGTGCCGCTTGGCCGCCGGTAAGCGCCTCCGTTATAAGCACGACGACATGGGCGACCTCGGGCGGCAGCTTGCAGCCGAACGTGCGCTCGGCGATCACCCGGTCTTCATCGTCACCGACGGCGTCTTCTCAATGGAAGGAAGTCTCGCCGATCTTCCGGCCATCGTCGCGCTTGCAAAACGCTACGACGCAGTAACCGTCGTCGACGACTCGCACGGTACGGGCGTGATGGGAAAGACCGGTCGCGGCACGATCGAACATTTTGGGCTCGATGGCCAAATCGACATCATCACGGGGACGCTCGGCAAAGCATTGGGCGGCGCGGCCGGCGGATTCGTCGCGGGATCACACGCGCTCATCGATACGCTCGTCCAACGCTCGCGCACGCAACTGTTCTCGAACGCTCTCCCGCCCACTGTGGCGTGCAGCGCGCTGGCCGCAATCGAGTATCTCGACGCGCACCCCGAGCTGGTGAAGAAGCTACATGCGAACGTCGCATATTTTCGCGCAGGCCTCGAGGCGCGCGGCTTTACGCCGCTGGCGGGTCCAAGCGCGATCATCCCGATCATCATCGGACCGACGGCCGGTGCAATCGCGATGAGCGACCGGCTGCTTCGCGAGGGAATCTTTGTTACCGGGTTCGGTTTTCCGGTCGTGCCCGAAGGCACGGCGCGGATTCGGGTACAGATAAGCGCGGCTCTGGAACGCGATGATCTCGACCGTGCACTCGCCGCAATGGAGCGCGCGCGTGAAGCCGGTTAAGATCGGACTTCTCGGCATCGGAACGGTCGGCAGCGGCACGTACCGTGTTCTCGAGCGCAATCGTGAAGAGATCACACGCCGCGCCGGACGCCGTATCGAGATCGCCTGGGTCGCGGCGCGCAATCTGGCGCGAGCGCGCGAGATCATCGGACCTGATGTACCGTTGACCGACGACGTGATGCGCGTTGCGCGCGACCCGGAGATAGACATCGTGGTCGAAGTGATCGGTGGAACGGGCGTCGCCAAAGACGCAATGCTCGCTGCGATCGAAAGCGGCAAACACATCGTCACCGCCAACAAAGCACTGCTCGCGACCCAGGGTAATGAGATTTTCGCAGCCGCCGGCAAGCGCAACGTCATCGTCGCGTTTGAAGGCGCCGTTTCCGTGTGCATTCCGATTATCAAGGCGCTGCGCGAAGGGCTGACCGCGAATCGCATCGAGTGGATTGCCGGCATCATCAACGGCACGAGCAACTTCATCTTGAGCGAGATGCGTTCCAAAGGCTTGCCGTTCGACGACGTTTTGCGCGAGGCACAGCGTCTGGGTTATGCCGAAGCGGATCCGACTTTCGATGTGGAGGGCGTCGACGCCGCGCACAAGATTACGCTACTCTCGGCGATCGGTTTCGGGATTCCGGTGCAATTCGATCGTGCCTACATCGAAGGAATCTCGCACCTCACGGATCGCGACATCACGTACGCCGAAGAGCTTGGATATCGCATCAAATTGCTCGGCATAACGCGCCGCGCGGCCAGCGGTATCGAGCTGCGCGTCCATCCGACGTTGATTCCCGCGCAGCGTTTGATCGCGAGCGTCGAGGGTGCGATGAACGCAATTCTCGTCAAAGGCGACGCCGCGGGCGTGACGATGTATTACGGCGCAGGCGCCGGTTCCGAACCAACGGCATCGGCGGTGATTGCCGACGTCATCGACGTTACGCGGTTGATGGAAGCCGAGCCCGAAGAGCGCGTTCCGCATCTTGCATTTCAACCGGACGCGCTTTCCGCGGTGCCTATTCTGCCGATGGTCGACGTCGAGACGTCGTACTATCTACGTTTGCGCGTCCGGGATCAAGTCGGCGCGCTCGCCGATATTGCACGCGTGCTCGCGGACTCGGAGATCTCAATTGACGCGATGTTGCAAAAAGGGCCGGCCGACAACGACGGTGAGACCGACATCGTGATTCTCACGCATCGCACGCGTGAGGGAAACCTTCAGCGGGCAATCGGGGGGCTGGTGAAGCTGCCGACAGTGCGGGAGAGCTACAGCCGAATTCGCCGGGAAGATCTTGGATGAAGGCGAGGTGAGAAAACGCTCAGGACCAGCACAGGATCGTTTCCACGTCCTCTAACCTTATTCCAAAACCACTCCCAGGGTAAAATCGGTTACTATAAGTAGCGGAAGAAGGCCGCCACCACATGAATGCAATTATAAAGAAATATTTCAGACCGGCCGCGAGCGCAGCACTCGCTGCGGCGTTCGCCTTTGCGGCGCTACCGATGGCGGCGTCAGCTCAGCAGGCTGAAGATCAGGAAATCCAGGGGACGGTGCAGTCGATCAACTCGACCTTCAACATCACCGTGCTCGATAGTAATGGTAACCTGGATAACGTTGAACTTCACCAGGGCACGGTCATCAATCCGAACGGTCTCACGCTCGCCCCTGGGATGAACGTGACGGTCGACGGATACGACGACGGCGGTCAATTCGACGCGAACGTGATCCAGACGCCCTATCAATACTCCGGCCCGGCGCCGACTCCGGAATACTACGGCCCTGGCTGGTGGTATCCGGGCTTCGCGTACGGCTACGGCCCCTCGTTTAGTCTCTTCATCGGCACGGGCGGCGGAAGGTTCGTCTATCGCCAGCCATGGGGTGGACACTGGTGGGTCAACACTCCGGTTCACACGTTCGTCGGCGCTCGCGGTGGATACGCGGCAGGCGTCCGTTATCCGGCCACGCGCTACGCCGCCCCGGTAAGCCACTACGCACCCGTTCGCTCGTACGGCGGCAGTTACGGCGCAGCGCGAGTTCCTGAGGCGCGCAGCTACGCAGCACCGCGCACGTATTCGGCGCCACGCACGTACTCGGCTCCGCGCAGCTACGCAGCTCCGGCGGCGCGCTACGGCGGCGGCGGGTACTCTGGCGCACGGTATCGCGCGACGGCCTCGCACTACAGTGCACCTGCGGCGCACTACTCGGGCGGCGGTTCTCGCGGCGGCGGTGGCTCGGGCGGACGTCATCGCTAGGCAGAACTAGGTCCATCAAAAGAAGCCTCGGCCTCCGCGCCGGGGTTTCTTTTATTTGCGATTCGTTTTGGGTCGCTTGAGCGGAAAGACCGACGCGCGGGGTTCCGTGTCGCCATAGCTCGCGGCATAGTAGCCATCACGCAAGTGCGCGAGCTTTACGTCATTGCGCAGCACCGTGCCGTCGCCGCGATAGACGATGACACTCTTGAACAGCATGACGTAGGCTGCGAGACGAACGGTCTTCCAGTCGGAGATCTTCCATGTGTTCGGCGCCATGACCGGATAGTCGTAATCCGGGATCGTGACTTTCGAATTGTCAAGCCGCTCGAAGGTTACTTTGAAGCCTTCACGTTGGAAGATCTGATCTTGAAGCGAGCTGATCGTGGCCATGAAAAAAAGCCTCGCCTTTATCAGACGAGGCTCCTTCTTTGCGGCCGGTCGGAGGAGGTTCTTAGTGTCCGTTCATGTTGTAGCTGCTGTTGGTGTGATGGTACTGGCGCCACTGATGATCGAAGTTGCTGTAGTTTCCGCTGTTCCAGTCCCCTCGATGCGCGCGATAGTATTTCGGATCGCGCTTCTGGTACCAGACCTGTGCCTGGCTGACGGTCATGTAATGCCGGTGATGACCGGCATCCCAGTAATAGGGGCGGTTGTTCGTATCCCAATAGAGTTGGACGGAGACCTGAGCCAGCGCCGGTCCCGCACCCATCGTGAAGAGCGCGACTAAGGCGACGAGCCGTGTGGCAAGCTTTTTCATGCTGAGGTCGTACCCGCAGGCCCCGTTCACAAACAAAAGGGGCCCTCGCTTGCCCTAGTTCCAGGAGATCAGACGACCGACAAGGGAAAAATGCCGCCCCCGCGCTCCGGTAGTGAGGCTGTATGCGGCGTTATATATGGCTCGTCGCCTTGGCATTGGGCGTCGCGATCCTGGGTCTGTCGGCCACGTTGGATGCCGGACGCGCCGCCACGAACAAATTCATGCAGCGGGTCAGGGGTACCGTCGGTTACCAGATCGGCGACGCGGGCGCTTTTAACAATGTTGCGTCGATGCTCGATCTTCCGGACGATGCGTTTGCGGTAACACAGGACAAGTCAGCGGCCCTCCTACAGCTCCCGGATTCGTCGATCGTATCGCTCGGCATGAACACGAAAGTGCAAGTAGGCGCGTTCGATTCATCGCAAAACGGACCGGGCGCGACGATCACCGTCGACGGCGGCGCGTTACGTTTCGAAATCAAGCGTCCGCAAGGGAGCGTTGCAAACTATCGCTTTGTAACGCCGACGTCGCAAGTCGGTGTGCGCGGAACCGTTGGTCTGTTGGCGTTGCTGAGTGGCCAAACGACGGTTGCGTGTCTCGAGTGCGCGGCCGACAGCATCACCGTCACCGTCGCCGGACAAACGTACGCACTCGCGAGCGGTCAGGTCCTAACCGTAACCGCGGCGGGTGCCGTAACGACCGGCGCCGTGACATCATCAACGCTTGGAATTTTTTCGGGCGCATGGGTTAGCACCAGTGCGGCCACAGGCGTCGCAGCGGCAACGGCAGGTGTTGCCGGCGGAAGCGGCATTCCGCCCGCGGTGCTGACCGGTGCAGGCGCGGCCGCGGCTGCGGGCATCGCGATTGACGCCGTGGTGGGGCACTCGACACCTGTTCCGGCCGGTACGGTGCAAGGGTCCGTGTCATTGCAAGGACACGCTCCGCAACCTATGTCGACGCCGCGTAAGGCGCCGTAGATGCGTTCATTGCATTTCGCGGCAATCGCCGCCTTGACGTTATCGCTCAGCGCGTGCGCCGGCGGAGGATCCGGCACGTCGAGTCCGTCGAGCAGGTTGGCAACGGCAAAGATTTCCCTGCAAATCCCCACTGGCCAATCATCCGCGTCGACGTCGGCGAAGGTACGCTATCCACAATTCGTTTCGCCGAACGCATCATCGGTGGGAATTACGGTGAATGGCGGGACCGCACAAAAATTTGACGTCAGCGCGACCTCGAATTTATGCTCAACGAGCGACAACGTGCGCACGTGTACGCTATCGCTGAGCGCTCCCTCAGGTAACGATACCTTCAGCTTCACGATTTATCTCGATCCAAATGGAGTAGGCAATATCCTCGCGACGGCGACGCAGGCAGAGCATTTGAATCCCGGTTCGCAATTCAGTTTCACGATTGCGATGAACGCCCTCGTGGGCATGGTGATCGCTACCACGCAGGGAAGCCAGAATGCGAGTTGCGGTAGCACCACTATCATCCCCTCGATAACGGAGTTGTGTGCGGACACCATCGTTCTTAGTCTGACCACGTACGACAGCAGCGGCGCCCCCATTACAGGGTCGACCCCGTATGCGTCTCCATTAACCGTCACTGTGTCACCGACCGATCCATCGCTCAGCGTCTCGCCCGGTACTATATCGGCGCCGGAACAAACATCAACGTTGACCTACAGCGGTGCCGCGATGAGCGCATCGGTCACGAACTCTGTTATGCTCACCGTTTATCTCGGTCCGCAAGAGGATCTCGCATTTTTGCAGATCCCCGTGTTCCGCGAATCGAACAGCGGACTGGGCGTTACACGTTACGCGCTTCCGGGTTCGACGGTCGGTACCGGCCTCACGAACTTCCCCGAAGAGATCACCGTCGGTCCCGACAACAATCTGTGGATCGTCGAGCGCGTGACGAACAAGGTCGATCGCATCACGACGTCCGGAACGATTACGCAGTTTGCGACGGGGTTTGGCGGATCGCCGAATCCGGTTGGTATAGCCAAGGGTAGCGACGGTAACGTCTGGTTCAACGACGGCAATTGCACGATCGGACGCATCAGCACGAGCGGTGCGCTTCAGTCGAGCGTTGTCATTCCACCCGGAACCGGGTGCTTTATGACGCAGATGACGCAAGGTCCCGACGGAAACGTCTGGTTTCTCGCACCCACCCTCAATGCGGTTGGATACGTCGATAGCGGCTTGACGCCGCACGTTTTCACGATACCGACGGGCAGCGCGATCAACTACTTCCTCGACGGCATCACTGCCGGGCCCGACAACGCGGTCTGGTTTAGCGAGAACCACGCCAACAAAATCGCGCGGATACCGACGAACGCAACAAGCGGCTCGCAAATCACCGAATACACGGTTCCGACCAGCAGCTCGGATCCGCTCGGAATTTCGCTCGGCTCGGACGGCAATCTGTGGTTCGTCGAATTTAATTCGAATCTCTACGCAAAGATTACGACGTCAGGCGTGATCACGGAATATCCGGGCGTCGTCAATCCGGCGGACTTTGCGAACATGGTCGTCATCGCGAGCGGACCAGACGGAAATATGTGGATTCCGCAGGGCGGCGGCGTTGTTCGCTTCAACCCGTCGAACCCCACTACGGCCGCGATACCGTTGTTCAACGACACCGCGCAAACCGACGATCACGGTATTGTGGCCGGGCCGGACGGTAACATGTGGTTCACCGGTGACGGCTCCGCCGGCGGCGGCGGATTCAATCCGACCGCCGACGAGATCGCGAAGTTCACGCCTTAACGGTTACTGCACGACGGTCGTTCGAGCAGCGCCCTTCGGAATGAAATAACTGATCGCGAGACGTGCCGTCGACGTTCCGTTGTTTGCAGCGGAATGCCGGTAGCCGGTCTCTTCGGTCGCGCTTTGTCCCGCGGTGAGTACGTGCGAGCCGGCGCCGTCTTTGATCGTGAACTCGCCGGAGATCACGGTTACGATTACGGGGCCGCCATGGGAGTGGTTCGGAATTGTGCCGCCCGGCGGAATGTCCAGAACCTGATTGACGAGTTCGTAGTCGCCGGGCGAAGAAACCGTAACGGTCATTACTTTGGTCGCGACGTTGACGGGGGAAGTCTCGGTTTGGCCGGAGGCATGCGAACCCAAAACCGCGATTAAGGCGCTCAAACAAAAAAGCGCGACGCTCGTACGCTTCATGCGAATCGTGTTCAGACCCGCGAGCTATTCGCCTTCTTACTTGACAATGATCGTGCGGGCGGCGCCTTCGGGAATAACGTAGGTGACGGCGAGGTGTGCGATCGTCGTACCGTTGTTTGCAGCGGCGTGAACGTACGCGGCCTCTTCGCTCATGCTCTGACCGGACGTGAGGACGCGCGTGCCCTTGTTGTCCGTAACCGTCAATTCGCCCGAAATCACCATGACGATGACGGGACCTCCGTGATGATGCTCGCGCATATATGCGCCCGGCATAAGATCCAGCAATTGATTGACGATGTCATAATCGCCGCCTGCGAGGTTGACCGGCATGTCCGCCATTGCGACGCTAAGGGGTGCTTTTAGCTGCATCTGACCGTAGGCGCGTAAGCCTACGACGGCGACAAAGGTGCACGCGCAGACCAGAAGAGCGATTGCGATGATCCTCATACGCGTTCGTCTCAACGGAGGCCTTAAGGGTCCTGCCGAACTTCTGAAGCGTTAAGGAGAGACCATGAGGCGTTCGTTGATATCGGGTTTTGTTTTTGCCATTCTCTTGGGCTCGGGTGCGTCTGCTGCGCAAACGCCTTTACGAGCTCGGCTGATTGGAACGTGGCGCTACGTCTCGGTTACGGACACGCACAAGGATGGTAGCCGGGTTCAATCCTTCGGCAAGAATCCCAGCGGCATTGCCGTCTTCCAGCCGAACGGCACCTACGTCATTGTGGTAACGCGACCCGACCTGCCGAAGTTCGCGTCGAACGCGCGCTTGCGTGGAACGGCCGCCGAAAATACCGTGGCGGTTCGAGGTTCACTCGGACATTTTGGGACCTACACCGTCAACGAGGCAGAGCGCACGTTCACGACGCGCGCAATCGGCGCGACCTTTCCGAATATGGTCGGCGTCGATCGCAAATACATCGTGGAGTCGATCACGAAGGACGAGATCGTCTGGATTCCGCTCGAGGCAACGGGTGGCGGACGAGGCCGCGGTGTTCTTCGGCGCGTTCAATAAATGAATCGACGCACCGTTCTCGGGTGGATGGCATCGGTTGCTGCGTTCGCGCCGTCATCGTTTGCGAAGCGGGCAAATGCGGCGGTTGGACCCGAGATGACCGCGCTCAGCACATATATGGGTGCCGCGGGCGCGTCGCCACTCCCATCGAACGTCGTGGAAAACGCGAAGCATCACATCCTGGACACGCTTGCGTCAATGATTTCCGGCTCGCAATTGGGTCCCGGTCAAGCGGCGCAACGCTTTATTCGCACGCATGGCGGAAAGGGCTCGTGCACGATCGCAGCGTCGCGTCTGACCGCGTCGCCGGTCGACGCCGCGCTTGCCAACGCCGAGCTGGCGCAAGCCGACGAAACCGACGACTCGCATAACGAATCGCATTCGCATCCCGGCTGTTCGATCGTCCCCGCGGCGCTTGCGGCCAGCGAAGAATTCGGCGTCGACGGAACGCGCTTTCTACGCGCGGTGACGCTCGGTTACGACGTCGGCACTCGCGCGACGATCGCGCTGTTCGGCTCGCTCGGCACATTCAATCCGAAAAGCAGTTTGAGCACGCATGCGATCGCGGGGACGTTCGGCTCAGCCGCCGCGGCGGCGTGCGTTGCCGGGCTTGACGCGCACCACATGACGTGGGTGCTCGATTATGCGGCGCAACAGTCGTCAGGGATTCACGCTTGGCAACGCGACAGCGAGCATATCGAGAAATCGTTCGTTTTCGCCGGAATGCCGGCCCGCAACGGCGTTACGGCGGCGCTGGTCGTCCAATCGGGATGGACGGGCGTCGACGACATCTTCACGGGAGAAGACAATTTCTTCAAAGCCTACGGCCCGACGGCACAGCCGGAGCGGCTCACGGAACATCTAGGCGAGCGCTACGAAATCGTCGAGACGGATATCAAAGAGTGGACGGTTGGATCGCCGATTCAAGGCGCGCTCGACGCGCTCGTTGCGATCCGTAGCCGCAGGCCGTTTGAGGCAAGCCAGGTTCAGGCCGTTACCGTGCGTCTCGCTCCTGAAATCGCGAGAACAGTAGACAACCGCAACATCCCCGATATCTGCATGCAGTACATGGTCGCGGTGATGCTTCTCGATAAGACGGCGTCATTTCGCGCGGCGCACGATATGGCGCGCATGAGGGATCCGCGGATCCTCGAGCAACGTGCCAAAATAACGCTCGTGCACGATCCGGATCTCCAAAAAGAGATGCCGGTCCGAGTCGCAATCGTCGAGGTTGCGTTTACCGACGGTACTCGCCTTTCGGAGCGCGTCACCGCCGTGCGCGGGACGCCGCGTAACCCGATGTCAAAAGACGAAGTGATCGCTAAAGCGCAGGATCTCATGAATGACGTTATCGGGCGCGAGAAATCGGAACGGCTGATCGAGACCGTCTACGCAATCGAGTCCGTGAAGGACGTCCGAAGCTTGCGACCGCTCCTTCAAACCTGACGCTACGCGTCGTTCGAAAACATCACCGAAATGCCATCAAGCGGGATGCCGTGCAGTGCCGTGTCCCAGCGCTGCCCTCTCACGGCGGGAAAGGCGCGCGTTAGCGTTCCGGTCGTGATGATCTCGCCCGCAGCAAGCGGCGGATTGTGCTGGTCGTGCCGCAATAGCTCGATCAGGTGCAGCAAGGCGTGCAACGGACCGTCGATGACATTGGAGGCATGCCCGCGATCCATTTTCTCGCCGTTACGGGATAGCTCGATATCGAACGAGCACAACATGCGCGTCCATTCGGCGAGGTCTTGCGGCTGTTGTCGTTGCGGGCCCAGCAGGAGTGCACCATGCAGGCCGTTCGCGGCGACTGAATCGGCGGCCGTGAATTTCCATCCCGGAAAAATCGACTGGACGATCTCAAAACCGTGAGTTGCCCACTCGATCGACCCCAACAACTCTTCGGGCGACAAGCCTCCGCGCGGGACAGTGCGTAATTTGAACGCGATTTCCGGTTCGATTTGCGGTTCGCTGAACGCGTCGAGGGAAAATCCGCCGCCGACGTTCGACAGTTCGTGTGCCGTCGTGTCGTAAACGTAGCCCCAGATTGGGGCGAAAACGCCGTATTCACTCCAAATCCGTCGATTCGTAAATCCGATCTTGCGACCGACGACGCGTTCTCCTCGCGCCTCACGCAGCTCGCGCATTCGAGCAATGATGGCGTAAGCCTGATCCAGATCGAACGTCGCGTCCCCCTCTGAGAAGGGGCCGATTTGCTCGCCTCGATCGAGGGCTTCAAGGGTAGATTCCGCGATATCGGCGACCGATGTTGTCATTGCTCCCGATTCTTAGCGTTCACATAAAGAGAGGCCTCGCTTACGCCGACGCCCCCCATTTGCTTGCCCTTGGCAATCTCATAACACATAGAAACATCCGATGACGAGCGACGTAAAATGACGTTGTCGACACTGGCCGCTAGCTTTGAGTGAACAGTACCCGACATGGACTCGTTAAGAAAAGAACTGCCGACACTTTGAAATTTGCGAGTGAGCGTTCATAGAATAGTCGAATCACTGGAAGGAACTGAAACACACGCGTTGATACGAACGCATATTGTTGGCGACGGGCTTCGTGAGAAGCACAGCAAAGTTTCTTATGTGGAAGGGATTATGAGAGTATCAGGCACCGTGCGGTTTGTCATCGCGTGTATCATGTGTCTTTTCGGCAGTGCGCTGTGTACAGCGAACGCCTTCGCGCAGAGCACAGCCGGCCCCGAGCCCTCGATCATTAACCTCGCCACGCCAATCCCAGGCGTAGTAACCGTGAACTTGCCGAGAGATATTCCGCTTGTTGTGGAGACCGCAGAGAGTATTAATTCGTATTCAGCCGCAACGGGCGAGCGAGTCAAATATCGCGTGTTACAAGATTTTATCGTAGGCGGATACTTGATTGCAAAAGCCGGCGACGAGGCCGAGGGAATGGTTCAGGAGGGGCAACAAGGCAAAGCTGGGTTCTACGGGATCGGCTACAAGGCGGCAAATCTTAGGGTCAGCGTTGATAAGATTTTTACGTTTTGCGGATCAACGCTGCAAGTTGACTTCGATCGGTCAGAATATCGCCGCCGTCAAGGTTTTATGGGAAGCAACAAAGACGTCGGCGTTGCCAAGGGACAGCAATACGTTCCAACTGTGGATCACCCGCAACAGGTCTGCGCTGTAAAAACGGACGAGAAAGCTCTACCGATTCCGAAGGACGCTCTTCACGCAGACAAGGGATAACGCTTGGCTGCCGAGAGCAAAAAAGAAAGAGCCTCCTTTTGATGCTGCCGCCAACGAAAAAGGAGCCTCGACATTTGCCAAGGCTCCCTGGTTGGTTGCGGGGGCCAGATTTGAACTGGCGACCTTCGGGTTATGAGCCCGACGAGCTACCGGACTGCTCCACCCCGCGGCGAACGACAGTATAGGGGTAGGCTCCAGGCGGCGTCAAGGGCCCCGATGAAGCGCGCCGCGTGACAGCGACCTGGCTTCGAGATCTTCCAAAGGTACAGCTCCACTGCCACCTTGAGGGCACGGTTCGCCCCGCGACCCTTCGGGAGCTTGGACGGCTCGTAGGTCTCGACGTCCCGCCCGACTTGTACGAGTTTGCGGACTTCCCGGAGTTCTTGCTCGCTTTCCAAGCCGTTTGCAAGGCCCTCAATGGCCCCGAGCCGTTCGCGCGGATCGCGCGCGAGTACGTAGAGGATGCAGTCGCGCAGGGTGTGCGCTATGCCGAGATTTTCATCTCGCCGTCGGTGTGGTCGTTCTTTCATCCATCGATCGATGAAGAAGCATGCGTACGCGCAATTCGCGAAGCGCTTTCGCACGACGCGATCGACGTCGCGCTGATCTGCGACGTCACGCGTAATTTCGGTCCCGAAGCTGCGGTGAAAACCGTCGAGCGCGTGTCGCGATGGAAAGGGCACGGCGTCATCGGTATAGGTCTCGGCGGCGATGAATCGCGATTCCCAGCGCAACTTTTTCCGCAAGCGTTCGAACGCGCGCGCAGCGCGGGATTACACACGGTCGCGCACGCCGGCGAAGTCGCTGGTGCGCAGTCGGTGCGCGATGCCGTCGAGATTCTCGGCGCCGAGCGGATCGGTCACGGCATTCGCGCGCTCGAAGACGATGCGGTCGTAGCGATGCTGGTCGAGCGGCGCATTCCGTTGGAAGTCTGTCCGACCTCGAATCGCCGCACTGGTGCGTGCCCGGAAGACCAGATTCATCCGCTAGCGCAGCTCGATGAGGCGGGCGTCATCGTCACGATCGACTCGGACGATCCGGCCATGTTCCGCTGTACGCTCCTCGACGAGTATGCTCTGGTCGAAGAGACGATGGGCACCGACGCGGTCGTGCGCATCGCGCGCAATGGCATCGAGGCGTCGTTCGCGTCGCCTAAGCGGAAAGCCGAGCTGCTCCACGCCTTGGAAAGCGCCACAGTCCCCGCGCGGCGAAGCTAACCGCATGCCTGGTCAGCATACGCATTTCGACGAGTCGAACGAGGAGTATCTCGAGGCGATCTATCGGCTCGAGCGCGAGGGGCCCGGCGTCTCCAATTCCGCGCTGGCTTCTGAACTTGGCGTCGCGCCCGCGTCTGTCTCCGGGATGCTGAAAAAGTTGGCGGTCGAGGGATTCATCGAGCATCAAGCTCGCGGCGGCATCGCGTTGACGCGCAAGGGTCTTGAAACTGCCGTGCGCGTCGTGCGCCGCAATCGCTTGGCTGAAGTTTTCCTGACGCAAATTCTCGGGCTGCCGTGGGATGAAGTTTATGAAGAAGCCTGCCGGCTCGAGCACGCGATCTCCGCGCGCGTCGAAGAACGGCTCGTCTCGATCCTCGGCGATCCGAAATTTTGTCCGCACGGCCATCCGATTCCATCCGCAGATCTCTCCGAGCCCGATGTCATCGGTCAGCCGATCGCGCAGCTCGAGGTCGGCGGAAAGGCAAAACTGCACAGCGTCACCGAGCAGATGACCGAATTGCTGAAGTATCTCTCCGATATCGGCTTGCAGCGCGGCACCGCGATCGAAGTCGTCGAGAAGGCGCCGCTCGGTGGTCCGATCACGATCGCGTACGACGGACGCCGTCAAGCGATCTCACTCGATCTCGCAAAGCAACTGACGGTTACCGAACTCTAAATCGTGCTGACGCGGATCCTCATTGTCACGAACATCCTCGTGTTCGTGTGGACGTACACGCACAACGCCACGGCAAGCTCGAGCAGCCTTGTGCATTACGGTGCCTTTTATGGTCCCGCCGTTCAGAACGGCGAATGGTGGCGTGCGTTTACGGCGGCGTTCGTGCATGACGGCTTTCTGCACATCGCCTTCAACATGTTCGCGCTCTGGCAAATTGGAACGGTCGTCGAGCAACTCTTCGGGACGCCCAAAATGGCGCTGCTATATGTCTTGTCGATCATCGGCTCGGGCTGGGCGATCTATGAGTTCAATTACAGTGAGATCACGATCGGCGCGAGTGGTGCAATCTTTGGGCTCTTCGGAGCACTTGTCGCTGCCGGATTGCGGCTGGGCAAGCCCGGACGCCAGTTGGTCCAGAACATGATCGGGCTCGTGCTCATCAACGTTCTGCTTGGGTTCATGATCCCGAACATCTCGCAAGCCGGGCATCTCGGCGGTCTCGTCGCAGGGTTCTTGCTTGGCATGCTGCTTTATCGCGTCCCCGAACATCTTCGTCGCCCGATGACCGTTCACGTTCAATCGCAAGGCGCTCCCATCGAAGCAGAGCTGCTCCCGCCGCCGCAACAACCACCGCATCAATGACGATCGACGAGCTATTCGCGCAAGGCGGAGCGCTCGCGCAGACGCTGCCTGCGTTCGAAGCGCGTCCGGGACAGCTGCAGATGGCGCAGCTGATCGAGCGCGGCTTTCTCGAGAACGCACACACGATCGTCGAAGCCGGCACCGGCGTCGGCAAGTCGATGGCGTACTTGATCCCCGCGATTCGAAGTAAGCGCAAAGTCGTTATTTCCACCGGAACGATCGCGTTGCAAGAACAGCTTATGCGCAAAGACATTCCGATGGCGATCGCCGCGACCGGGATTCCCGCACGCGCCGAGTTGCTCAAGGGGCGCAACCACTATCTTTGCCGCTCGAAATACGAGCACGCCGTCGGCGAACGGCTCGTGGCGCCGACTGCGGGCCTCGAGCGGCTGTGGCGATGGGCCGAGCAAACGCCAAGCGGCGACCGCGCCGAGCTTGAATTCGTGCCTCGCGCCGATGAGTGGGAGTCGCTCGACGCCGATGCGGATGATTGCGTCGGCGAATTTTGCGAACGCTTCAGCACGTGTTGGTTTTTCATGCGGCGCGATGCCACGCGTTACGCCGATCTGGTCGTCGTCAATCACGCGCTGTTCTTCATGGATCTGGCGATGGGCGGCGGACTCTTGCCGCCCTACGACTATGTGATCCTCGACGAGGCTCATCAGTGCGAGCGCTACGCCACCGCAGCATTGACCGCGACGCTCTCGCAGCCGCTCTTGGCGCGAATGATGCGCAAATTGCACGGCGCCTATCATCTGCCCGGGCATCACGACGCCGAGATCACCGAAGGGATTCGCCGCCTAACAAGCATTCTTGCGCGGCTGCCCGACGAGCGCGTGCTCTTGCGGGAAGACGAGGAGCTCGACGGGAGTCTGAGCGAGTTGCACGATTCGCTCTTACGGCTCGAAGATTGGGTGCACGTAAATTGGGAATCCGGCTTGCGGCGAACGAGCGCAAACGAAGCCGAGCGCGAACGCCGTCGCGAGCTTGCGCTCCGTACGATCACGGCGCAGCAAACGACCGTGCAGCGCATTCGGCGCAGCTTACAAGCTACCGACATCGAGCCGGACACGATCGCGTGGGTCGAACGCGTCGAGTCCGAAGCGCGCTACGAGATCAACGCCGCGCCCTTCGAGGTTGCCGACTTCTTGCGCGGCACGCTATTTACGCGCACGCAAAGCGTCGTTTTGACCAGCGCGACGTTGGCGGAGGGTACGTCGTTTGCGTTTCTCCGCTCGCAGCTAGGCGTCGATGAAGCGCAGGAGCTGGTCGCGCCGTCGCCGTTCGATTATCCGAAGCAGGCGCGGCTCTATGTTGCGCCGCCGCGCTTCAACCCGAAGAGCCGCGACTTTGCGGAGCTGGTGACGCCGGTCATCGAGGAGTGCCTGGAGCGGACGCGCGGACGCGCGTTCGTGCTCTTCACTTCCTACGCGCGATTGCACGAAATCTATGCGCTGTTGCGCGAACGGCTGCCGTACCCGGTGCGCCTCCAGGGCGAATTACCCCGCTCGCAACTCCTCGAGTGGTTTCGCAGCACGAAGAATGCGGTGCTGTTCGCGACCGCGACATTCTGGGAAGGGATCGACGTCGTCGGTGAAGCGCTCTCGTGTGTGATCGTCGACCGGCTTCCGTTTCCGTCGCCGAGCGATCCCCTCGTTGCTGCGCGCATCGCAGCGCTCGAACGGCGCGGCCTCAGCGGCTTTGAGGGATACATGATTCCCGTTGCAACGATGCGCCTGAAACAAGGTTTCGGGCGGCTCATCCGTTCGCAAACGGACACAGGGCTCTTGGCGCTGCTCGATGGAAGAGCGCTCGGGATGCGTTACGGCGCCACGATTCTTTCAGCCTTGCCGCCTGCCACACGCATCGATGATCTTGACGCGTTGGAGGGTTTGTTCACGCGATGAATCTGCGAGTCTGCGCGTTGTTCTGCACGTTTGTTCTCGTTCTGCAACCGGTGGCTGCAAATGCGTGGGGCGAAGTCGGTCATATGATGATAAGCCGCGCAGGAGCACAGTCGCTTCCGAACAGCGTGCCCGCATTTTTGCGCACGCCGGGCGCCGTCACCGAGATCGCGTTGCTCGGGCCCGAACCGGATAATCTCAAAGACGCAGGGACGAGCGAAGATCGCGACGCCGATACGGGCCACTATCTCGACGTCGGCGACGACGGCACGATCGCGGGCGTTCCGCTGAACGCCCTTCCCCCAACGCGCGAAGCATACGACACCGCGCTGCGCGCAGCCGGCACCGACGAGTATAAGATGGGTTATCTGCCGTACTCGATTATCGACGGTTTCGAGGTCGTTCGCAAAGATTTTGCGTACTGGCGTGCCGACGACTACATGGCGCATAATGCGACCGACTCCGGCGCGCGCTCGTATTTCGCCGGGCTGCGCAATTTGCGCGAGACGCTGACGCTTCGCGACATCGGATGGTGGAGTCACTTCGTCGGCGATGGGAGCCAACCGCTGCACGTGACGCTGCACTTCAATGGTTGGGAGAAGTATCCGAATTCGCAGGGACTGCACGCGCGCTTCGAGTCCGATTATGTCGGAAAGTATCTCGATGAAAACACGGTCATCGCACATATGCCGGGCTGGACGGCCTGCAATTGCACGATCGAAGCCGAAACGGCGCGCTACTTGGCCGCAACGAACGCGCAAGTCGTTCCGACGTACGGACTCTTCGCTCAGGGCAAGTTTGCTGCGCGCACGGACGCCGGCGTGAACTTCACCGCGGATCGTCTCGCGGCCGGTGCAAGCGAGCTACGTAACCTCATCGTCGAGGCGTGGCGGCAAAGCGAGGACGGCAGCGTCGGCTATCCGCTGATCAAAATTCGCGATATTGAATCGGGTAAGGTTATGCCGACGCGGCGCGCGCTGGGAGGCGAATAGCCGGGCGTACCAGCTCGGCTAGATCATCCGAGTCCGCGAGAAACGCGTCGTGCCCGTGATCGGAATGAAGCTCGAAATAATCGCAGCTGAATCCGCGTTCGCGCCAACGGTTCGCCGCGGCGCGCACGTATTGCGGCAGAAACAGAATGTCCGATGAGATCCCGACGAATGTAAGTTTCGGACGCGTGTCGAGATTCGTGCGATCGCGCGTCTCGAACAGATCCATCGCGCGGGAGAGCGCGATATACGTGTTCGCATCGAAGCGCGCGGTGAGGCGATTGCCCTGTTCGTCGAGATAGCCCTCGATGTCGAAGCGCTCGGCCAGCGAACGATACGGATTCTCGCCATTGCGATTCGGCTTGCGTTCGTTGCGCTGCGTGAAGAGCTCGTCGCTCTTGTAGGTGATCATGGCGATCTTGCGTGCGAGGCGAAGCCCCGAAAGCGGCGGTTCGCCGTCATAGAAATCGCCGCCGCGAAAATTCGGATCGAGTCGAATCGCTTCGAGGGCGACGCGGTTGTAGGCGATCCCGAGCGCCGAGAAATGATCGAACGCGCCGACGCAGACGGCATGTCTAACCATGTCGGGGTGATCGAACGCCCACTGCAGCGTTTGCATTCCGCCGAGTGAGCCACCCATGACGACGGCCAGGCGTTCGATGCCGAGCGCGTGCAGCGCACGGTACTCCGCTTCAACCATGTCTTTGACGGTGACGAGCGGCCAACGCGAACCAAACGGTTTTCCGTCCGGCGCGAGCGACGACGGCCCGGTCGAGCCGTAACAACCGCCGAGCACATTCACTCCGATCACACACGTGTCGGCGGGATCGAAGAGCTTACCGGGTCCGACGATTCCGTCCCACCAGTCGCGCACGCGTGCGCTGCCCGTCAGCGCGTGCGGAATCAGAACCGCATTGCTGCCGTCTTTGCGAAGCTCACCCTCGATGGCGACGAATTGCTCGACGCGCTCGAGTCGTCCGCCGCACGCAAGGTCGAGCGGACCGATGTCGATAGAACGCTCGATCACTGAGACGCGACTGTATCATGCCGTGCGAAGAAGGGTCAACGAAAATGGGGAGCACCTGGCGGCATCGCCAAGGCAACCGAGCAATCGGGATCAATTTCGACGATAGACTATACTTTTAGGTGTAGTAGAGTATACTTAAATGTATATATGACTGCACCTGGACGTATACTAGGCGATCCAGTCCCCGCGCCGCCTCTGTTCGGAAGTGCAATGCGGACAGGCATGCTTTTGCTCATCGCCGTCCTCCAGGAGACCTATCCAGCCGAGCTCGGACGATATCTCGGGGCCCAGGTGTCATCCGTCCAGCGCACTCTCGATAGTCTTGAAAACGAAGGCATCGTTGCTACGCGCAAGTTGGTAGTGCGCAGAGTTACGCTCAATCCGCTATACCCGGCGGCAAGCGAGCTGAAAGCCTTACTCCTACGAATTGCCGAGGGCTATCCGGAATACGCCGAGATCAAAGAGTCGATTCGAAAACGGCCTCGGCGCCGGAACAAGCCGTTGTGATTGACGAGAACTCGACGCTCGAAGACGTCTGCTACGCCGTCGCGCGAGCTTTGAGCGAGATAGACAGCGACGTTGTCCTAACGGGCGGGAGTGCGGCCGAGATATACGCTCCGGGATTTTACACCTCTCTCGATGCGGATTTCGTCTTCAGAAAGACGCCACGAAAAAATGCCTTAGAGGATGCTCTAGCCCGAATCGGATTTACGAAAGCCGCTTCGACCGGAATGTTCGTCCACGCCAAAACGAGTTACACGCTTGATTTTCCCAGGGGCCCACTTGCCGTAGGTGGTGACTACGTTACCGTCACGCAGAAATTGAAGCGTGGCGATATCACACTTCAGATATTGACGTCAACTGATTGCGTACGCGACAGGCTCGCGCATTTCTATTTTTGGGACGACTATACGGCCTTGGCAGCCGCGGTTGCCGTTACCCAGTTGCAAGGCAACGGCATCGATCAAGAGACCATACGGGAATGGACCGAGCGCGAAAGCCGCAAGAATAATGCCGACTACACGCACAAGCTCACCGAATATCGGAAGCGATGCGGAGCTTAGTCTTCTTTGCTCGCTTCCATCACGGCGCGTTTTCGAAGTTCGTCGACGACGCTCGAATCGGCAAGCGTGGTCGTGTCGCCGAGGATTCTCCCTTCGGCGATGTCACGAAGCAGCCGGCGCATGATCTTGCCACTGCGCGTCTTGGGAAGCTCCGGCGTAAACGTCAGATACTTCGGGCGTGTGAACTTCCCGAGTTTCGTTGCAACGTGATCGCGGAGCTCGTTTGCGAGCTCGTTCGAGCCCTTGGCATGACTGCGCAGTGAAACGAATGCGACGATCGCCTGTCCTGTGATCTCGTCGAGTTTTCCGCAGACGGCGGCTTCCGCGACGGCGGGATGATCGACGAGCGCGCTCTCGACTTCCGTCGTCGAGATGCGGTGACCGCTGACGTTCATCACGTCGTCGATGCGGCCCATAAACCAGAAGTCGCCGTCTTGATCGCGATTGACGCCGTCGCCGGCCAGATACAAGTGAGGAAATTTCGACCAATACGTTTCTTTGTAGCGTTCGGGGTCGCCCCAAATGCCGCGCAACATCGACGGCCACGGGCGCTTGAGCACGCAGTAGCCGCCGCCTCCGAGCGGAACGCTTTGGCCCGCATCGTTGACGACGTCGGCAAGAACGCCCGGGAACGGTTTCGTGGCTGAACCCGGCTTGAGCGTCGTGATGCCGGGCAACGGCGTGATCATGATCGCGCCCGTTTCCGTTTGCCACCACGTATCGACGACGGGGCATCGGCTGCCGCCGATGTGTTCGTAGTACCAAATCCATGCTTCGGGATTGATCGGTTCGCCGACCGATCCCAACAAACGCAGCGACTTCATGTCATGTTTTGCGGGAAGATCATCGCCCCACTTCATGAATGTGCGAATCGCCGTCGGAGCAGTGTAGAGGATCGAGATTTTGTAGCGCTCGATGATCTCCCATAACCGGTCACGCTCCGGATAGTCAGGCGTGCCTTCGTAAATCACGCTCGTCGCCGCGTTGCAAAGCGGACCGTAAACAATGTACGAGTGTCCGGTCACCCAGCCGATGTCGGCTGCGCACCAATAGACGTCTTCCTCTTTGTAATCGAAGACGAGCTTGTGGGTCGTCATCACGCCGGTCAGATAGCCGCCGGTCGTGTGCATGATGCCTTTGGGCTTGGCCGTCGTGCCGCTCGTGTAGAGCAGATAGAGCAGATCCTCGGCATTCATCCGCTCGGGCTCGCACGTCACCGGCTGATCCCGGGTGAGATCGTCCCACCAGTGATCCCGTCCGCTCTTCATGTCGATCGCTTCACCGGTGCGCTTGGCGACGATCATATGTTTGAGCGACGGCATGCCTTTCTCGACAGCCGCGTCGCAATTTGCTTTGAGTGCGACTTTGCTGCCGCGCCGCCACGCACCGTCGGCCGTGATGATCGCAACGCACGCGGAATCGTTGACACGATCGACGATCGAATCCGGCGAGAACCCGCCGAAGATCACCGAGTGCGCCGCGCCAATTCGCGCGCACGCAAGCATCGCCACCGGAAGCTGCGGAATCATGCCCATGTAGATCGCGACGCGATCGCCCTTCTTGATTCCGAGTTTGCGCAGAGCATTTGCAAACTTGCAGACGTCGTCGAGAAGCTGCTGGTACGTTATCGTCCAGCGATCGCCGGGTTCGCCTTCATAATAGTAGGCGATGCGGGTACCCTTACCGGCTTTGACGTGACGGTCCAAACAATTAACCGACGCGTTGAGCTCGCCGTCCGCGAACCACGTGGCAAAAGGCTCGTTCCATTCGAGCGTCTGCGTGAAGGGCTTCATCCAGTCCAGCTTGCGCGCCCAGCTAGACCACCAGGCTACGGGGTCTTTTTCGGCCTCTTCGTAGATCCCAGGTTGCGCATTTGCAGCCTTCGCGAAAGCGGGCGGCGGCGGAAAGCGCCGGCTCTCGACCAGAAGAGTGTCGATTGCGTCTTTCGTCTGCATGCGCATGGGTTTCGGTCTGGTCCCAGCGAATACTGCCTTATGGTCGTCGTACGAATCGATCCGCGCTTGACATTGTCCGACGGCTTTTACGGCGGGCTGATAGGCGGAGCAGTGCTCTCCGTATTCTTTGCGGTAATCGACTTCTTTTTGCACGAGCCGCTCGATTCGATCTACCTATTCATGGCTTCGTCGGTGCTCGGCAAGGCGGCTTTGAATGGCGGTTGGATGCCGCTCGTATTAGGCCTCGCGCTTATGTTTTTGATGGCCTCGCTTGGCGGAATTTTCTTCGCCGCGTTCGCGCGCAAGTTTACGTTCCTCGCGAAGTCGCCGATCTCGTCGCTAGCCGGCTTGGTGTACGGCTTCATCGTGTGGTTCGTTTTCGTCGACATCATCATCCCGCTCACGGGGATGCAGCAAACCGTCGATCATCCGCTCTGGATATCTGCGATCGGAATCGGCATCTTTTACGGCTCGGCGTTGTGTGAATTCTTAGCCAGCGTTTCGCGAAATCGAACGGCGCGGGCCGAACGCGCAAACGAGTCGTCGCCGGGAGGCGCCCCCGCTTAGCGGCTCATCCTTGACCCCCGGAGCGGCGGATGATACCCTGAAGTTGGCAGTCGTGGCGATTGACTGCTAAGTATGAGTAAGGAAGCGTGACGACGACGGCACTCGACAAGCGTAAGGCGTTCATCCTCCAGACGGTGGTCTACGAATATATCAACACCGCCGAGCCCGTCGGCTCCATGACGCTTACTCAGAAGTATAACCTTGGCGTTTCATCCGCGACGATTCGCAACGAGATGGCAGAGCTCGAGGCGAGCGGCTATCTCGTGCAGCCGCATACGTCGAGCGGGCGCGTCCCCTCGGACGCCGGCTACCGGACATACGTTGACGAGCTGATGTCGCCCGAAACCTTGCGGCCCGAAGAGACGCAGCGCATTCGCGAAGAGTTTCGCGCCGCCAGCCGTCATCTCGACGACGTCATCGAGCAGACCACGCGACTGCTGGGACAGCTCTCACGCAGCCTTGCGTTCGTGATTGCTCCCGCGCGCTCGACGCAGACGTTCCGTCATATTCAGCTGATCTGGTTCTCGGAACGAACCGGACTCGCGGTCGTCGTGACCTCGCTTGGAACGCCGACGCAGATGTTGTTCGAGCTGAAATCCGATGTGAGCGCCGACAACCTCACGCGCCTATCGAATTTGCTGAATGCGCGCTTGGGTGGCCGCCTGCTGGCCGAGATCGCGAGCACCGAAATCTCGTCTGCGGTCAAGGAACTCGGGCTTGGCGCCGACATGGCCGATGCGGTTCAGCATGCATTTACGGAAGCGGCCGATCCATCCGATCCGCTCATCGCCGCGAGCGGCGCTCAGAATCTGCTCGATCAACCCGAGTTTCACGATTTGCGCAAGCTGCGTTCGATTCTGCGTATCGTCGAAGAGCAAAAGCGTTTGTACGAGCTCGTCGCCGAAGGCGTCACGCAGGAAGGGACGCACGTGCGAATCGGTCACGAGTTGGGTACTGATGAAATCTCGGAGTGCAGTTTGGTAACGGTCCCGTATCGCATCGGAGAACATGCCGTAGGACTTCTGGCAATCCTCGGACCACGCCGGATGCCGTACGGACGCTTGATGGCGCTCGCCGGAAGCACCGCCGACTCGCTCGGTGCCCACTTACTCGACGTCGAGCTGCCATAAAACAACATGCCGGCTGACTACTATGACGTCTTGGGCGTCAAGCGCGGCGCATCCGAGACGGACATAAAGCGTGCCTATCGTTCGCTGGCGCGCAAGTATCATCCCGACGTCGCCGTCGACAAGGCCGCGGCGGAAACGCATTTCAAGGAAATCAACGAGGCGTATTCGATACTGAGCGATCCGCAGAAGCGGCAAATGTACGATCAGTACGGTCACGCGGGCATCAACGGAGCGGCACAGCCCGGCAGCCCCTTCTCCGGATTCGGCGGCGAAGGCTTCGGCGACATCTTCGACATGTTCTTCGGTGCCGCGCGCGCCCAAACGCAAACACAACGCCGTCAAGGTCCCGTTCGCGGTCAAGATCTGCGATACGATCTGCAGATTACGCTCGAAGAAGCGTTCGAAGGTTCGCAGCGCGAGATTTCATTCAAGCACATGGCGCAGTGCGTCACGTGCAAAGGTACCGGCGCTGCACCCGGGACGCCGATTCTAACGTGCGAGCGTTGTGGTGGAACCGGCGCACAGCGCACGGTGCGTCAAACGCCGCTCGGGCAGTTCGTTACGCAGAGCACCTGCGCGATGTGCAGCGGCTCGGGACAAACGATTCCAAGCCCATGCGCAACGTGCTTGGGACGCGGGCAAACCGAGGCAGACAAGACGCTCAACGTCAAGATTCCGGCTGGCGTCGATGATGGTAGCCGCATCCGTATCTCCGGTAACGGCGAATCGGGATTGCGCGGCGGTCCGACCGGTGATCTCTACGTCTTCCTTTCAATTACGCGTCACTCGACGTTCCGGCGCGATGGTGCCGACTTGTACCTCGATGTGCCGATCAGCTTTCCGCAAGCTGCACTCGGCGCTGCCATCACGATTCATACGCTCGAAGGCCCGCTCGAGCTGCAGGTTGCTGCCGGAACGCAAACCGGCTCGCTCTATCGTATGCGTGCGCACGGCATGCCGTCGGTGCGCGGTACGTCGCGCGGCGACCTCATCGTCACCGTTCACGTGATCGTCCCCACCAAGCTCTCCAAGCAAGAGCGCGATATTCTCGAAGAATACGCGGCTGCAGGCGGCGATCGGATCGAAGACGCCAAGACGTTCTTCGATCGCGTCAAAGACGCGTTTCGGGCCGACTGAGCGAACCGCGGTTTTTCATCGAAGGCCGTCACGCGGCCGGTGATTCGCTAACGCTTTCGAAAGAAGACGCGCACAAGATCGTCGACGTCTTGCGCCGGCGAAGCGGTGATGCGATCGCGGTCGTCGATTCAGCGGCACAAGAGTTTCGCGCGACGCTGACGGTTGGACCAAGCAGCGTCGAAGCACGTCTGGATGAGCTCGTGCACGCACGCAATCGCGAGAGTGCACGCGCGATCACGCTTGCCCAGATGATTCCGAAGGGGCAAAAGCTGGATTACGTCGTCGAGAAAGCGACGGAACTTGGCATCCATGCTTTGGTCCCGGTGCAATCGTCACGATCCGTGGGCGAGGCATCGGCGAATAAGTTGACGCGTTGGCGAAATCTCGCGCGCAGCGCGGCTCAGCAATCGGGGCGAACGCGCATCCCGGACGTCGAAGGCCCGATTGATTTCCCCGCGCTCGTTGCCCGTATTCGGGATTTTGATGCCGCGATCTTAGCGTGGGAGCTTGCAGAGCAGCCGCTGCGCGCCGCACTTGCGGCGATTGGGAACGCTCGCTCGATCTTGGTGATCGTCGGGCCCGAGGGTGGTTTCTCGCATGCGGAGGCCGACGCCGCGGTCGCGGCCGGCGCCCACGCGGTCTCGCTTGGTTCGCGAATCCTTCGCACCGAGACGGCGCCGCTTGTGATATTGACGGCCATCCTCTACGAAGGCGGAGAACTATAGAGAAATGAAGCAACGCGCGTGGCAATAGCAGTACGAGAGCGAACCGGCGGCGCCATTCTGATCGACGCGCTGCGAGCGAACGGCGCCGAGCAGATCTATTGTGTCCCGGGCGAAAGCTATTTGGATGCGCTCGATGCGTTTTACGATGCGCGTGAAACGCTGCGCTTGATTGTGTGCCGCCAAGAAGGCGGTGCCTCGTACATGGCCGAGACGTACGGCAAGCTGACCGGCAAACCCGGAATCTGCTTCGTGACACGCGGTCCGGGCGCTACCAACGGCTCGATTGGAATTCACACTGCGCGCCAAGACTCGACGCCGATGATCATGTTCATGGGTCAAGTCGATTCATCCATGCGCGATCGCGAAGCGTTTCAAGAGATCTCCGTTCCCGCGATGTTCGGATCGCTCGCAAAGTGGGCGGCGCAGATTGACGACGCGGCGCGGATCCCCGAATATGTTGCACGCGCATTCCACACCGCTACCTCCGGGCGCCCGGGGCCGGTCGTGCTCGGTCTTCCCGAAGACGTGCTGGCTGCGCGGACGAACGCCGGCGACGTCGCTGCTGTAGCATCCACGCGCCCCACGCCCTCGGCTGATTCGATCGTCGCGATGCGCGAGATGATCGCGCAAGCAGAGCGTCCGATTGCGATTCTCGGCGGAAGCGGATGGACGGAAGCGGCGCGCGCGGACGTAACGAAGTTCCTCGAAGCCTGGGCTATACCGTCGACCTGTGGTTTTCGCCGGCAAGATCGCATCGACAACCGTTCGTCCGTTTATGCGGGATACGCCGGGATCGGAATCATGCCGCAGCTCGCTGCGCGCATCCGCGAAGCGGACCTCATCATCGGGATCGGTTCGCGACTTTCGGAAGCAGTCACGCAAGGTTACACGCTGCTCGAAGCGCCGCGGCCAAAGCAGCGCCTGATTCACGTTCATCCCGATCCGGATGAGCTCGGGCGCGTGTACCAAGCCGATCTTGTCGTCAACGCCGGTATGCCCGAGCTAGGCCTTGCGCTTCGCAGCATCGCGCCGCCGTCGGTACCGTGGCGCAAATGGACGGGACAGCTGCGAGGCGAGTACGAACATTCGCGGAACATTGCGAATCGCGAAGCGGTCGCGCGCGATGGTTATGTCGACATGGCGACGGTCGTCGCATACCTCGATGCGAATCTTCCCGATGATGCCATTATTACGACTGGAGCCGGCAACTTCGCGGGCTGGGTTCATCGCTTCTATCGTTATCGTGGATTCGGTACGCAACTCGGCGCGGTGAACGGCTCGATGGGTTACGGATTGCCCTCCGCGATTGCGGCAAAGATTACGCACCCCGACCGCATTTGCGTCGCGTTCTGCGGTGACGGCGATTTCCTAATGACGGGCCAAGAGCTCGCGACCGCGATCAAAGAGCGTGCGTCCGTGATCGCAATCGTCGCAAACAACGCGATGTACGGAACGATTCGCATGCATCAAGAGCGCGAGCATCCCGAGCGCGTCATCGGCACTGATCTCGAGAACCCCGATTTCGCCAAATTCGCCGAAGCATTCGGTGCTTACGGGGAGCGCGTTTCGCGTCCGGATGATTTTCCGGCGGCGTTCGAGCGTGCGGTACGCTCGGGCAAACCGGCCGTCCTTGAAATCATGGCCGATCCCGACTTGATCAGTTCACGCGCGACGGTGTCGTCGATGCGCGAGCATGCGAAGCGGCGGAATGGCACGTAGACTCGAGGGCTTGGACGTCGGAACGCCGGTGTTCTGCGGCGAGACGCGTGTCGGCACCGTCGACGGCATCTATGCAGAGGGCAGTGCCGAAGTCGCGGAATACATGGTCGTGCGTTGGGAGTCGCGCGACAATACTCCCGTGTTGATCGCGACCAAAGATGTCGAAACGCTCGAAGATCGCGGGGTCACCCTGATGGGAGACGATCCTGCGCAGTACGTCACGGCGCCGAAGTACGAAGACAAACTGTATCCGTCGCTGCGGCGCATCCATTAGAGGCCGCATTGCGCTTTTCCATCGTCATCCCGACGTATAACGAAGCCGGGGGCATCGAGCGATTGATCGAAGCGGTCGATGCCGTCTTCAAGCAGAATGCGCTTGACGGCGAGATCATCGTAGTCGACGACAATTCGCCGGACGGCACCGGTGCAATCGTCGATCGCCTTGCGGACCGCTATCCCGTACGCTGTCTGCACCGTCCGGGCAAGCTCGGTCTGTCATCGGGCGTGATCGACGGCTGGAAATTTGCGCGTCCGGAATCCGAAGCGGTCGGCGCAATGGATGCGGACTTCAGCCACGATCCTCGAGTGATCACGCAAATGGTGCGCGCGCTCGAAAACGGCTACGATCTCGCCATCGGAAGCCGCTACGTTCCCGGAGGGGGAATCGAGAATTGGCCTTGGCGACGCAAAGTGACGTCGCTCGTTGCGATCGCGCTGGCAAAACCGCTCACGCGAATACGCGATATCACGAGCGGTTTCTTTATGGTCCGCCGTTCGGCGCTTGAAGGCGTTGAGCTCGATCCGATCGGCTTCAAGATCGGCCTCGAAGTGATTGCGAAGGCCCGTTACCGTAAGGCAATCGAAGTACCGTACGTGTTCACCGATCGGGTTGCCGGAAGCTCTAAGCTGAACCAAGGTGAGATATTCAACTATTTGCGGCAGCTTAACCGCATCTATCGAAGCAGAATCACCGGAGGCTTGCGCCGCTAGTGCCGATGCCGGATTGGCTACGCGTTCGGAAGAACGCGCAGGCGCAGGACGCAGCACAATGGACGAAGTGTTCGGGTTGCGGCGAGCTCGTCTACAAACCTGACCTCAAAACGAATCACGAGATCTGTCCGAAGTGCGGCCACTACTTCCGTATGCACGCTGCCGATCGGCTCTCGATGCTGCTCGATGGTGACTTTCTCGAAGTCGGCGGCGAGATCGAGCCCGGCGATCCGCTCAAATGGGTCGACAAGAAACCGTATCCCGAGAAGCTCGCAAGCGATCGCGCCAAGAGCGGACTCTCGGAAGCGGTCGTAGCCGGATTTGGTGCGATCGGCGGTTTCCCCGTCGGTATCGCCGTGATGGATTTTCATTTTCGCGGCGGCACGATGGGAACGGTCGTCGGCGATCGCGTCGCGATGTTGTTCGAACGTGCGCGCGAGCGCAGAGTTCCGGCCCTCGTGTTTTCCGCGAGTGGCGGAGCGCGCATGGAAGAAGGCGTGCTGGCGCTGATGCAGCTGGCGAAGACGACGAACGCCGTCGAGCGCTTCCGGCGCGACGGTCTTTCATACATATCGGTGTTGACCGATCCGACGACGGGCGGCGTTTCGGCCAGCTTCGCGTTTCAAGCCGATGTCATCGTGGCCGAAGCACATGCGGCAATTGGTTTCGCCGGGCGACGCGTCATCGAGCAAACGATCCGGCAGAAGCTTCCAGAGAATTTCCAGCGCGCCGAATTCTTGCTCGAGCACGGCGCAATCGATATGGTCGTCGATCGTCCAAAGTTGCGCGACACGCTGGTGCGGTTACTCGACTACGGAATCGCTGCTCCGCGCGGCGCCAGCCGTAACGGCGCACTCCAAGGCGGCTCGTCGTGAACCCGATCGTCGATCGCGAGAAAGGTTTGCTCGAGCTCGAGCGGCGGATCACCGAGCTCAAAGGGCTCAGCACGTCGCAGAGCGTCGATCTTTCGAGCCAAATCACCGCGCTCGAAGCCGAGTACGCCAAGATTCAGCGCGAGATATTCGGTGCGCTTTCGCCATGGGAGCGCGTCAATATGGCGCGGCATCCGAAACGTCCAACGGCGGCCGAGTACATCGCCAAGCTCGATCAATTCGACGAGCTGCACGGCGACCGGCATTTTCACGACGACCCAGCCGTCATCGCCGGCTTCGCCAAGCTGCGTTCGCGGCGCGTCATGGCGATCGGTCAGCAACGCGGTCGCGACACGAAGGAGAATCTGCGCGTAAACTTCGGGATGGTCAAGCCGGAGGGCTACCGCAAGATAAAGCGGCTCTTTGGGCTCGCCTCGAGGCTCGGCTTGCCTATCGTCGCGTTCGTCGATACGAAGGGCGCAGATCCGGGTATTGATTCGGAAGAACGTGCGCAATCGGAAGCTATCGCCTCCTGTCTGTATGCGTTGGCCGAATCGGTCGTGCCGTCGGTCTCCGTCGTGATCGGTGAGGGCGGCAGCGGTGGAGCGCTCGCGCTCGGGATGACCGACCGCATTTTGATGCTGGAACACAGTATCTATTCGGTTGCGGGACCGGAAGCGGCGGCTGCGATTCTCTTCTCCGATGCGACCAAAGCCCCCGAAGCGGCTGCGAGCCTACGGCTGACGAGCGAGGATATCTATCGCTTCGGCATCGCCGACGAGGTCATCAGCGAACCGCTCGGCGGCGCGCACCGTGATCGTGATATTACGATCGAACGCGTGCTTTCAGCCATCGATCGGCATCTCAGCGACCTCACGACGCGTACGCCGCAGCAACTGCAAGAAGACCGCTACAGCAAGTATCGGCGCGTGGGCGCGTTGAATACGAACCAGATGGCCGGCGGAGAATTGCAGCGGTGAGCACGCAATCGATCCTTCGAGGGGTCGGTCGCGGCGTGTTCGTCGTAGTCATTCTCGGCGTTTTTTCGATGATCGCGATTCAATATGCACGCATCGTTCATCGCAATGTCGTGCTCGCGCATGCGCTCTGGGTAGTCCAAACCGACATTACGCGCCTGCAATCCGAAAAGGACCGTCGCACAGCGACCATTAGCCGTCTATCGGATCCGCAGGGTGCGATACCCGAGATTCACGATCGGCTCCATTTGACGATGCCGAACGAATCGATCATCTATCTGAAGGGAAACAAACCGCAAAGCGCACCCCAATGACGCTGTTGGGAACGGTCATCAACCTTCACCATTTCGGCGCGGCGGTGCGCCTTGCAGACGGTCGCCTTGCTTCTGTTCCCGCGGCCGAGGTCGATGCGCACCGCGCCATGTTCGAGGAATCGTTTGCGGCTCGGAGGCCTCTGCGATTGGCCATTAGTGACAGCGACAAAGGCCTGTGCGTCGTGCTTGCGGACTTCGTGTCGGCGGAGCCGCTCGCGATGAACCTGACTGATGATGCGTTCGAAGAACGTTTGGCCGACTATCTGCGAGAAACGGAAGAGTGGGCGCCGCCCGATCAGCCGCAACCGTTCGAACGCCATCTCACCCGGAAACGCCGCCGCGCCGCGCAGTTTGACTCATCTGCAGTCCGACCGCGAGCGGAATCGTAAACAAAACGAGCGCCGCAACGGCGGCCATCAGCGTTGGGACTCCGTGCGCATCGCTTAGCGCACCCGAAAGCACGGGTGAGATCGCACCCGAGCCGATGCCGACCGTATAGAAGATGCCGAAGGCCCGTTGGCGCTGCCGGGGTGCGACCAGTTCGGGCACGCTTCCATAGAGCACGGAAGACGTACCGTTGAGCGCAACGCCGATGAGCGGAAGAACGGCGAGCGTTGCACCGAGGTTGAGCGGCAAGATCGCGAGGATTCCGAGCGCCGTTAGACCCTCGGTAATGCAGACGGTCGCGAGTACGCCGATGCGATCGCCGAGAAAACCACAAATGAACTTTCCGGCCGCTCCGCCGGCGAAGATCAAGGTCAGTGCGAAGCCGACGGTTTGCACCGGCGTCCCTTTGCCGGTGATGACGAACGGCAGGAATGTGAGAAATCCGGTGCGCGTCGCGCTGTCGATCGCGCCTATTGCAAGCAAAAGTGCAAAGCCGCGCGTGAACGTGCGCCCGGTAGCAGCGCCGTTAGGTTGCGCATCATCGTGTTCTACTACGACGCGCGCCCGCGGGCCAAAGATCAGAATCGCGGCCGCTACGCACAGTCCGATGCATGCGACGATGAGCAAAACCGAGCGCCAAGGCATCACGATCAAGAGCGCTGCAACGAGCGCCGGAATCGCCATCTTGCCGACGTCGCCCGAGAAGTTGTAGGTTCCGAGCGCTGCGCGTGAGCGCGCGCCCTCGTATGCCTGCGCGATCAAATTCGAGGAGATTGGGTGTTGTACGCTTGCCCCAATTCCGCCGGCAAAAAGTGCGACTGCGATCGCAACATATGTCGAGCGCGTAGCCGTAATCGCATAACAGAGTGCAGCCAATGCGGTTCCGATAACGAGTATCGTGCGGGCTCCCACGCGTTCGGCGATGATTGAAGATGGAACCTGAAATGTGGCCATCGCGCCGCTGTACAGCGAGCGCAGAAGGCCGACCGTAGCCAGCGATAGCCCGAATTCGTTGCGCCAAATCGGGAGCATGACGTACAAGAGGTCTGTGAGGCCGTCGTGCATGACGTGAGCCAAACAGGCGACGAGCAGCGTACGGGCTTTCAAGGCGGGTTCTTTCTCGCGCAGCGCGCGCCGAAGCGAACCTCCAGCCTTTTATGCCTTAAGTTGTACGACGAAATTCGTCGCTGGCGCCGCTCGGTCGCGGTCCCCGCTCTGCGGGCGGAACCCTAGGCGCTGCGAAGACATTCTAGAACCCTAGCATTTTCGGTGTCAAGCGTTCTACAAATGTATCGAGGGGGAGAGGAACGAGCGGCGAACGCCGAGGTCGTGAGCACTGTAATCGACGCTGCTAAACGCACGGCACAAACAGTCAAAGTGCCTGGTTGCTTTGTTCGTATTCAAGGCAGCTACATCTCCCTACGCGCCGCCGAACAGCGCGTTGCCGACTTCATTCTCAAGAACGCGGAAGAGCTGATTTATCTGACCGTAACCGAGCTCGCCGAACGCACGGAAACCAGCGAATCGACGGTCGTGCGGCTTTGCCAAAAAATCGGCTACAAAGGTTATCAAGAGTTTAAGATTGTTTTGGCTCGCGATCTCGTCGAGCCCACCGATGCGATCTACGAACGCATCGAAGAAGACGATGCACTCGCCGCCATCAAGACAAAGGTCTTCGCAGCCAACGCGCAAGCGCTGCAAGACACGCTCGAAGTTCTCGACGACGCTGAGCTGCAGCGCGCGATCGACGCCGTTGCAGCGGCAAAACGCGTCGAGATCTACGGAGTCGGCGGCAGCGGTTCGATCGCGGTCGACGCATACCATAAGCTGCTGAAGCTCGGCATCGCCGCCATCGCGATCTCCGATTCCGACCTGATGGGGATGTCGTCCGCGCTCCTTCGCCCGGGAACCGTCGCCCTCGGAATCAGCCACACCGGGATGAGCCGCGACGTGTGCGAGGCACTCGATCACGCCAAGACCGGCGGCGCCACGACGATCTGCATCACGCACCGAGCGACCTCGCCGATCACGAAGGTTGCCGACATCAAGCTCTTCACGGCGGCCAAAGAGACCGCGTTCCGAAGCGATGCGATGTCGAGCCGCATCGCGCAGCTTTCGATTATCGACACCATCTATGTCGGCGTCGCACTCAAAGACTATCAGCACGCCACGCAAACGATCGCGCAGACGCGCGAGGCGACAGCCAAGAAAAGGTACTAGCATGGCAGCAAACGGCAAGCCGGTCATCGGCTTCATCGGCCTCGGCATCATGGGGAAACCGATGGCTCGCAATTTGATGAAGGCGGGCTACTCGCTCGTCGTGCACAATCGCGGCCGCGCTCCCGTCGATGAGCTCGCGAAGGAAGGCGCCAAAGCCGGTTCCTCCGCCATGGATGTCGCGCAGCAAAGCGACGTCATCATTTTGATGCTGCCGGATTCGCCCGACGTTGAAGCGGCCGTGCTCGGCAAAGACGGCGTGCTCGAAGGCATGAAGCCTGGCGCGACGCTCGTGGACATGAGCACGATCACGCCGGCCACGGCGCGCCGCGTTGCGGGCGAAGTTCGCAAGAAGGGCGGCAAAGCGCTCGACGCTCCGGTGAGCGGCGGTGAAAAAGGCGCGACCGACGCAACGCTTTCCATCATGGTGGGCGGGCCGCAAGATGTTTTCGATGCCGTGCTTCCTATTTTTCAAACGCTTGGAAAAAATATCGTCCTCGTCGGCGATAGCGGTGCCGGACAAATTGCCAAAGCCTCAAACCAGCTGGTTGTCGGCGTGACGATTGAGGCGGTCGCCGAAGCGCTGGCGCTGGCTGAAGCGGCCGGCGTCGATCCCGCCAAAGTGCGCGCGGTCCTACTTGGCGGATTTGCGCAAAGTAAAATCCTCGACGCGCACGGACAGCGTATGCTCGACGGCAACTTCGTTCCCGGATTTAAAGCGAAGCTCCATCAAAAAGACATGCGCATCGTGAATCAAACCGCGCAAGAGTCGGGCCTCGACGTGCCGGCGGCAAAGCTCGCGCTCGACCGCTTCAACAAGCTCGTTGAGGGCGGCGGAGGCGAGAAAGACCACAGCGCGCTGCGCACCCTGCTCACACTGAAGAGCGCGGCTACGCGCTGATCCACCCTCTTGTCATCCCGAGCGTAGCGAAGCGTAGTCGAGGGACCGCTAGGCGCTAATTCACGCTTTGTGTCATCCTGAGCGTAGCACTCCGAACGAAGTGAGCGGGTGTGGAGTCGAAGGACCGCGACGATCTCGGTGATTGGCGTTTTAAAGTTGCGAATTGCGACCTTGGCGTCGGTGCTCGTTCTCCTGACGCAACTGTTGCCCGCGGTTGCCATTGCGGACTATTCGCCTTCAGGCAGTCGCGACATAACCCAAAAGAAAGTCGGCTACGGTACGGCTTGCTTTATAAACGGTCTGCGATTCGGTCCACTAAGCTATTTGGTACGGGACGCTCAAAAGCGCGCGCCCGTGGATTCCAGCTGAACTTAGGCGCTAATTCGTTTGGCGGCGCGAGCGAGTTTCGCGCGCTCGTACTGTTTGGGCCACGGCAGATCGAAATCGAGCTCGGCAGCCGCATACATCGGGAAGTACGGATCGCGTAAGAACTCGCGCGCCATCACGATCAAATCGGCTTGGCCGTGGTTGAGGATGCGTTCGCATTCTTCGGGCGTCGTGATCAGCCCGACCGCAGCGGTCGGGACTTTGGCGTCACGCCGGATTTGCTCTGCAAATGGAACCTGATAGAGCGGAACCGCCGGAATCTTGGCGTCTGCGACGTTGCCGCCCGACGAGCAATCGATGAGGTCAACGCCGCGAGCCTTCAGCTGCTTTGCAAGCTCGACCGAGTGCGTGATGTCCCAACCGCCTTCCACCCAGTCGGTTGACGAAATGCGCGCAAAGAGCGGTAACCGCTCGGGCCAGACTTTGCGGACTGCTTCCGTCGTCTCCAGCGCGAAACGAATGCGATTCTCGAGCGACCCGCCGTATTTGTCGGTACGCGTGTTGCTGAGCGGTGAATAAAATTCGTGAGCGAGATATCCGTGCGCGAAATGGAGTTCGATCAGCTCGAAGCCTGCTGCGAGCGCGCGTTTTGCGGCTGCAACGAAATCTTGTGTGATCGCGGCGATTCCGGCTTCGTCGAGCGCGATCGGGACCGGATAGTTCGACGCGAACTGCGCGGTAGTCGGGCCGACCGTCGTCCATCCGCCTTCTTCGGGCTTGATGACACCCGCGGGTTGCTCCCATGGACGCCGGGTTGAGGCTTTGCGTCCGGCGTGAGCGATCTGCATTGCGGGAATCGCGCCTTGACCCTTGATGAATTTCGTGATGCGCGAGAGCATCTCGATGTGCTCGTCCTTGTAGATGCCGAGATCTTGCGGCGAGATACGTCCGCGTGGTTCGACTGCGGCAGCTTCGGTGAAGACGACGGAGGCGCCACCGACAGCGCGGCTTCCGAGATGAACGAGATGCCAATCGTTCGCAAACCCATCCTCGGAAGAGTATTCACACATCGGCGAGACGACGATGCGGTTGCGCAGGGTTAAGTCACGGAGCTTATACGGTTCGAATAACATCCTATTCCGTTTCGCGTGCGTTGAGATCGACGAGGTCGCCGTTGATGCCGTCGGAGGCCGAGCTCGCTAGAAACGCCAGAACACGCGCTACTTCATCAGGGGATGCAGCCTTCTCGAAATCTTCGGCATCCAGGTACGAGCGCGCGGCCTCCGTCGCGACGCCGCCCAGGACGACGGCATTTGCGACAATTCCGTCAGCTTTGTGTTCGCGCGCGATGGCCCGCATGAACGTATTCACGGCGGCCTTGGCGGCGCCGAAGAGCCCGAAGCGCGGTTGCGGGTCCTTCGAGCTGCCCGCAGTTACGGTGACGAGGTGGCCGCGCGAGCGTCGTCCTGGGCGATACTCTTGTTTGAGCATCACGCGCAGTCCGGCGACCGCGAGGTTGTAGGCGGTGACGACGAAACCGTCGAGATTGACTCGCAGATCGTCGAGCGTCGAGTCGACGATCGGCACGAACTTGCCGCGTCCCGCCATGTTGACGATTGCATCGATGCGGCCGAACTTTTCGGCGGCGTCGGTGACGAGTTTTTCGGTGGAAGCCGCGTCGGCCAGATCGGCGACGAACGGCGTCGCGCGCTCAAAACCGCTGCAGAGCTTCTCGGCGGCCTCGCGCGTACGCGAGACAACGGCGATTCGGGCCCCGTTTTCGTGCAAAGTCCGCAAGGTTGCGCCGCCGACACGCCCCGTTGCGCCGGCTAGGATGATGACGTCGTCTTCAAAAAGCACGCGGCGAAACTCCGGTGACCATACGGTAAGTCCTGCGGAACGATGAAAGACGGACCATATTTCGAGGACTTGCCCGTCGGGACGGTTTGCGAGACCGGGACGTACACGATGTCGCGCGAGGCGATCATCGAGTACGCGAAAGTCTATGACCCGCAGCCGTTCCACTTGACCGACGAGGGTGCGGCGAAGTCATTTTTTGGCCGGCTCGTCGCAAGCGGTTGGCACAGCGCATCGGTCACGATGAAATTGATGGTCGAATCCGGGTTTTTCGGGACGACGGGCTTGATCGGTCTTGGGGTCGACGAGCTGCGCTGGCCAAAACCGGTTTTGCCGGGCGACGTGGTGCGCGTTCGCGCCGAAGTCACCGAAAACACGCCGACGAAAAGCGGAGGCCGCGCACGATTGCGCTGGGAGACCACGTTGCTCAACCAGCGCGATGAAGTCGTCTTCTCATTTGTCTCGCTGACGCTCTTCCCAGGACGTCCGCGCTAAGTCACGAACATTGTTCGTCCATGAGAACATCATCCTCATGGGCTAGTCTGATCACCGCCGTCGCACTCGTTTTGTGCAGCTTCGTAGCGGTTCGAGCAGATGTCCCCGCAGGCACCAACGTTTTCGCAACGTTGCAGCAAACGCTCGATACGCGCAGCGCCAGGTCCGGTGATGCCGTCGTCTTGACGGTAACAGGAGTCGTGCCGCAGGACGCGGCGGACGCCGGCGCCCTACAAGGCGCGACGATTCGCGGTCACGTTCAACAAGCTTTTGCCGCAACCCCGACCAAGAAAGCTTACATCGGCATCGCGTTCGACACGATCACGCTTGCAGATGGGCGTACATTTCCGTATCCCGCGAAGATCCTCGCGTTGCAAAAGAAGAAGAGCGTGAACGCGGTTCAAGCCGCGGGCGAGATCCTCACCGGTATGGTCGTCGGCAACATGCTCTTCAAGAGCGTCGGATCACCTGCGGGTGGTGCGGTCGGTGCGATGGGCGGCGTCGTGTACGCGTCGCAGATGTCGCAGAATTTCAAGATTCCCGCGAGCTCGACCGTGAAGATGCAGACGACGGACGTCCTCGGAACGGTGCCGCATCCGCAAGCCCCCGCGAACGGAATGCAGCCTCCACCGGCCATGCCGATGCCCGCAGCGACGCACTAGCCGCGCTTGTCATCCCGAGCGTAGCGCCGAAGGCGCGTAGTCGAGGGACCGCAGTAGTCTTGAGACTGCGGAAGCCTCCATGGTCGTTGTCCCTCGACTACGGAACGCTGCGCGTTCCTACGCTCGGGATGACAGTTAAATTTTGATGCTGAACGGGTCCCCGGCGACCGGTTCGGTTTCGATCCAGACCGATTTCGTCTGCGTCCAGTCGTAGATCGCTTCGACGCCGTTCTCGCGCCCGATGCCGCTGTTCTTGTAGCCGCCGAACGGCATCTGATACGACATTGCTCGGTACGTATTGACCCACACCGTACCAGCTTTGATGCCGCGCGCCATGCGGATCGCGCGCCCGATATTCGTCGTCCACACACCTGAGCCAAGTCCATACATCGTGTCGTTGGCGATGCTGAGAGCTTCGTCTTCATCCGTGAACGGAATCAGCGAAAGAATCGGGCCAAAGACTTCTTCGCGAGCGATCCGCATGGTGTTGTTCACGTCTGCGAAGATCGTCGGCTCGTAATAGAAACCGCGCTGCAGGGCGGGGTCGGCCGGACGACGTCCGCCGGCGACGAGCTTTGCGCCGTCGCCTTTGCCGACCTCAACGTACTGCTGGACCTTCGCGTACTGCGGCTCGTTCGATATCGGGCCCATCTCCGTCTCCGGAAGCAGCGGATCGCCGATCTTGACGGTTTTGGCGCGTGCCATCAACCGTTCTTGCACTTCGGCGTAAATCTCGCGCTGCACGAGCGCACGCGAACCCGCGATGCAGGTTTGTCCGGCCGCAGCAAAGATGCCGGAGAGCAGTCCGGAGACCGCCGCGTCGAGCGGTGCGTCGGCGAAGACGATGTTCGGCGATTTTCCACCAAGCTCGAGTCCGACCGTGGCATAGTGTCCGGCGGCGGCTTGCGCGACACGCGCGCCCGTACCGGCGCTGCCCGTGAACGCGATGCGCGCCACCGACGGATGCTTCGTGAGCGCATCGCCGGAGACGGCGCCGCTGCCGGTCACGACGTTGAACACGCCTTTCGGGAAACCGGCGGCTTCGATGCATTTCGCGAACTCGAGTGATGAGACCGATGCGAATTCACTCGGTTTGAGGACGACGGTGTTTCCGGCTGCGAGGGCAGGCGCGAGCGTGAACGCGAGGATGAGGAGCGGCGAGTTCCACGGCGTGATGAATCCGACAACGCCGAGCGGCTCGCGCAGCGTGAAATTGAAGAGCGTCGGACGTTCCATCGGGATCGTCTCGCCTTCGATCTTGTCCGAGAGGCCCGCGTAGTAGCGATACCAGCCGGGAATCGCGCGCAATTGCGCGCCCATCTCGCGCAGCAGCTTCCCGTTGTCTCGTACTTCGATCTCGGCAAGCTCAGCGGCACGTGCTTCGATGGCGTCCGCGAGCTTGTGCAGCAGTCGTCCGCGCGTGGCGGGCGTCGTTTTGGACCACTCGCCTTCGAATGCGCGTTTCGCAGCTCGTACGGCTGCGTCGACGTCCTCGGCGCTCGCATCGACAATCGTCGCCCACGTCTCGCCGTTGGCCGGATTGATGACGGGAAGCGTCTTCGCGCCGCCCGAGTTCCGGTATTCACCGTCGATGTAGAGACCGTACTCGGTGACCTTTGCGTCGCGAACCTCGACTGCCATGACCGCGCTCCTCTCTGCAGGGCGCCGAGCCTTCGCGAAACCAGGCGGAGGAATCCCCCGTGGGCTGCTCTATCTCGCGAGCATGAGATCGATGTTGTTCACGCCCGGAAATCATGCGCGCCGGATGGAGAAGACGCTGGAGGTCGATTGCGATGGGGTCATTCTCGATCTCGAAGACGCGGTCGCGACTGCGGAAAAGCCCGCAGCGCGTTCGACGATCCTCGACTGGCTGGAGCGGCCGCGCGGTCGCCGTCTCGCGTACGTGCGCGTGAATGCGCTTGGAACGCCGTTTGCCTTCGACGATTTTGCGGCCGTCATCGTGCCCAAGCTCGATGGCGTCATCCTCCCGAAGGTCGAGATCGCGAGCGATCTTGCGATAGCCGACTACATCATGGCTGCTCACGAACGTGCGCGCGGAATCGAAATCGGAACGATCGATTTGATGCCGATCATCGAAACCGCGAAGGGTGCCCTGAACATGTTCGAGATCGCAAGCGCGGTCAAACGTGTGCGGCGGCTTTGCTTCGGCAGCGGCGATTATACGAACGACACCGGAACGGCGTGGACACTCGACAATCCGCTCACGACCCTCTATCGCGCGCAGCTCGTCAACGCCAGTCGTGCGGCCGGGATCGAGCCGCCCATCGATACCGTGTGGCCGCATCTCGAAGACGAGCCCGGCCTCGTGGTTGAGGCCAAGCAAGGCCGCGCCATGGGGTTCCAAGGGAAGATGTCAATCCACCCCAAGCAGCTCGAAATCATCAATCGAACCTACTCGCCGACGCCCGAAGAGCTGGCATTTGCTCGCAAGGTCAGCGCCGCGTTCGAGGCTGCAGAGGAGGCCGGCTCCTCGGCGCTGGTCGTGGATGGGGTCTTTGTCGACTATCCGGTCGTCTATCGGGCCCGAGCCCTGCTGCGGGAAGCGCAGCGGGCCGCGGCCGCGTCCTAAGGCCGGCTTTCCCAGGGGCCGATTCTACCTATAACGTGTCTGTAGGTCCGATCGCCGGCATTATCCAGATTCCGCCCGCTATGGTCGCGGCCGCGGAAGCGGCAGCACAAGAGTCGATGTCGGGCGCGTTACAGCAGGCTGTTCTCCAACAAGAGGCGGCGGCTACGCGTTCGGGAGGCGGCGGTGGCGGTCACGGCGGCCCGCACAAAGATGCGCTCGATGCGATCACGCGTCTTGCCGCGAGCATCGATGCAAAACCGACGCAGCGCGTCAAGACGATTGCGGAACGTCAAGCCGAAGTCGAAAAGATGAAGCGCGAAGCGCAACAGAATCCGCAGCAGCGCGATCTCGCCGACGATCGTCAGCCGGACCAACAACAGCAGCAGCAAGCGTTCGAGAAGAATCCGCTTCTAGCGTTTTTCTGATAGCGCGAGCGCGAGCAGCGCTGCGAGTCGCGCGTTTGCACGCAACAACGCGATGTTCGTTGCGAGACTTCGGCCGGATGTCGACGTCGCGATGCGATCGAGGAGAAACGGCGTCAGCGCCTTTCCACTGATCTTGCGCGTCTGCGCCTCTTTTGTCGCGGCTTCGATGTGTGCGGTGATCGCGCTGAGCGGGATCTCGTCGGCTTCGGACGCCGGATTTGCGACGATGATGCCGCTGCGGAGCCCCAGCGAGCGTTTCGTGCGAACGATGCGCGCAAGCTGGTCGACCGATTCGGTTCGGAGTGGCGACGGTATTCCGCTCGAGCGGCTCCAGAACGCGGGGAAATCGTCGCTGCGATACGTGATCAAGGTGACGCCGAGCGTTTCGAGCATCTCGAGCGTCTTGGGGAGGTCGAGGATCGCTTTCGCGCCGCTGCAGACGACCGTCACCGGCGTCTTTGCGAGCTGCACAAGATCCGCCGAAACATCGTAGGTCGTTTCGGCGCCGCGGTGTACGCCGCCGATTCCGCCGGTGGCGACGACTTCGATGCCGGCCATCTCTGCGCAAACAATCGTGGCTGCGACGGTTGTCGCGCCATCGGCGCCAGTTGCCACCGCGTAGGCTAGATCGGCGCTGCTGAGCTTGTGAATTCCCGTTCCGGTTGCGAAACGTTCGAGCTCGGGATCACCCAGTCCAACGCGAATCCGCCCCGCGAGCACGCCGATTGTCGCGGGCATTGCGCCAAGTCCGCGCACGGCCGCTTCGAGTTCGCGCGCCGTCTCCAAATTCTCGGGGTGCGGCAATCCGTGACTGATTACCGTCGTCTCGAGCGCGACGACGGGGCCTTTTCGTTCGATGACCGCGCGAACTTCGGGATCGATCGAGAGCGCGTCGTTCACGGGACCCCCTTTGCCGTGCTGCGAAGGCGGCCTGCATGCGATTTGCGATTCTTGGTGCGGGTGGTATCGGAGCGTATTTAGGCGCGCGGCTCGCGACGGCCGGAGAAGACGTCGTTCTCGTCGCGCGCGGCGATCATCAGCGAGCGATGGCGGCGCGTGGCGTGCAAGTGCACGATGCGGATGGCACGCGTACCGTGAAGCTACCGGCACTCGCGCCGAACGAGTCGTTCGCGCCGGCCGACGTCGTCGTCATCACCGCCAAAGCGCACGACATCACGGCGATGCTTCCGCAGATTCGCGCGGCCGGAAAACCGAACGCGCTGATCGTTGCTGCGCAAAATGGAATTCCGTGGTGGTATTTTCAGTGTCACGGCGGCAAGCTCGAAGACCTCGTGCTCGAATCGGTCGATCCCAGCGGAGTACTGGCGAAAGAGATCGATCCGAATCGCGTCGTCGGCTGCGTCATTTATTGTCCGATCACGCTCATGGGTCCAGGAATCGTCGAACACCAAGGTCCCAAGCGTCTCGAAATCGGACGGCCCGACGGAAAGATCACGCCGGAGCTCGATACACTCGCGGAAGCGTTTGAACGCGCCGGCTTCGCCGCGCCGCGCAGTGAAAATTTGCGCAAAGAGATTTGGGTCAAGCTGCTTGCTAACGCACCACTCAACCCGATCGGCGCGCTCGTGCGCAAGACCTCGGGTGAGATTGCCGAGGTTCCCGCCGGGAAGCAGCTGGTCGGCGAGATCATGCACGAATGCCTGGCGGTCGCCGCCGCGACCGGCCTGCGGCTCGATATCAGCGTCGAAGCACGTCTGGCGCAGATACCCGGCCAGGTCGGAAGGCACAAATCATCGATGCTGCAAGACGTCGAAAAAGGCCGGCGCGTCGAAATCGACGGCTTGGTCGGCGCGGTCGTCGAGCTCGGGGATCGCCTCGGCGTCGACATTAAAGCCTTACGCTACGTCTACATGCTTGCGCAACTGCTTTAAGGACGGACCTTACGATGCCGCACATCACGATCGAATGTTCCGAAAACGTACGAGATCACGTCAACGTCGATAAGCTTCTCCGGCATGTCCATGACGCAGCGATCGAGACGGGTGTTTTCCCGCCGGACGGAATTCGTTCGCGCATCCACATTCTGGAACATTACCGCGTGGCCGAATCCGGGAAGAATGCATTCGTCCACGCCGTACTGCGCATCGGTCCCGGCCGGGATCAGGAAACGAAACGGCGCGTGCTCGATCACGTCTTCGCCGCGCTGACGGAGTCTTTGCAGAAGATGTATGATTCGCAACCGCTCGCGATCTCGATCGAGCTGCAAGAGCTGGATTCCGATCTGCGGCGCAACCAGAACAATCTCAAAGCGAGCGTGGCGGCCGCGCGATGAATCCTCCCGAATGGCTGCGCGGCTCGATGCCCCCGCTGGTCACGCCGTTCGCCGACGGGAACGTCGATACAGTAGCGTACGCGCGGCTCGTCGAGCTGCAAATTGCGGGCGGCTCGCAGGGTATCGTGGTCAACGGTACGACCTCTGAGCCTTCGACGCTCTCCGTCGACGAGCGCAACGCGCTGATTGACGTTGCGGTGAAGACGGCGAACAAGCGCATTCCGATCGTCGCCGCGACCGGTTCACAGTCGCTTGCCGAGACCGCCCTGTTGACGCAACATGCCATGCGCGCCGGCGTCGATGCACTCTTGATCGTGACGCCGTATTATATCCGTCCGCCGCAACGGGGGCTCATCGAATATTATCTGAGCGTCACGCGCGGGCTGCATATCCCGTGGATGATCTATCACATTCCAGGACGCACGGCAGTAAGCGTCGAGGTGGAGACGGTTCGAAAACTCGCCGAGCTTTCGCCCACGTTCGTTGGGATGAAACATGCCTCGACCGATCTCGCGTACGTTTCCGATCTGCTCGCACACTTGCCCGAGCTGCGCATCTTCGTCGGGTTGGAAGAACTCAGTTTCCCGATGATGGCGCTCGGCGCCGTCGGATTGATGAATGCCGTCGGGAATCTCAATCCGCGTGTCCTCGCCGAGATGTGTGATGCCGTCTGGAGCGGCGATCTCGCGCGCGGGCGCGAGATGCACGAACGATTGCTCGAAGTGAACAAAGCCGTCTTCTTCGATACGAACCCGATCCCGATCAAGTACATGATGAAGCGGCTCGGCATTCTTGCGCGAAACGAGCATCGTCTGCCGATGGTACCGGCCACGCCGGAGCTTGAGCGAAGGCTCGACGGCGTTTTGGAACGTGCCGGGATGTTGGCTGAGGCCGCTCGGACGGCGTGAGGGTTGCAGAATTCGAGGCTCAGCGCTTCACGCCGCCGATCGCACTGCGCGGCAAGATATTTTGCATAGGCGTCAATTACGGCAATCGAAACGCGGAATATAAGGACGGCACCGACCAACCGAAATATCCGAGCGTCTTCATGCGCACGTCCGGATCGCTCGTCGGCGACGGCGAGAAGATTCTGCGTCCACCCGAATCGGAGCAGCTCGACTATGAAGGCGAGATCGTGCTCGTGATCGGAAAGCGCGGGCGGCGCATTCCGCGCGAATCGGCGCTCACCCACATCGGTGGGCTGACGTGCGGCAACGAGGGCAGCGTTCGCGACTGGATGCGTCACGGCAAGTTCAACGTCACTCAGGGTAAGAATTTCGAGCGCTCCGGTGCGATCGGACCGGCGCTGGTAACAGCCGATGAGTTCAAGCGCTTCGACGATCTTCGTGTCACGACGCGCGTCAACGGCGAGGTTCGCCAAGACGACACGACCGCGAATCTGATCTTCCCGTTCGATTATCTGATCTCATATATCTCGACGTTCTCCGAGCTCGCACCGGGCGACGTCATCTTCACAGGCACGCCCGTAGGCTCCGGCGCGCGTTTCGATCCGCCGCGGTATCTGCGGGCGGGAGACGTGGTCGAAGTCGAAGTAGGCGGGATCGGCGTGCTGCGCAATACAGTCGCCGACGAGCAGGTGTAAGGAGCAAGCGCATGTCCTACCTCACGAACGTCAACGTCATCCCGTCCCACATCCCGGCCGAGGATCTAAAAACGTTCGGAACGCTCGAATCGTACGAAGAGTACATTCAGAATCAGGCGCGCGACACCGAGCAGTTGCTGCAAAAATATCGTGCCGCGAAAGTCCACGACCCCAAGCTTTCCAAAGAATATCGTGAAGCGATGCGCCCGATCATGGTGACGACGTGTTGGGGCGAAGCCCAGACGGCCAGCCAAGTTGCGCAGATCATCACCAAAACCAACAAGCCGAGCGTGCAGTATTTCTATACGACGCACGCGATCGACGAAACGCGCCACACGCAAATCGAGTGGCGGCGCATCGAAGACCTGCAGCTGGCGGATTCGCTCGACGTGCCGTACGAACAAACGGAACTCTTCCGTTTCGTGAACGGGCTGCCGACTTTCCTAGAGATCGTGTACGGTCAAGTCTGCACGCTCGAAGCCTACTCGGCGCACGTTCTCTTCAACTCGATCATCGAGCTTGCGAAGAATGCTGGTGATCTCGCCACCGCAGTAACCTACGAGCACGTCATGCACGACGAAGTCCGGCATATCGGCGTCGGCTTACGCCTGGTGCGCGAAGCGATCGAATCGGCGCCCGACCCGGAAGAAGCAAAGTTCCGCATTCTCGATCTCGAGGAGAAGCTCTTGCCGATTACGATTCGCAAACTCGGCCGCGAGTCGAAGATCGCGGAGTCACTCTACGAGTACGGGCTCATCAAGAGCAAAGCCACCTTCGAAGAAGACGGCTGGCGGCAATTCCTCACGTTTCGCTCGAAGATCGGCGTTCTGCCGCCGATGCGTTTCAAAGGTCCGTTGCCCGAACCCAGCGTCGCCTAAGCCGCGTGCTCGTCGCAGGTCTGTTCTCGACGCACGTTCCGCGCCTGATGATCCTCGATCCCGAGGCGCGGCGCGCCTACATGGGAAAAAACGTCACGACGTTTTACGACGCGCTCGAAGAGATTCGTGCCAAACGCATTGCGTCGCTCGATTTCGATACGTTCGTCATCGTTGATACGCATTGGCACACGACCCTGGATTTCGTCGTGAACGCTGGCGAGCGTTTACAGGGCGTCTATACGTCGGATGAGATTCCCGACATGCTGCACGAGTACGAGTACGACTATCCCGGCGATCCGGAGCTCGCCGATGCGATCGTAGCCGAGGCGCAAGCCGGCGGCGTCCCGGCCGTTACGTCGCGCCATCGCGGATTGCCGGTACATTACGGGACCCTCAATCCGATGCACTACTACAACCCGGGTCCGAACAGGAAGCGCGTCCTCTCGATCAGCGTCTGCGACACGGCGGAGGTCGAGCCGAATCTCACGCTCGGTGAAGCGATTGCTCGTGCGGCGCAACGCATCGGCCGTCGCGCGCTTCTGATCGCGAGCGGCGGAATGTCACATCGCTTTTGGCCGCTTGCGACGATCCGTGCTCGCGCAAGCGCCGATCCTTCCGATATCTCCTCGCCGAAGTTGCGCGAGTGGGACGAGCGGATCATGGAATGGTGGAAAAACGGCGATCACAAGAGCGTGCTCGCTGCAGCCGAAGAATTCCGTCGCGAATGTTCACCCGAAGGACGCTTTGCGCACTACCTCGTGCTCGCCGGTGCATTCGGACGCGAGTCGTTCAAGACGCGGGGCGAGCAATTCGGCCGTTATGAGGCCGCTATAGGAACCGGGCAGAGCAATTTCTGGTTTGCCGTCAATGGATCAGAGCGTTAAGCGCAATCCCGCGAACACGGACGTCGGCCGGTTGCTCCCAAGGTACACGCGGCCTTCGACGGCGAGATGCGGCGCGATCGATTGTGCGACGATTCCGTCGTAGAGAAAGCGCGATTGTCCGAGTGCCACCTGTCCGATGTTGCCCGCGCCGGCACCGGCGCCGATCGTCGTGCCGCCCAGTTTGAAACGCGCATCGGCGGTTGCAGCGAATCCGTGACCGTTAAATGGCGCAGCCGCGGTTGCTTCGACGCTGAGCGGTATGACCGGCGTCTTGAACAGCTGGAGTGAGACCGCCGCGCCGACCGATCCATTTCCGCTCGTATCGAAATAGCCGCCGTCGACGGAGACTTGCGCGCGTGCGGCTTGTGAAGAAGCCACGACGAGCACCGTCGCCAGCGTTGCAACAAATGAAAATTGTGTGAAGAAACGCATGCTGATTTCCTTCAACAAATGCTACGCGAATGCCGCTTCGACGTCGGCCCGCAGCGTCGAATTCTCAGCATTCCAAGCATCCGAGAAATGTTTGAGAATTCTCGCCGTCAGGCCCCAGATATGGCGGCCCTCGAAATCGAGCGCGTAGCTGATGCGTCCACGCTCTTTCGTCATCACGGCGTCCTCGTAGATTCCGTCGCTCGCAAGTATCGTCGCGAGCGGGACGGTGAACACGCCGACGATCTCATCTTGATCGATGGTAAGCGGTGTGCCGGGCTCGATGACGCCGACGACCGGCGTCACGAGAAAACGATTCGAAACTTGCTGCACGTCGGGCAATCGCCCAACGATGCGAACGCGATCGGGTTTTACGCCGAGCTCTTCGTAGAGCTCGCGCAATGCGGTCGTCGCAGGCTCGTCGCCGTCGATCGGATCCGCGCTGCCGCCGGGAAGGCCGATTTGGCCCGCGTGTTTGCGAAGATGCGGCGAACGCTCGATAAAGACGACGGCGTGCGGCGCCGACGCGTAGATCGCCAAGATTACGGCGGCTTTAGTCCAGACCTCAGGTGTTGAGCTCGACACGCGGAATCTTCGGCGCTTGGCCGCGTTTGTACACCATGATAGTGCGGTTGAAGCTGATGACGACGGTTCCGTTTTGGTTGAAGCCGTGCGTCCGTACCGTCACGATGCCGACGTTCTTGCGCGATTTGGACTCGCGCTTCTCCAGAACCTCGCTCTGCGAGTAGAGCGTGTCACCTTCGAACACCGGTGCGGGAAGACGAATCTCGTCCCAGCCGAGATTTGCCATGACGTTCATAGAGACATCAATGACACTTTGTCCGGTTACCAGCGCTAGCGTGAACGTCGAGTCCACGAGAGGTTTCCCGAATTCGGTCTGCGCCGCGTAGTGATGGTCGAGGTGAACCGGGGCAACGTTTTGGGTCAGCAACGTGAACCACATGTTGTCCGTGGTAATCACGGTGCGTCCGAACGGATGTCGATAAATGTCGCCGACTTCGAAATCCTCGTAGAATCTGCCGGACCAGCCAGGTTTTTCACCCATGACGCTTGACTATGTTCGACGTGCTGCATTTCCTCGTTTCGCTCGCAATCGGCGCCGGCGCGGGGCTTATGGGGGGAGTTTTCGGCGTCAGCGGAGGGACGGTCGCGATCTCCGCGATGGCGCTCCTCGGTTTCAAGCAGCAGCTGGCGCAAGGCACCAGCATGGTGATGCAGCTTCCGAATCTCGCCATCGGGGCGTATCAGTACACGCGCCGCGGAAGCGTCAACGTTCGAGCCGCCTTGACGATGTCGGGGGTCGCTCTGCCCTTCACGTTCGCGGGCGCGTTCATTGCAACGCACGTCCCAAGTCACAATCTGCGGATCGCGTTCTGCTGTTTTTTCTACTTCATAGGGTCGTTCTCGCTATGGAATGCGCTCCGAAAGAAAAAGCAGCTGATGAACCTTCCGCTGCGCTGGTATTACCTCACCGTGCTCGGCGCGCTCGGCGGTATCGCAACGGGACTGTTCGGAATCGGTGGGCCGGCGCTCGCGGCGCCGTCGCTGGTCGTGTTCTTCGGATTCACGCAAACGGCGGCACAGGGCATGTCGATCTATCTCTCTGTCCCTTCGACGATCATCAGCATCACGCAGTACGCGCGAACGCACGACGTCGACTGGCCCGCGGGGATTCTTCTTGCTATCGGTGGTGCGCTTCTCGTCAATGTGGGAGTTACGATCGCGCACCGGCTATCGGAGAAGGCGCTGCGTATCGCCTTCTCGTGTTTTATCTACGGGATGGCCACGCTGCTATTGATCAAAGGGCATTAGCTGCCTCGGACCAGCACAAAGATGCTGGGCAAGACCAGCGCGACCGTGATGATGATGACGCACGCGAACGTGCCGATTGCAGCTTTCGAGGTCTGCTGATCGAGGAATTCAAGAATCCATAGGCGCGTGCCGTTGAGCGCATGATAAATGACTGCGCATACGAGCCCGATCTCCATCGGCATCAAGAACGGATTTGCGTAGCTCGCAACCGTGGCGTCATAGAGGTTCGGCGCGAGCGGTAAAAGTGCGAGATCGAGCACGTGCACGAAGAGGAAGAAGAAAATCCCGATGCCGGTTGCGCGATGCAACGCCCAGGCCCATTGTCCGTGAAACTGCCACCAGCCGATCGGCAAGCGCAGCGTTGCACGTACGATGAAGGCGATTGCGATTGCAACGATGGCCAGATACGTGATGACGGCCAGCAGACCCAGCAATGTGTCAAGCGTCGGAACGATCCAGGTCGAGCCCGAGAGCGGGCCGCGGGTTTCTACGCCGCGCGCAACGCTCACGATCGATACGGTTCCGAGAGCCAGAAAGCCGGCAGCGAGCACCCCGAGAACGCCTTCGCCGGCGCGGCGGCCAATACGGCTCGGCACCGCATCCGCGATAACATTGCGCATCCCGACCAACCCGTGCGTGAGCGCAAGTAGTAGGAGTCCCCAGTCGAAGTCGCGCCAGAAGGCGTCGGACCAGCGCACTAGTACGAACGCGCTCGTCGTCCTGGAGGGCGCGTTCGCGTAGTGCATTACGAACAGGTGTCCGAGCACGAGCGAAATCACGAGCAAGCCCGAAATGCGAAGATACCACCACGCGATTCCCGTCGCGTTAGGTTGCACTCGCCGACTTTCCGCGTCGCAAGAGCTGAATTGCGGCGAGTGGCGCGACGCCGGCCGGACAAACGCTGACGCAGTTGCCGATAGAACGGCAGCTATACGCACCCTCGGGGCCACTGATGAGCGCGAAGCGATCGGCTTCACGATCGCGTTCGTCGGCCGCGAGCGCGAAGGCGCGATTGAGCGCGGCGGGCCCAAGATATGCGGGATTGCTTGCGACCGTCGGGCAGGCCGAGTAGCATGCGCCGCACGAGATGCAGTCGATCGCGCGATTCGCGCTCTGCCGTAGCGGCTGTGTGGGATCGACGCGCAGCGGCTCGGGCGTTTGCTCCGCAAACGAGGGCGAGTCTCCGACGAAGAACGGATCGATCTTGCGGTATTTATCGAAGAACGGCGTCATGTCGGTCGTGAGATCTTTGACGATCGGCAGCGAGCGCAGCGGCTCGACGCTGATCGTCGCACCAAGGTTCTCGAGACGGATCCGGCACGCGAGGCCTTCGCGTCCGTCGATCCGCATCGCACACGAGCCACACATTCCGGCGCGGCATGAATAACGGAATCCTAGCGTCCCGTCCTGATTTTCGAGAATCGCAAAGAGACCGTCGAGCACGCTGAATTTCGGCTTGGCTTCGATCGTGTACGTCGCCCAATAGGGATGCGCGTCGTTGCTTGGATCGAAGCGGCGGATGCGAAAGGTCTTGTGAACGCTCATGCCGGGACGGCGGCATCCGGCTTGAGGCGCGTCATCACGACCGGAACCTCGAAGATGCGATCGTTTTGCAGATGGATGTTGACGAGCCAGCGACCGTCATCGCGCTTCGCGAAGTCGCTGCGCGCATGCGAGCCGCGCGTCTCGGTACGATGCTCGGCAGCACGGGCGGTGAGCGATGCAACCGTAATCAGATTGCGTACGTCGAGGACTTGCTGCCACGCGAGATTCCAACGGCGTTCGTTAGGTGCGGCGCAGTGCAGGGCGCGATCCGAAAGCTCGTCGAGCGTCGCACGCGCACGCGCAAGTTGCGGGCCGCTTCGGACGAGACCCGCATCCTCCCACATCACCGCTTGCACGCGATCGCGAATCGCGAACGGATTCTCACCTTCTGGACGCGTCAGGGGCGCAAGTGCTGCGTCCAGCGCCGTATTGACTGCGGATGCGTCAACAGCGTGCATGTCAAGTTCGGAACAGATTTGCGCGGCTGTAACGCCGGCGCGTGCGCCGAACACGCACGATTCGGCAACCCCGTTGCCACCGAGACGATTCGCGCCGTGGACGCCGCCTGAATCCTCTCCCGCGACGAGGAGCCCGGGCATCGCGGTACGGCAGCGATCGTCGATTGCCACGCCGCCCATGTGAAAGTGCGCGGTCGGAGTGACCTCGACCGGTCTGCGCGTCAGATCGTAGCCGACCTCGGCGCAACGCCGGACCATCCCGGGAAAGGTTTTCGCAACGAAATCGGCGCCGAGATGCGATGCATCGATGTAAACGCCGCCCGCGGGCGTGCCGCGTCCTTCCATGATCTCGATATATGCCGAGCGTGAGACGACATCGCGTGTCGCGCGCTCCATGCGTTCCGGATCGTAACGCTGCATGAAGCGCTCGCCGTGTGCATTGAGCAGATAGGCGCCGGCGCCGCGCAAGCCTTCTTCGAGGACCATTCCGGAAAGCCGCGATGCGCCCGCTAAAATCCCCGTCGGATGAAATTGCATCATCTCCATGTCGACGAGATCGCAGCCGGCGCGATACGCCATCGCATATCCGTCGCCGACCTTTTCGATCGACGGCGCGGAGAATTTGTACATACGCGGACCGCCGCCGGTCGCCAGCAACGTCGTTCGCGCGCGCGCCAGCGTGAACGCGCCGGTACGTTGGTGAAGAAGCAGGGCGCCGGCAATGCCGCTGCCGTCTTTGGTTGGAATCAGATCGAGCGCGCGTGTCTCATCGATCAGCGTGATCTTGCGCGCGAAGAGTTGATCGTGCAGCCGGCTGACGATTTCGATGCCGGTGAGGTCGCCGCGATGAACGGTGCGATCGAAAGATTGTCCGGCAAATGCCTTCTGATGAATCGTTCCATCCGGACGGCGATCGAAGAAGACCCCAACCTTGGTCTCCAGTTTCCGGATGATTTCGGGCGCGTCGGAAACGAGCGCCCACGCCAAGTCCTGATTGTTGAGGAAGGCGCCGCCCTTAACCGTATCGAGAAAATGTTTTTCGACCGAGTCTTTCGGATCGAGCGCGGCGTTGAAGCCGCCTTGGACGAGGCGCGTGCAGCCGCTCTTGCCAACCAGGCCTTTGGCAACGACGACGATGTTGAGGCGCGGATTCAGATCGTAGGCGTGCAGCGCCGCCATCAAGCCCGCGCCGCCGCTCCCGATGATCAGAAAATCACAGGTGAGCTCGTCGTAACCGGGGCTCATGTGATGCCGAGTTTAGCGTAGATCGACGCGAGACGTTCTTGTGCGGTCGCCGCAACGTCACGGTAAATGCTGGCCCCGTGGGCGTCCATCGCGACTGTAAGCGGTCCGAAATCGCGAACGCGAAATTCCCACAGGCACTCCGGCATTAGGTCTTCGAAATAGACGTTTTCGATTGCTTCGACTTGCTCGGTTTCGACCGAGGCAGCTCCACCGACGATTGCGAGGTAGACGCCGCCCAGCGATTTGAGCGCCGCGCTAGCTTCCTCGGAGAGCCCGCCTTTCCCGATGATGGCGCGAACGCCGGTTTCTCGCAGCGATGGTTCCGTGAAACGATCCATTCGCATGCTGGTCGTGGTGCCGACGGTCATTGGTTCGTACTTGCCGTTCGGCAGCTTGCGCACGTTTGGCGCAACATGCAAGAATACGCTCCCGCTCAGGTCGACGGGGGAGGGTCGCTTGCGATCGTACATGGCGATGTACGTTGCGTCGCGGATGCCCCAGATCGTCCCTGTGAAATAGACGACGTCGCCCGTGCGCATCGCGCGCACGTCGTCCTCGGAGAGTGGTGGCGTTAGACGATGCTCGGCCATCAGTATCCGAATTCGTATTCGCCGTCGGCATAGATCTTGGCGCGCCGGCGTTCGCCGCGCCAACATTGGAAATTGATCGCGACGGGATTGCACGTGATGTGCGTCCAGGCAGCTTCGATGTGAACGTCGAGTGCCGTCGTGTCGCCCCCGAGCCCCATCGGCCCGATTCCGGTCGCGTTGATCGCCTCGAGCAGCTCGAGCTCGAGCGCCGCGATCTGCGGATCGGGATTACGCTCACCGAGCGGTCGAATCGAGGCTTTCTTGGCAAGCAGCGTGCAAAGATCGGAGGTTCCGCCGATTCCGACGCCGACAATCGTCGGCGGACACGGCTTACCGCCCGCGCCGACCGTCATTTCCATGACGAATTTCTTGACGCCGTTGATTCCGTCGGAGGGCGAAAGCATTTTCAGGAACGACATGTTCTCGGAGCCCGATCCTTTCGGGATCATCAAGAGGTCGATGTAGTCGATCTCTTTCGAGAACTCGATGTGCACGACGGGGATGCCGTCGCCCGTGCTCGTTTGGCGGTTCTCGCGCGTGATCGGCGAGACGATGCTGCTGCGCAGCGGATGGTCGACCGTTGCGCGTTCGATGCCGCGCGTGAGCGCATCGATCAAACGTGCCCCGTCGATCAAGAACCCCCGGCCGATCGTCACGAAGAAGATCGGAAACCCGGTGTCTTGACAGACGAGCGTGTGTTTCTTGTCGGAGATCGCCATGGCGCGCAGCATCGTGTTTACGATGCCTCGCGCTACCTGGCTGCTCTCTCGCTCCATCGCCGCGTCGATGGCCGCTCGAACGTCCGGTGGAATATCGATTTGAGATTCGATGTACAAGCGTTTTCCGAGCTCTTCGAGCTGATCGTAAAACGCATCGGTATTGATCGCGGCTCCCATCATGATTGGGAGATAGCACACCCCGCGGAACCATCCCTATGTGGCAATCTTGCGCAGGAGTTTCAGGGAAGCATTCGTAGGCTCAAACGTGGATAATAGCTTTGAGCAGGCGTTTTCGTTGGAAGAGCTTCGCTCCGATCTGAACGCGCTGTGCGACTTCGGAGGCCGGTTCGCCGGATCGGAGAGCGAAATGCGCGCGCGTCGATTCGTTGAAGCGCGCCTCGACGAGATCGGCGCCGGCCAGTCGCGCAGCATCGATTATCCCTATTCGGGATGGGCGAGAGGAGCGAGCAGCGTCCAACTCAGCGGCGGAACCGCCATCGAGAGCACGAGCCTCGTCCTATCGCCGTCGACGCCGCCGGAGGGACAGGAGCTGGAGCTCATCGATCTCGGTCGTGGCACATCGGACGACTTCGTCCGCGAGCGCGAAAGGCTGCGAGGACGTGCCGTCCTGGTGCGACACGAGTTTCCATTCAGCGTGCACCATGTGCACCGCCGGCGAAAGTACGATTGGGCAAAGCGCGGGGGCGCGGCCGCGTTCTGCATCGCCAATTACCTGCCCGAGGTCGGCGTCGTGAGCGGTTCGTCCGGTCGCGGCGAGTCGGACGACATTCCAGCTGTGGGGCTTTCTTACGAAGGTGGCGCGAAGATCGCCGCATCGACATCGGATGGCATAACGAGAATACGTTTACGCGTCGATGCTCATCGCGTTCCGCTGGAAGGCCGGCACATCGTCTACGAGATCCCGGCTCTAACGGATGAGTGGGTGATCGTTTGCGCGCATCTCGATGGGCACCATCTTGCCGAAAGCGCCCTCGACAATGCCAGCGGTGTCGCGTCGGTGCTCGAGATTGGACGCCGCCTTGCCCCTTTGGTGGGCTCTTTGCGGCGTGGTTTGCGTTTGATGCTCTTCACGTTCGAGGAATGGGGATTGTACGGGTCAAGCGTGTATGTCAACGAGCTCTCGCCGGAAGAGCGCGAGAAGATCGCGCTCGTCGTGAATCTCGATACCATCGTCGGGGCCGACCGTCTTTCGGCACTGATCAGCGGGATGGAAGACGTCGGCCGTTTTGTCCAGCGCCACACGGAGAACGCTCCGATACCTGTTGATCTCATTCGTCCGGTTATGGGCAACTCGGATCACTACAATTTCTTCTTGGGCGGGATCCCGTCGTTCCGGCTGATCGCCGGCTACGAAGACCCGGGTGCACAGACACGCTTCCTTCTAACCCCCGGCGACACACGTGCACGTATCGATGTCGAGCGGCTGCTCGTCGCCGCACAGATGGCAGGGCGTATTGCGTATGAGGCGTGCGCGTCGGACCAGCCGATCGCCGAGCATCTCGACGCGGAAGCCGTGCGCTCGCGGCTCGACATCGAAGATCCCTGGGTTTCGGACCGAGTCAAATGCGCATCATAGTCGTCGGGGCGTTCATCCTCGCACTCCTCGCGCCGCTCAGTGCAGCGCAGGGACAAGCGCCGGTTCATGGCGGAACGTTTGTCTTTGCGATCGGCTCGGACCCCGAGACGCTCAATCCTGCCATCACGACCGGAGTCGAAGCGCTATCTACCGATTGCAAGATGTTCAACGGGCTAACATATCGCGATCGCCAAGGGAAATCGCACCCCGAGCTTGCGACCGACTGGTTCATCCCGCCCGACGGAATGCAATACACGTTCAAACTGCGTCGCGACGTGCTTTGGCACGATGGCCAACCGTTCACGTCGGCTGACGTGAAGTACACATTCGTCAACGTGCTTGCAAAATTTCATCCGCGAGCGAAGGTTGCGTTTTCGAACGTCGCAAGCGTCGAAACGCCTGACGCCTACACTGTCGTCGTCAAGATGAAGAAGCCGTACGGGCCGTTCCTGGAGCAGATGACGTGTCAGGACGGCGCAATTCTTCCGCGTCACATTTACGAAGGAACCGACGTTCTTCGTAACCCGCACAACACCGACAACCCCATCGGTACCGGGCCCTTCAAGTTTTCGAGCTACACGCGCGGCGACCGCGTCGTAATGGTGCGCAATCCCAATTACTTCCGCAAGGGGCTGCCGTATTTCGATACGGTGATCGCAAAAGTGGTGCCTGACGCGGGCTCGCGCGTGCAAGGGCTCGATACCGGCGAGATCGACTACGTGCAGAGTTTCTTTTTGCCCAAAGAGCAAATTGGTTCACTTCGTAGCCATCACAAGATCCAGCTCAAGTACGATACCGACGTTCCGGGAAACTATCTTTTGTTCCTAAACGACGCGAAGCCGCCGCTCAACGACCCGCGGGTACGCGCGGCTGTGCTACAAGGCATCAACCGCAAGCAAATTCTGGATCAAGCGTACTTTGGGATCGGTTATGTTGCCAAGAGCGCATTTCACCAGAAGCTTTGGGCATACGATCCACAGGTCGATCTAACGAAGTTGTACCCATACGATCCAAAAGCGGCGAACGCAGCGCTCGACAAATTGGGCTTGACGCGCAAGAACGGAACCCGCTTCACGTTCCGGTTGGTATACAACGTTGCGCAAGCGGGCTTCCCGGCGACCGCGCAGATCATTCGCGACGACTTGCAAGCTGTTGGCGTCGCCGTAACGCTCTTGCCGCTCGAGCGCAACGTCCTGAACGATGTCGAGTTCACGAAACGCGACTTCGAGGGAGCGATCGAGGCCTATACGACCGGCGGGGATCCCGCAATCGGTATTGCGCGCGAGTACATCACGACGGCGCCGGGAATCCCGTTCTCGAATCCGACCGGCTATTCCAACTCCAAAGTTGACGAATTGTTCCGCGAGGGAGCGCTCACGGTGCGCATCGCCGACCGGAAAAGGTATTACGATGAGTTGCAGGTTTTGCTTTCTCATGAGTTGCCGCTGTTTCCGCTGATCGACCGAACCGAAGTCGATGCGGCGCAAGCAAATCTGCACGGCTTGTGGGAGAGCGGTCAGCCCTACGACGAATGGGATCAAGCCTGGCGCGGATAGCGCTGGTCGTACCGCAGCTTTTCGGCGTGATCGCTATCGTCTTTGCGATCACACATCTGCTCCCGGGAGATCCGATCACCGCGCTCGTCGGTGACTATCCGGCTCCGCCGGATTACGTTGCGCAGCTACGTCACGATCTCGGCCTCGATCAATCCGTCTGGGTGCAGTTCCTCGATTACGGCGGGCGTTTGCTGCACGGCGATTTAGGTTTTTCGTTCTCGTACAACGCGCCGGTCGTGAGCGTGATCGGTGAGCGTATCGGGCCGACGTTCGTCTTGGCGGCCTCCGCGTTCGTACTCGGGACGTTCGGGGGAATCATCTTCGGAACGGTTGCCGCGGTACGGCATCTGCGCCTGGCCGATCGGCTCGTCACCGTTCTAGCTCTGGTTGGATTCTCGATTCCGGGATTTTGGCTCAGTCAGCTGCTGATTTTGGCATTCGCCGTGAAGCTCGCCTGGTTGCCCTCGCTCGGTATGCACTCGCTGCATACGGCGCCGTCAGCATTCGGCGAACTCGCTGACGTTGCGCGGCATCTGGTGCTTCCGGTGCTGGCGCTCTCGACCGGTCACTTGGCGCTCATGACGCGGTTGGTGCGTACGAGCATGATCGAGACGCTGCAGTTCGATTTCGTGCGCACCGCCCGCGCGAAGGGCTTGAGCACATACCTCGTCGTCTTCAAGCACACTCTTCGTAACGCGCTCATACCGGTGATCGCGGCAGGAGGCTACAGCGTCGGCCTGCTGTTGTCGACGTCGGCGCTCGTGGAGACGGTGTTCAGCTGGCCGGGCATGGGCCGCTTGCTGTACGACTCACTCTTTAAACGCGACTATCCGGTGTTGATCGGGATATTCATCGTCACCAGTCTGGCTGCTATCTTGGCGAATCTTGCCGCCGACATGCTTCAAGCGCGGGTCGATCCGCGCTCGCGCGCATGAGAACCGGCGCCCTTCTCGTCGCGCTCGTGACCCTCGCCGCAATCGCGGCTCCGTTAATCGCGCATCGCGATCCGCTTGCAACAAGCGCATTTGCGTTTGCGCCGCCGCTCACGAATGGAGCGTTCGGCACGGACAATCTGGGACGCGACGTGTGGAGCGAGGTCGTGTACGGCGGTCGAGTCTCGTTGATCGTCGGCATCGGCGCGTCGCTGCTGCAGACAGTCATCGGTATCGTCATCGGCGCCATCGCGGGTTACCGCGGCGGCATCGTCGACCTCATTTTAATGCGTGTCTCCGAGTTCTTTCAGATAATTCCGCAGTTCTTTTTGGCATTGGTGCTGGTCGCAATCATCGGACGTGGACTCGACAAAGTCATCCTCGTGCTCGGCATCGTGGCGTGGCCGCTGACGGCGCGCGTCGTTCGTGCGCAGTTCATAGCTCTGCGGTCGTCGGAGTTCGTGGAAGCAGCGCGCGCCATTGGTGCCGGAAATTGGTACATTGGCGTTCGCGTGATGCTTCCAAACGCGCTTGCACCGGTAATTGTGACGGCGACGCAGGGCATCGCCCACGCCATCCTGCTCGAAGCGGGCATCAGCTTCTTCGGTCTCGGTGATCCTGCGCTCATCAGTTGGGGTCAGATGCTGAACAATGCCCAACCGTTTTTGGGGCAGAGCTGGTGGATAAGCGTGTTCCCCGGTGCGGCAATCTTAGCCAGCGTTCTCGGATTCAGCTTGCTGGGAGATGGCCTCAACGATCTGCTCAATCCGCGCCTGCGAGGCGCTCTCCGCGCTTAGCTCTTAGCTCCGTTGATCGTCGGGTCGCTGAGCGCGCCGTTCGCGACACCGTAGTTTTCGAGTATCCTCTTATACGTGCCGTCCGCGATGATCGCGCGCAATGCTTTTTGCAGCTCGTCGCGCAGGGCGACGTTCGATTTCGCAATGCCGATGCCGAGCGGGACGGGCTGATACTCTTTGCCCGTGACGACGTCGAAGATCGTTCCGCCGCCCGCCGTCTTCGCAAGATAGATCATGACGGGCGAGTTCCCGAGGAACGCGGCGACGCGACCGTTCTGCAGCTGCAAGCGCGCATCGGCAGGCTGCGTGTACTCGAGATTCTCGACGAGCGGTTTACGATCGGCCGTGCAGCGAGCGTTTTGTTCGTCGATGAGTAAGATCTGCGTCGAGCCGCGTACGGTCGACACGGTCTTACCGCAGAGACTCTCGAGCCCGGTGATCTTCTGCGGATTGCCCTTTTGGATGAGCAGCATCGTGCTCAAGCGAAAGAAGTCGACGAAGTCGAGGACCTTCTCGCGTTCGAGCGTGTCGTTCATCAACGTGAACGCCACATCGATGCGTCCGGCCTGCAGTGCGGGGATCAAGCCGTCGAAGGTCGTTGGCGTGAATGCGATCGGGTGCGGCAGATGCTTGCTCATCGCGACCGCAAGATCGACGATGACGCCTTGTAGCGTCGTGCCGTCCGAGGCGTAGCTCACCAGCGGCGGACTGTTAGTGATGGTGCCTGCGGTAATCGTGTTGTCCGCCGCACCTGCGGGCGCCGTCAAGGCGAGTGCGAGCAGGAGCGCTGCGAAAAGGCGCATGTAAGAAGCTTTTGTATGCGCTATCTGTGGACCTGGATTGCGAGCGCGGTCGTGCTGGCCGCCATAATCGCGATCGGGCTCTCCATCGCCCAAAATCCGAATATCGATCACGCCGCGATCGCGCAGTATCAATTTGCACCTGCGATTTTGGCAGGTTTGCGCACCACGGTCGAGCTGGCCGTTATCTCCGGCGCCGTCGGGCTTGGGCTGGGCCTCGGGCTTGCGCTCATGCGGCTCTCGCACAATCCCGTGTTCCGGTGGGCGAGCAGCGCCTATACATGGGCATTCCGCGGTACGCCCCTGTTGGTTCAGATTTTATTTTGGGGAAATCTGGCACTGCTCTTCAAACGTGTCGGGATCTTCATTCCGTTCACGGATATCGCACTGATTTCGGCTGGAACGAATTTCATCGTCACGCCGTTCGTCGCGTCGATCCTCGCGCTGGGTCTCAATGAAGGCGCATACATGTCCGAGGTCATCCGCGCGGGGATCCTGGCCGTACCGCGAGGCCAGGTTGATGCCGCGCGGGCGCTGGGCATGTCGAGCGGTCTTGCGATGCGCAGAGTCGTTCTTCCGCAAGCATTTGCAGTGATCGTGCCGCCGACGGTCAATCAATTCACCAATCTCTTGAAGGCGACGTCGCTCGTCTCGGTGATTGCGGGGGGTGACTTGCTAACTGCGGCTGAGAACATCGCATCGTCGAATCTGCACACGATCGAGCTGCTCTTGGTCGCGACGTTTTGGTTCCTCGTCATCACCTCACTGTCGAGCGTCGCACAACACGCAGTCGAAACGCGATTGGCGCCGGCTTAGTGGCGACCCGAATCGTGCTCTTGGGGACGGCGGGCGGACCGTCTCCGAAACGTTCGCGTGCAGCGCCGGCCAATGTCGTCGTCGTTGACGACTCGCTGTACGTCGTCGATTGCGGGAACGGAGTCGCGCGTCAGATCGCACTGGCCGGTCTGGACATTCGCGGCTTGCGTGCGGTCTTCGTAACGCACCATCATTCGGATCACAACGTTGACGCCGGGACATTGATTCAGCTCGCTTGGAGCGCCGGATTCGATCGCGGCGTCGACGTCCTCGGGCCTCCGCCGCTTCGCTCCATGCTGGCTGCGTTTCGTCGCTTTGCCGACGTCGATATCCGAACGCGTCTGGAGGACGAAGGGCGCCCTGACATCGATGCGCTGGTTCGGATTCACGAAATCGCACAACCCGGTCTCGTCTATCGGGATGCGCGCGTGATCGTAAATGCTGCGCTGGTCGAGCACCCGCCGATGGTTCCATCCTTCGCGTTTCGGTTCGACACCGCGGATCGATCGGTCGTGTTCTCGGGAGACACCGCACCCTGCAAAGCGCTGATCGATCTTGCGAGCGGCGCGGATGTCTTGGTCCACGAGGTACTGCACGAAGGCGGGGCGGCCGAGATATTAGGACGTCTTAAGAATGCTACCAGACTTCGCGAACATTTGACGGCGAGTCACACGCGGCTCGAGGACGTCGGCACGGTTGCGACCCGAGCCGGGGTGCGCACGCTGGTGTTGAATCACTTTGTGCCGTCCGAGGGAATCGACGATGAGGTGTGGCGCAGCGGAGCGGCCCAGGGTTTCGCAGGGGAGATAATCGTCGGCAGCGATTTGATGGAAATATAAAAGAAGGAGAACGAAACGTGGCGACTGTCGTGGATGCATCGCTTAGAGAGTCCGCTTGGAGCGCTTTATCGGCGCACTGTGAGAAGATTCGCGGACAACATCTGCGTGAGCTGTTCGCGCAAGATCCGAAACGCGCCGAAAAGTTCAGCGTTGAGGGCGCCGGCGTCTTCATCGATTATTCCAAGAATCGCGTCACTACGGAGACGATGAGCCTACTCGTCGGTCTTGCAACGGCTTCCGGCCTGCGCGAGAAGATCGACGCAATGTTTAGTGGCGAGAAGATCAATATTTCGGAGCAGCGTGCGGTTCTGCACGTTGCGCTGCGCGCACCGAAGAATGCGTCGATCATGGTCGACGGCGTGAACGTCATTCCTGAAGTTCACAAAGTGCTCGACAAGATGAGCGCGTTCTCGGAGCGCATCCGTAGTGGCGCGTGGAAGGGTCATACCGGCAAGCGCATCAAGAACGTCGTTAACATCGGCATCGGCGGCTCCGATCTCGGTCCGGTCATGGCCTACGAAGCACTGCGGCACTACAGCGACCGTAACATGACGTTCCGGTTCGTTTCGAACGTTGACGGCACGGACTTCTGCGAAGCCGTTCGCGATCTCAAAGCCGATGAGACGCTCTTCGTCGTCTCGTCGAAAACGTTTACGACTTTGGAAACGATGACCAATGCGAAAGCGGCGCGCACATGGGCGCTCGAGGAGCTGGGCGGCGACGAAAAGGCGGTCGCCAAACATTTCGTAGCGGTTTCGACCAACGCGACTGAAGTCGCAAAATTCGGTATCGATACCGCGAACATGTTCGAGTTCTGGGATTGGGTCGGCGGCCGCTATTCGATGGATTCAGCGATCGGTCTCTCAACGATGATCGCAGTTGGTCCGGACAACTTCCGCGAGATGCTCGCGGGCTTCCATGAGATGGACGAACATTTCCGCACGACGCCGTTCGAGAAGAATCTGCCGGTACTCATGGGCTTACTCTCGCTCTGGTACAACGATTTCTTCGGTGCGCAAACGGTCGCCGTGCTTCCGTACGAGCAGTATCTCAAACGTTTCCCCGCCTATTTGCAGCAGCTCACGATGGAAAGCAACGGCAAGCACGTTACCGTCGACAGCAAGCCGGTCGCACACGACACGGGCCCGATCTACTGGGGCGAGCCGGGAACCAACGGACAGCATTCGTTCTATCAGCTGATCCATCAGGGGACGAGGCTGATTCCCTGCGATTTCATTGCGTTCATCGAGACCCTCAACCCGCTCGGCATGCAACATGACATGTTGATGGCAAACGTCTTTGCCCAAGGCGAAGCGCTTGCGTTCGGCAAGACACCCGAGGAAGTAAAAGCTGAAGGCTCGCCGGATTGGCTCGTGCCGCATCGCACGTTCGAAGGAGACCGGCCTTCGAATACGATCATGCTCCAGAAGCTCACGCCGGCTGCACTCGGCAAGCTGGTTGCGTTGTACGAGCATAGCGTCTTCACGCAGGGGATCATCTGGAACATTGATTCGTTCGACCAATGGGGAGTCGAGCTCGGTAAAGTTCTCGCGGTGCGCATCATCCCGGAGCTGGATACGTCGAAAGACGTGCCGCTCAAACACGATAGCTCGACCAACCAATTGATCACCCGCTACCGTAAATTGAAAAAGGGGACATAACGGCGCGACAAACGGCTGCCGCGCTTCTTGCGTTCGCTCTCTTTCTGACTGCGCCGTCCTACGCCGGCGCCGATACCCGAGCAAACCTCGCACAGTTTTTTCAATCGGCGTTTGCGCTGGCGGCAACCGATTTCAATACCGTGCGTGGCGCCGCCGTTAAGGATCGCGCAAACCTTTTCGTATCGTCAATGAGCGTCGATCCCGCGGTGGTGACGAACTGTGAGGTCACCGCCGGTAGAACGGGCCGCTTGACGTGCATCTTGACCGGCTATTCGGCCGATTCGCCGGATGCTGCGATCAAAGCGATCAGCGCCGCGCTGCCGAGCGACTTCGTGATGGCTCCGGCTCCCGCGCCGTTTCTGCCGTCGTGGGTGCGCGAACGCGACTACATGACGGTGTTGTTGTCCGCGACACGTTTGGGCCTTGCGATGTCGATCGAGCAAAGCATCAAAGCGCCGCCGGCGTCGTTCGTCCTGGACGGAAACGTCACGCCGATTCCGATCGTGACCGGGAAGGGCGACGCCGGAGGCTTCGCACGCACCCAAATCGCGGACGGCGTGGTCGTTGCAGCCGACGCGACCCACTCGTACGTGGCTACCGTCATTCCGCCGGGTGCGCTCGGCGCGCTGCGCGTCGGGAATCCGTATACGGTAACGCCGCGACAGATTTGGCGCTTGGAGAAAGCCACGGTCGTTGCCCGCGACGATCAAACGAATCTCACGCTGCTCTCCGTCGACAAGCTTCGCGTGATGCCGGCGACGTTTTCGCATCGATCGCGCGAGCTTGAAGATGTTCGCGTCTATTATTTCGACGGCACGGCGGGCGACGTCGCACGCTCGCTTGATTCAGATTGGGCGCGGGACGTCGCGAGCGACGAAGGTACGATTCGCGTGGTCCATGCCTCGCCGCCGGGGTTCGACTTCTCGGACGATCGCGGTGGCAATTGGAACGGTTCCGTCATCGTCGATAAAGGGACGCACCAGGTCCTCGGGATCACGAACAGCGCCGGCCGCTCGACGCAGAACATGTGGTTCGGCGCATCTGCCGCTCCGATCGTCGCGCTTGCGGCCAAAGCGCATCTCACGCTCGCATTCGGATCCGAAGAGCAAACGGGCGGCATGACGCTGTCAAACGTCCCGACGCCGGGCATGATGTTCATGCGTCGCGCGCTACCGTCGATCGCGCGCATTTCCGTTGAGGATAGCACCGGGAGCGGCGTCGTCGTCGCGCGCACCGGAAATTCGGCATATATTCTCACTGCCGCGCAAATATTGAAGAAGAAAACCTCTGCGACGGTCTATTTTGCGAACGCGACGAAGGGGACGCGCGCAACCGTCGTGCGGACCGATCCAAAATCGGATCTTGCCTTGTTGCGCGTTGAAGGGCTCAACGTTTCTGCGGTCAGCCTCGCGCGCACCGTGCTGCCCGGGCTTGACGTCGCCGTCGTCGCCTTCAACCCGGGCGACATTCAATTCAGCGGTGCTCCGCATCTCGCGCAGGGTGTCGTCAGCAGCACCGATGATGCGCACGGAACGTTCGAACACGATGCCCCGGTCGACGACGGAAATCTCGGTGCGCCGATCTTCGAGCTCTCGACGGGTTCGCTGGTCGGGCTTGCCGAGGGACAACCGAGCGCCGGCGAATTTGTGGGCATTTCCTTGGCGCCGATTCGTCGCTTGCTAAGCGGGTTAGCGGGTACGTAAAAGCCGTCCGAAGCCGGGAATAAGCGGCTTGATGCACGACAGGATACTGGCGCTCCTTTGGCCGCTGCTGTACGTCGCTCTCGGGGTCGCCGCGGGAGTCGCGACGCAACAACTTTGGATGTGGTCCGTCGGCCGGCGTATCGAGCGCCGCTTTGACGGAATTTCCGTTGCGACGAACGCCGCCGGAAATGCAATCTTTATTTGTTTCGTGCTGCTTGGCATCTACGCGGCGACGATCTCGTATCAGCTGCCGGAGCAGACCCTCGACTTCGTCCGTAAGCTGCTCTTGGGCATTGCGCTCATGACGGCGACGTGGGTCGCCGGCCGAACGTCGTATGGCGTTGTGGCATTCTACAGCCGGAGCGCTGCGGGCTTGCTGCCGCAAACATCGCTGATGTCGTCGATTGCGCAGCTCTCGATCTTCGTCATCGGCGGGTTGATCGTGCTCGGATCGCTCGGGATTGCGATTGCGCCGATCCTCACGGCACTTGGTGTCGGCGGCTTGGCCGTCGGCCTCGCGCTCTCAGCGCCGCTCGCAAATCTCTTCGCGGGAATTCAAATTATCGCGTCGCGCGAGCTCAGGCCGGGTCAGTATGTGAAGTTCGACGGTGGGGTCGAAGGTTGGGTCGTCGACATCGCGTGGAACAATACGTCGGTTCGCGATCGTTCGGACAGTTTGATCGTCATTCCGAATTCGAAAGTCACGACGACGTCGTTCACGAATTACGATTTACCCGACTCGCACATGACGATCGAGATCAAAGCCACGATTAGTGCCGATAGCGATCTCGATGCGGCCGAAAAGGTCATTCACGATGTAGCGGTCGAGGTTTTGAAGGCGTGTAAGGTTGCTTCGCAGTTTGATCCGCAAGTACGGTTCCTCGAGCTGACGGACAGCCGCATCGAATTCGTCGTGTTTCTGCGCTCGGAAACGTTTGTCGATCAGTTCCAGATCCGGCACGAATTTGTGAAAAGGCTGCACAAGCGCTTCCGGCACGATCCGAAAGCGCTGCCGATTCTTACCGGAGTCCCTGCGGCTTAATCCGGAAGATCGACAATCGTCTTGAGCGTCGAGCCGGCGACCTCAACGCTCTTCGCGTTGGCATCGAAGGCAGTCTTCGCCGCGATCATCTTGACGAACTCGCCGCCAACATCGACGTTCGAGCTTTCGAGCATCCCCGAGGCGAGCGTCCCAAAGCCCGCGGTTCCTGCGCGTCCAACTTGCGCCGCACCGCTTGCAGCCGAGGCCTGATATCCGCCGCTGACACGCCGCAGGCCGCCGGCATTGTGGAATGTCGCGAGCGCGACGGTTCCAAGTGCCGTCGTTTGACCGTTGGCGTAGACGCCGTAGATAGCGCCGTTTGCGCCGATCGAAATGCTTTGCACGCCCGGAGGAATCTGCAGCGGCGCAACGCCCCCGTCGGCTGTGATCGTCATGACGTCAAGACCGCTCGACGGATCGACGAGCGTTCCGTTTGCATCCAGCGTGAAGTTGCCGTCACGCGTGTAAACAGGGTCACCGTCGCCGCCTTGCAGCACGAAGAAGCCGGAGCCTGAGATCGCGACGTTCGTGCCCTGATCGCTTGGCACGAGACTTCCTTGCGCGGAATTGCTCGTGATCGTTGCGACCGTAACACCGCCGCCGGCTTGGTTTTGGAAATTTACGCTTTGAGCCTGAAAGCCCGTGCTGCCAACGTTTGCGACGTTGTTAGCATTTACGTCGAGTGCCTCGGCATACGCAGCGAGTCCTGAAGCTCCAATATTAAGTGGGTCGACCGACACAACGTCCTCCTCGTCGTGACGACTGAACGCGACGTACTTAGCTTGTTTCGCGTTCCTGACCTCTTAAACGCTTAGGAGGCGAGCAACGTTGCGCAGGTCCTTGATGAAGTTAGCAAGCTCACGTTTGCGTGCTTCGTAATCCGCTGGCAGCAGTGTCGCAAAAACGTCGCAACGAGAGGCCTTCAGGGAGGTATTCTTCAGGCGACCGAACCTCAGAATTCACGATCCATTTATAGATGGGGGGATTCCACATGCCAGCAGGGATCAATCACGTTGCCGCGTGGGTCGCGGCGATCGTCTATTTTCTCCTCGGGTGGGTTTGGTACACGATATTCGGTGCTGCGTGGGCGGCGGCAATGGGCAAGACTTCGATGGGTGAGGGATCGCCAATGACCTATTTCTGGTCGTTTCTGCTTGGACTCATCCTTGCGTATGCGACGGCTGTTGCGCTCGCGCGTCACCCTGAGGATCAAAGCGTGCAGCAAGGCGTGAGCTTTGCACTGTTCATGGGGATCGCGCTTTTTGCAACGCAGACGCTCAACCAAGTGCTGTATGCGGGGACGTCGTTTACGCTGTGGCTGATCAACACGGGCTACGTCGTCGTAGGGTTTGCGATCATCGGCGCGATCGTCGGCGGCTGGAAGAAGAAGCCGCTCGCGACCGCTTAGGGCCGCCTAAGCCACTTCGAGATTTCATCGTACGCGCGGACTTGATCCGCGCGCGTGAAGTGAGCGTTTGCGCCGCTTGGATTCGGCGCGAGGTAGATTCGTGTGTCGCCGAGCCGCAGCGGTTGAAAGCCGTGTTTTGCGACGGTCGATTTGTCGCCTAGCAGAGCGTGGACGTGGCGATAGCCGGTGATGCCGTGGAAGCACGCGACGCGCGGCTTGAATTTCTTGAGCTTGTCGAGCAAAGCGTCGACGCCGGCCGCGAGCTCTTTCAATGCGAGTTCGCTCGCTTTGGCGGTTGGGCGTTTGACGAGATCGGTGAAGCCGATCCCGTATTTTTGCAGCGCGCGATCGTGCTCGGGCGTCAGCACGTGTACGCGCAGACCCTTGCATGCTTCACTGCTGAGTTTCGATCGTGAGAGACACGGCCAGAATCGATTGCCGGGCCGCGCGAAATAATGTCCGTGCTCGACGGAATAAATCGACGGATTGATCCCGACGAAGATAACGTCGAGATTTCGGTTCAAGAGATCGCCGAGTGTTTTCAAAAGTGAAAGACCCTTATTGCTAAGGGTCTTTCTTTCATGGTAGCCCCAACCGGATTCGAACCGGTGTTACCGCCGTGAGAGGGCGACGTCCTAGGCCAGCTAGACGATGAGGCCTTGGCTCCCGGGCAGAGACTCGAACTCCAATAACGGCCTTCAGAGGACCGCGTCCTACCATTAGACGACCCGGGAATAAACTGTACTTGCCTCTATTTCTGCTCGCGAACGTCTCCGTTTGGCTATGACAATTCGGGCAAAGCATTCCGAGATTCTCAAGTCGATTATCGTCCCGAATGCCATTTACATGATCGATTTGAATCGATAGCCGCTTACCTCTCCATTCCGTTAGACCGCATTCCTCGCATCTATTCTGCAGGATGCCCGCCTCGAGAAGACGGTTTTTTAAATTCGTCCGGCTTTTCGCTTCGGCAGGCACACGGTCTATCGGCCGTTTCACCGGACGCGCGCGGATATCACCACGCACGACCGCTTTGTGCCAGGATCCGGCAGCAAAGCCGAAGCGGATTCGGCACTCTCGGTATGTGTGCCCTTCGTCGTAATATTGCTGAACAGCAAGCCAATCGTATTGACGTACGCGATTAGCCCATGCTCCGTCTTCCGGCAGAACGATGTCGCCGCGCCGGACTGCCTTTCGCCACGAGGCGTAACAGAAGCCGAACAAGCTGCGGCACTCCGTTATCGACTTGCCAGAGTCAAAGGCGTTTTGGATCGCGGGCCAGTTGAAGCGTTTGATTCGCATATCGAACAAATGTTCGCATGCTTGAGTGCCATCAGTCTTGCACGCTGAAAGGCTCGCCTCGATGCGCCGGGTATAGTCTCGTCCCTGGCGCTCAACTAAGAGGAGGCTTTTACGCAAGCTATTGTCCTGGTCGGCGGTGAGGGGACGCGTCTGCGGCCGCTGACGTACGGGACACCGAAGCCGATGATCCCGATCATGGGTGTTCCGTTCCTCGAGTTGATGCTGCGCCGCATCAAAGACGCCGGTATCGAGCATGCAATCTTGGCCTCCGGCTATCTGCCCGATGCAATCAGCTCGTATTTCGGCGACGGGTCAAAGCTCGGCTTGCGAATCACCTACGTAGTCGAAGAAACACCGATGGGCACCGCCGGCGCGATCAAGAACGTCGAGCAACACATCGTCGGGCCTTTCTTCGTCTTCAATGGCGACGTGCTCACTAGTCTCGATTTGCGCGCGATGATGGCGTTTCACGACAAGCACGGCGGAATAGGTGCGCTGCATTTGATCACCGTCGACGATCCGTCCGCGTTCGGCGCGGTCGTCCACGACGGGGACGGACGCATTGCAAAGTTCATCGAGAAGCCGCCCACGGGCACGTCACCTTCGAACGACGTGAACGCCGGGACGTATCTGCTCGAGCGCGAGATCCTCAACTACATTCCGGCCGGGCGCGCGGTCTCGATCGAGCGCGAAACTTTTCCGGCCGTCATCGACGGCGGCAATGCGCTGTACGCGTACGTCACAGGCGACTACTGGATCGATCTTGGGCGCCCCGAGCACTATCTCGACGCGCACCACCACATCTTCGACGGCGCAATGCCGCTCTCGATTCCGTTCGCCAAAGGCGAGGTCTCGGGTCCCGGCAAGGTGCAGCCGGCCGGTACCGTCACGGCGCCCGCCTTCATCGGCTCGAGCGTCGTCATCGAACCCGGCGCGCACGTCGGTCCATTCGTCGTTCTGGGCGACGGCTGCCGCGTCGCGCGCGGCGCGCGGGTCGAAGACTCTCTTCTCTGGGACGGCGTTTCGATTGGTCAGGACGCGGTCGTCGAGCAATCGATCCTTGCGAGCGGAACACGCGTCGGCGCGCGCGCACACGTGGCCCCGCGCTCGGTAATCGGACATAATGTCGTCATCGACGACGACACCAACCTACCGGAAGGTTCGCGTGTCGCGGTCGAGGGTGTGCCTACCGTCTAAGCTCCATTACCTCGCCGTTTGCAACCGAAAGCCCAGGGGTACGACTCAAACGATCACCGGGGTAAGTACCCCAAGGAGTCCGTTTCCTCTTGGACCTTTCACATCGTGCGGCTTCGCCAATAGAAGCGCCGCGAACACTGTTTATGGGGAGCTATCCTCCTCGTGAATGTGGCATCGCGACTTTTACGCGCGATACCGTTGACAGCTTCGATTCGCGTTTCGATACGAAGAGCGAGATCGTGGCAATCGACGAGCCCGGTGGCGAGATGCGCATTTATCCTCCGGAAGTCGTTGCACGTCTGATCGAAGAGGATCGCAACTCATACGCCGATATCGCAGCGATCGTCAACGCCCATCCGTGCGAGCTTTTCAACGTTCAGCACGAGTACGGTCTTTTCGGCGGTGAAGACGGTGAGTGGTTCCTCGACGTCCTAGCCGGCATAACGAAACCCGTCGTCGTCACGTTGCACACAGTGCTCCCGGAACCTAACGATCATCACCGCCATGTCGCACAATCGATTTGCGAGCAAGCGACGACGATCGTCGTCTTATCGCAGACCGGCAAAGACATTCTGATCGATCGCTACGGCGTTGAGCCGGCGAAGGTGCGTGTGATCCATCACGGCGTTCCGGACGTTCCGTTCCGCTCGACCGACGCGGCCAAAGCCGGTTTCGGGATAGGCCAGCGCATGGTGATCTCGACGTTCGGACTCATCAGCCGGGGCAAAGGTCTCGAGTTCGCAATCGAAGCGATGCGCCGCGTCGTGAAGACGCACCCCGAAGCGCTTTATCTTGTCTTAGGTCAAACCCATCCGGTCGTACGCCGTCACGAAGGCGAGTCGTATCGTGAATCGCTCGTCGAGATAGTCGAACGCTTTGGTCTGCGAAACAACGTGCAATTCGTCGACCGTTATCTCGACTTTCCGGAGCTTGTCGAATATCTGCAAGCGACGGACATCTATCTTACGCCGTATCTCAACCCGGTGCAGATCGTCAGCGGCACGCTTGCCTACGCGATCGGCATGGGGAAGGCAATCGTCTCGACGCCGTATCTCTATGCCGAAGAGTTGCTTTCGCATCATCGCGGTGCGCTCGTTCCATTCCGCGACGCCGATGCGATTGCGTCCGCGGTCGTCGCGCTGCTCGACGATCCGGCCCTTCGCCGTGCAACCGAGCGGCGTGCGTACCGGTTTGGACGTCAGATGACGTGGCCGAACGTATCGTTCGCGTATGGACGCCTCTTCTCTGAATTGACGCCGGCCCGCAACGCGCGGGCGGAGCTCGCGACGTCCGCTTAGGCGGACGCCCATGCGTTATCCCTCGCTCGAGCATCTCGAAACGCTGACGGACAACGTCGGCGTTATTCAGCACGCCATCTACGACGTGCCCAATCGTTCGACGGGCTACTGCACCGACGACGTTTCACGCGCGCTCATGGTAGCGATCGCGGCCACCAGCGACCGCCAGCAGCACGACATCGCGATGCGGCTCACGGAAACCTATCTCGCGTTCCTTTATGATGCGCAGTTGCGCGACGGACGCTTCCACAATTTCATGGGGTACGACCGGCGCTGGCTCGACATCGTCGGGACGCAAGACTCGATCGGCCGTGCGCTGTGGTCGGTCGGCTACGGGATGCGCTTTGCGCCACTCGAATCGTGGCGCCGGGTTTGCTCGCTGATTTTCGAACGAGCGTTCCAGGTCGTCTCGACCCTCGAAGCCCCGCGTTCGCGCGCCTACGCGCTGATCGGAATGGCACATGCCTTCGATGCGCGGCGCCGAGAAGACGCAACCCTCGAACACGCAATCCGTTGTGAAGCCGAAGCCCTCGTCCAAGCTTTCGAACAAAACGTCGGGCCGGATTGGCGATGGTTCGAAGGGATCATGACTTACGACAATGCGCGATTGCCCGAAGCAATATTGCGCGCCGGCGCCCTTTTAGAGGAAGACCGATTCGTCGAAGTCGGCCTCGATGCGCTGAATTTCTACGAAAGCGTCACAGTCGAGGAACGCATCTTCGTGCCCATTGGCAACCAGGGTTGGTACCGGCGCGGAGGCGAGCGGGCGCGTTATGGACAGCAGCCGCTGGAGGCTGCGGCGATGGTGAGCGCGGCCCTTGTCGCGGGCGACATAAGTCGCGATCCACGGTACGAAGGGCTCGCCGAGCTCACACACGGGTGGTACTTCGGACGCAACTCATTGGGTGCAACATTGGTCGTAGATGGGGCCTGCCGTGATGGAATCGACGACCACGGCGTCAGCACGAATATGGGTGCAGAATCGACGCTCGCCTACCTGTCGAGTGCGATTTCCCTTGCGGAACCCCGTGCAGAACGGCTGCGAGTGGCTCGTTAATCGAGGCAACGGGCCCTGGCGCGTCGAATTATTAGGGTGAAATGATCGTAAAAACTGAAGAGTTGAATAGCGTCCAAACGGCCGCTATCGAGCATACCGATGGCCCCTGCCTGATATTTGCAGGAGCCGGCAGCGGCAAAACGCGCGTGCTGACACACCGCATCGCGTACCTGCTGGAAAAGAAAAAAGTAATCCCGGATCGCATCCTTGCGATGACGTTTACCAATCGGGCAGCCGGCGAAATCAAGAGGCGCCTGCTCGAGATGGTCGGTGACGTTGCGCAAGACATTTGGACCGGCACTTTTCATTCGGTGTGCGTACGCATGCTGCGCCGCGACGGCAAGAAGGCCGGCATTTCGTCCAACTTCGTTATCATGGACGAGACCGATCAGCGCCAGATCATTAAAGACGTTCTCCACGATCTGAATTACGACGAGCGGCAGATGACGATGGGTCAAGCGCTCTCGGAGATCAGCAAGGCGAAGAATCAGCTTCTCGATCCCGACCAGTACGAGACAAAGAACGCCTCGTTCGCGGGTGAGCGGTATGCCGCCGTCTATCGCGAGTACGAGCGCCGGCTCTCCGAAAGCAACGGACTCGATTTCGACGACCTGATCATCCGCACGATTCGTTTGCTCGAATCGGATGAAGACGTCCGCACCCGCTATCAGAATAAGTTCCGCTACATCCTCGTCGACGAATATCAGGACATCAACTACGCGCAGTACAAGCTGTGCGCGATCCTGGCGGACGAGCATCGCAATATCACGGTTGTCGGCGACGACGATCAGTCGATCTATTCGTGGCGCGGCAGCGACTACAGAATGATCTTGAACTTTGAGCGCGACTTCAAGGGCGCCAAAGTCTTCAAGCTCGAGGAAAACTATCGCAGCACGCAGTCGATTCTCGATGCGGCGAACGAGCTGGTCGAAAAGAACGTAACGCGCCATCCGAAGAAACTCTTCACGCGCCGGGCGGAAGGTGACAGAGTCACCGTCTACGGCGCCGAGAGCGAACGCGCCGAAGCTCGCTACATCATCGAGAAGGTGAAGGAGCTCGTGCACGACGGTGCTTCTTACCGTGATGTGCTCGTTCTGTATCGCACGAACGCGCAATCACGCGTCTTCGAAGAAGCGATGCTTACGGAAGGCATTCCTTACCGGGTTGTGGGCGGCGTTGGCTTCTATGCACGCGCTGAGATCAAAGACATGCTTGCGTACCTGCGGTACGTGGTCAATCCGTCGGACGCGGTTGCGTTCCGCCGGATCGTCAACGTTCCGCGCCGCAGCATCGGACAGCAAACGCTGGCATCGCTCGTCGAAGCTGCGAACGCCGCCGGAATCTCCGTCGGCCAAGCCATCTTCGATCGCGATCTCCTGCGCCGCGTCGTACCGAAGAAACAACGCGAGCTGGAGCGCTTCGCGGAGCTCATCGAGAGCCTGCGCAGCCGCCGTGAAAGCTTCTCGATCTCGGATCTGCTCGTCGCGGTGATGGAAGAATCCGGCTACGTTCGCGAGCTGCGCGCCGATGATTCGGCCGAAGCACGCGGTCGTCTCGAAAATCTCCAAGAGCTCATCGGCGTCGCGCGCGAGTACGAAAGCGGCGAGAATGCCGGTTCCCTCGAGGATTTCCTGGCCAACGTTGCGTTGATCAGCGATCTCGATACGCTCGATGCCGACACGTCGTACATGACGCTCATGACGATGCACTCGGCCAAGGGCCTCGAGTTCCCGATCGTGTTCATGACCGGCCTGGAAGAAGGCGTCTTCCCGCACACGCGTGCGCTGACCGACAATGACGAGCTCGAAGAAGAGCGGCGTCTTGCATACGTCGGCGTAACGCGCGCGATGGACCGTCTCTTCCTTTCATATGCGATGCGCCGTTCGCTCTTCGGCAACACGTTCTCGCATCCGAAGTCGCGCTTCATCGAAGAGATGCCAAGCGTCGAGCACATCGGTGTCGTCCCCGCGGGCCCGCGTCCGCAGGGCGGCCGCTGGCGCGAGGTCGCGATCCACGAGAGCGCGGGTGCCGGCATCAACATGAATCTGAAAGCCGGCGACAAGGTCCGTCATCCCAAATGGGGTGAGGGCACGGTTGTCGATGCCGTTGGTGCGGGCGGCGATGGTTTGCTGACCATCAATTTCCCGAACGTCGGCCAGAAAATGCTGATGCTCAAATACGCACCGTTGGAGAAAGTCTGACGCAATGACGCCCGTGCGCGTCGGCGTCGCCGGCGCGCTTGGCCGTATGGGCCGCGTGACCTGCGCGGCGGTCGAATCTTCCGAAGATATGGAGCTCGTTGCCCGATTCTCACGCGGTGATGATCTGCAGACGTTCCTTGCCCAAAAACCGGACGTGGTCGTCGACTTCACGGTCTATCCTATCTCTCGCCAGGTGGCCGGTGAAGCGATCCGAGCGGGGGCACGGGTGGTCGTCGGCGCAACCGGATGGCCCGAAGCAGACGTTATTTCTTTTCGAGACGCGGTGGAGAACGCGAAGCTCGGCGCGCTGATCGTCCCGAACTTTGCAATCGGCGCAGTGCTGCTGATGCGACTAGCCGAGATTGCCGCCCCGCACTTCCGCGGCGTTGAAATCATCGAGATGCATCACGACCAAAAGAAAGACAAGCCGAGCGGAACCGCGCGTCTTACGGCGGAGCGGATAGAGTTCGTTGCGCCCGCGCTAGGCAAAGTCCCCATTCATAGCATTCGGCTTTCGGGATTGGTCGCGCACCAAAGCGTCCTGTTCGGTGCTCCCGGTCAGACGCTGGAGATTCGTCACGATTCGCTGGCTCGCGAATCGTTTGCCGACGGCATTCTGCTTGCGATTCGCGACGTCATGAAGCGCCGCGGTCTGAGGATTGGTCTCGATTCCGTTCTTTTTAGCGAGGCATCCCCGTGAAACTGGGACTTATCGGCGCGACTGGCGTCGTCGGTGGAACAGTTTTGCGCGTCCTCGAAGAGCGACGCGTTCCCATCGACGAGCTGCGCGCGTATGCGTCGCGCGACCGGGACATAACAGTTCGATTCCACGATCGTGACGTGCGCGTCTACGGCGCCACGCTCGAGCGGCTCAAGTCCGACGCCAACGACGTCGTCATCTTCGCGAGCAGCGATGACGCCAGCGCCGAGCTTGCGCAGGCGTTGGTGAACGCGGGTTCGCTGGTCGTCGACAACTCGTCGACCTTCCGAATGGATCCGAGCTGCCCGCTCGTGATTCCGGAAGTCAATCCGGGCGCGATCGAGCCCGGGCACAAGATCTTCCCGGTCGGCAACTGCACTGCGATCGTCCTTTGTGTCGCCTTGGCGCCGGTTACGAAAGCCGCGGGCCTGCGCAGCGTTCGCGTCGCGACATACCAGGCAGTCAGCGGCGCGGGACGCGCGGGACTCGAGACGCTCGAAGCCGAGGAGAACGGCAACAAGCCGAACGGCACGTTTGCGGCGCCGATCTTCCGCAACGTCGTTCCGCAAATCGGTTCCTTCGACGCCTTCGGCGACTCGGGCGAAGAAAAGAAAGTCGTTGCGGAGACACGCAAGATACTCGGGCTTCCGAACTTGCACGTCGCGGCGACGACGGTGCGCGTTCCGGTGCGGCGCGCTCATAGCGAGGCTGTTTTCTTCGAGACGGAACGTGCGGTCACGCGCGAAGAGTTGGCGCGCGCGTTCGATCTGGCCGACGGCGTCGTCTATCACGCGGATGGTATCGTGACGCCGATCGACATCGAAGACACCGATGACGTCCATGTTGCGCGCTTGCGTCCCGAGGCTGACTCGCTTCGCGACGAAGGCCTTCCCTCGACACACTTCCAGATGTGGATCGTCGGCGATCAGCTCCGCAAGGGGGCAGCCACGAACGGCGTGCAGATCATCGAGCTGTTGCTCGAAAAGGGCATGCTGCGCGCGCGAGCCCAAGCGTCATGAACAATCCGCGCGTCATCGTTCTGAAGTTCGGCGGGTCGTCGCTCTCGACAGCGGAGCTGCGCGAGATCGCGGCATCGCGCGTCCTCGAAGCACGCACGCGGGGATTTTCGCCGGTCGTGATCTGCTCGGCTTTGGGACGCGCCCCCGATCCGTACGCCACCGACACGCTGCTCTCGCTCCTCGGTCCCGCGCGCAGCAGCCCCAATCGCGATTTGATGCTCGCCGTCGGCGAGCTGATTTCGTGCGCAATCTTCGCCGAGCTGTTGACATCGTGGGGCGCGGAAGCCCAGGCGATGACGGGCGAACAAGCCGGCATTCTGACCGATAACAGCTGGTGCGACGCGAACATCAAGCGCGTCGATCCGCGCAATCTCGTCCGTGCCATCGTCAATAACGTCATCCCGGTCGTCGCCGGATTCCAAGGCGCCGACGAAAACAATGCGATCACGACGCTCGGCCGCGGCGGCAGCGATCTTTCGGCGATTTCCGTCGGTGAAGCGCTCGGTGCCGACAGCGTCGAGATTTACACCGACGTCTCGGGCGTGATGTCGGGCGATCCCCGCCGCATCGCGGGCGCGCATACGGTCGATCGCGTTAACTGGTCGGAGATGGTCGAGCTGGCCGGTAACGGCGCAAAAGTCATGCACGCGAAAGCGGCGACGCTCGCACAGCGCGGCAACACGCCGTACGTCATCAAGGGACTGCGCTCGAACTTCGGGACGGCGATCGACGAAGGCGTGGCGCTTGACCGCGATCGCCCGGTCACGGGCGTGACGGCGCTACGCGACATCGCGTTCGTGCGGATCATCGCCGGTGAAGAAGACGTTTCCAAGCGTGCGGAGCTCGACAAGCAACTGCTGCACCGTATCGCCGAGCGCGGTATCTCGATCGATATGATCAACGTCAACGCGGCCGGCGTGTTCTTCGTGTGCGATCACGAAAATATTGAGAACGTGCGGGATGAGCTGCGCGATTTGAACTTGGCCGTGCGCATCCGGCCGCATTGCGCGAAGATCTCGATTGTCGGTGCGGGCATGCGTGGAACGCCGGGTGTCATGTACCGCGTCGTGCGCTCCGTCTCGGACGCCGGCGTCGAAATCATTCACTCGACCGACTCGAATATCACCATTTCGGTGCTCGTACCGGAGGAGGACGCCCAGCGGGCGGAACAGGCTCTCCACGATGCCTTCCATCTCGGCCGGAGAAGTGCCGAAGAACCGGTTCGGGGCTAGGAGAAAGACGATGCTTGGACGGCTCCTGACAGCGATGCTCACGCCCTTCCGCCTAAGCGGAGAGGTGGACTACGGTGAGGCTGCGCGGCTCGCCGACCATCTGATCGAAATCGGAAACGAGGGTCTGGTGGTTTGCGGAACGACGGGCGAATCGCCGGCGCTCGAAAACGATGAAAAACTCCAGCTCTTCGAGGTCGTCAAGAAGAAGATCGGCAATCGCGGTTCGGTTATTGCCGGGACCGGGACGTACAACACGAGTCATTCGGTTAAGCTGACGCGCGAAGCCGCGAAATGCGGCGTCGACGGCATTCTTGCGGTCGTCCCCTATTACAACAAGCCGACACAAGACGGAATGTTGAGGCATTTCGGCGCGATTGCGGAATCGACCGAGCTGCCGGTGATCGTCTACAACATCCCCGGCCGCACGAACGCGAACATGCTTCCTGCGACGTTACGTACGTTGCAAGACCGTTATCCGAACATCGCCGGCGTCAAAGATTCGACGTCTGACATCGCGCAAATGACAGCGATCTTGCGCGATCGCCGCGACGGCTTCATGTTCTACAGCGGTGACGACCACATGTTCTTGCCGACGCTTGCGATCGGCGGCGACGGGCTCGTCGGCGTCGCCTCTCATTTGTGTGCGCCGCAGTTCAAGCAGATGATCGAAGCCTTTGATGCCGGTGACCATGCTCGTGCTGCGCGGATCCATCGCGAGCTTGCGCCACTCTTCTCGGCCTTGTTTGCAACGACGAGCCCGATTCCGGTGAAGTGGGCGATGGGCGAGCTGGGCTGGCATGTCGGAACGTGCCGTTCGCCGCTCGGTATGATGCCCGACGATCTCAAGCCGCGTTTGGGCGGATTGCTGGAAGCATACCGTCCGGCAAAAGCCGCCGCGGTTTGACATCGATCGAAATCCTCGGCTGTCGCGTCGACGCTGTCGGACGCGAGGCCGCAATTGAACGCGTCGTCGCGCTCGCGCATGGCACGACTCCTTCGATCGTCGTAACGCTCGGGACCGAGATGGTGATGGAAGCGCAGCACAATCTGCAATTTCGCGCCGTCATCGACGGAGCCGCGCTGGTCGTGTGCGATACGATTGGCTTGCTGCTTGCATCGCGTTTACGCGGAGGACCGCTGCGCGAACGCGTGACCGGCGTCGACCTCGTGCAGTTACTCGCGTCGCGTTCGCATCGCGAGAAGCTTCGCATGTTCTTGCTGGGCGGGCGCGCCGAAACCTCAGAACGCGCGTCGGCGTCGCTGGTTGCGAACGGCGCAATGGTCGCGGGCTCGCATCACGGTTACTTTACGAGCGGCGATGATGCTTCAGGCGATGATGCTTCAATCGTTGCGCAGATACGGGCCAGCGGCGCGAACGTGCTGCTCGTTGGACTCGGATCACCCAAGCAAGAACTCTGGCTTGCGCAGCACTTGGCGGCGACCGGTTGCAGCGTCGGAATCGGCATCGGCGGGACGCTCGACGTCCTAGCCGGAAGCGTTGAACGAGCGCCGGAAATCTGGCAAAAGCTGGGACTTGAGTGGTGTTACCGCTTGGTCCGTGAGCCGTGGCGCTGGCGCCGGCAATTGGCGCTGCCTGCATTCTTCATACTAGCGCTGCGCGAAGCGGCGCAACTCTGCGTATCGAGGGGTAAGACAACCGGGTGAAGGCCATGCTTCTCGCGGGCGGGATGAGTACACGACTCTATCCGCTGACGCGATCGGTTCCAAAACCGCTCGTGCCGATTGCCGGCGAGCCGGTCTCCGCCCAGATATTGCGTTATCTGCATTCGTTCGGTATCAACGACGTCGCGATCAACGTGCATTATCACGCCGACCAAATCAAGGAAGCATTCGGCGACGGTTCGCAGTACGGCGTGCGCTTGCATTATCTCTTCGAACCCGAGTTGATGGGTAGCGCAGGTGCTGTCAAGCAAATGGAAGACTTCTTCCGGGACGACACGTTCATCGTGATCGGCTGCGACATCCTCACCGACGCGAACCTCCACGACCTGGTTGCGTTCCATCGGATGCACGGAGCAATTGCGACGATTGCGCTCACGCACATGGAGCGTGTCGAGCAATACGGCGTCGTCATCACCGATCCGAATGGGTTGATCGTCGACTTCCAAGAGAAACCCGCGCCGGGAACCGAGCGCGCCAAAGATGTCAACACCGGCATTTACTGCTTCGATCCGGAGATTTTCAAACACATCGCGCCGAATGTCTTCATCGACTTCGGTAAGAATGTTTTCCCGGCGTTGCAGAAAGCGCGCGCACCGTTTTACGGTATGCCGGTCCCAAACGCGTACTGGTGCGACATCGGGACGCCCGAAGAATATCGGCGCGGTACCGACGACGTGTTGTCGGGGCGCCTCGGCACGCTGGCTGGCCGCGTTGGGATTCCCGCCGGGACGGCGATCGGCAAGAGCGTCCAGATCGACGAGAACGTGCACATCGGTGCGGGCGTGACGATCGGAGATCGTGTGCGCGTCGTTGGCCCGTCGGTCATCGGCGATCGTGCTCGAATCGCCGCCGACGCGTTCATCGAGCGTTCGATCCTGTGGGACGACGTCGTGGTCGGTGAGGGCGCGCATCTCGACTACGCAATCATCGGCAACAGCTATCAGATCGCGCGCGGCGCCAAAGTCAACGGCGTCATCATCGCGAACGGCGAGCGCGTCGCGGGCTAAGCTCTAGCCGGATCGTTCCGCCGCAACAACGAGGAGCATGCTCGACATGCTGCTCGGTTTGGTCTTTCCGCGCACCTGTATCGGATGCGATCGAGACGATGTGCTCCTGTGCTCGCAGTGCGCCCGGAGTGACGAGAATGCCCACACGAGCGTGCTTGCGGGCTTGCTCGTTCGTTCATGCGTCCCGTACGCCGGCGCCGTGCGTGATGCAATCACCGGCTTCAAGCACGGACGCCGCGCGTTTGCACGCGATCTAGCCGCGATTCTGATCCCGTTCGTCGACGCGGACATGACCTTGATTCCTGTCCCGACCACGCGGCGGCGACGCGCAGAGCGCGGTTTCGATCAGACCGTCGTGCTCGCGCGCGTCTTGCACCGCGAGTGCGGAGTCGGCGTATCAGAATTGCTCGGACGGCGGGGTGCCGGCGCGCAGCAAGGGCGCTCGCGCGCGGAGCGTCTTGCCGCGACCGGGCGGTTTTTCGTGCGCCCGAAACGGGCTGCATCCCGGGGCAGATTTGTTCTGTTCGATGATGTGCGCACGACGGGTGCAACGCTCGCCGATGCGGCGGGGACACTCGAGCGTAGCGGCCTGTGCGTCTCCGAAGCACTGACGCTCGCGTGGGCACCAAGGGAGAACTCGTGAAAGCGATCTGGAACGGCAAGGTCGTCGCCGAAAGCAACGATACGGTCGAAGTCGAGGGGAATCAGTATTTTCCGCGCACGTCGGTCAAAAGCGACTATCTCAAAGAATCACCGACGCACACGACCTGTCCGTGGAAGGGCGTTGCGAGCTATTACACGCTCGACGTCGACGGAAAGCAGAATGAAGACGCCGTGTGGTACTATCCGACGCCGAAAGACGAAGCAAAAATGGTTACCGATCGCGTCGCGTTTTGGCGCGGCGTCGAGGTTGTGCCGTAGCCTTCAATCCGTATCTTGCGCGAGCATGCGAACTCGCGCAGCGCGGCCTCGGTAGTACCTCACCGAATCCGCCCGTCGGTGCCGTCATCGTGCGCGACGGCATGACGCTCGGCGAAGGCTATCATCACGTTCGTGGTGCGCCGCACGCCGAGGTCGAGGCGCTCGCGGCCGCACGTGCCGCCGGTTGCGACGTGCGTGGAGCAACGCTCTACGTTTCGCTGGAGCCATGTAACCATCAGGGCGCAACGCCGCCCTGCACGGATGCGATCGTCGCGGCCGGAATCGCGCGCGTTACGATCGGCGCCGCAGATCCGAATCCGAAAACGAATCGTGCGGGCATCGAGCGCTTGCGCGCGAGCGGCATCGACGTCGCGCTTGTCGAGGATACATGGTCACGCGAGCTGATCGAGCAATTTCGCGTGTCGATTCGTTCACCGCGTCCGTACGTTACGCTCAAAATGGCCGCGTCGCTGGACGGATATGTTGCGCCTAAAGCCGGCTCGCACTGGTTGACCGGACCGCAAGCGCGTGAGCGCGTTCGCGAGCTGCGTTTTTGGCATGATGCGGTCATGGTCGGAGCCGGCACGGCGCGCGTCGACGATCCGCAGCTCACCGTTCGTCCGCCGCACGCACGCATGCATCCCTACGTGCGCGTCATCGTTTGCGAGGAGCACGCGATTCCATCGAGCTCGCGCGTCTTTCTCGGGGAACAAGGATATACGCGCACGATTCTGCTTGCGCCGTCCGGTGCTCGTAACGAATTCGGCGAGCTCGAAAGCCGCGCCGAATGCATTTTCGTCGGGCCAAAGAACGCGGGGCGGCTCGATATCGGTGAAGGCCTCGTCGCCTTGAAGGCTGCGGGGATCTCGAGCGTCCTATGCGAGGGTGGACCGACGTTCGCCGCGTTGCTGCTTGCGGGGGGGTTCGTTGACCGGCTGGTGTGGCTCGTCGCGCCGGTGTTCTTGCGGAATCCGCAAGCCGTCCCCGCCCTGGCCGGAGACGTCGCTGGGAAGCTCGACGACTGGCGTTTCGAGAGCGTCGAGCGTTGTGGAGACGATTTGCTCTTGACGGCGAAACTAAGCCCCGATGTTTAGCGGATTAATTGGATTTCGCGGTACCGTCGTTGCAAACGAGGATCGTCATGGTGGCCGCCATCTCGTCATTTCGGCTCCTGAGGCGATCGCGGACGGGATCGAGCCCAAAGACTCGGTTGCCATAAATGGCGTCTGCCTCACGGCGACCTCGGTCGGGAAAGAGCGGATCGCGTTCGATATCGTCCCTGAGACCGTCGGGCGCACGACACTGAGCACCCTGCACGAGGGCGACCGCGTCAACGTGGAGCTTTCGCTCAAGATGGGTGACCGTCTGGGCGGACACTTCGTCTACGGCCACGTCGATGCAGTGGCGCAGATCCTCGAACGCCGGCCCGAGGGCCAGGGCGAACGCATCGTTATCGCGACGCCGCCGTCCCTGGCGCGCTACATTATCGAGAAGGGCTACGTCGCGATCGACGGCGTCTCACTGACGATCGCCGCGGTCGATCAGAACCGCTTCGAGATCGCGCTGATCCCGGAGACCGCCGCCCGCACCACCCTCGGTAGCCGGCCGGCCGGCAAGCACGTCAACGTCGAGGTCGACCCGATCGCGCGCTACGCCCTCGGCGAAGCGCCCCTGCCCAGCCTTACGGGTTGAGGACCGCGTGTCATCCCGAGCGTAGGCGCGCATAGCGCGCCGTAGTCGAGGGACCGGCCACATCTCAAGCATATAAACTTGACAACTGTTAAGTCCAGGCATAGCCTGGGCTCGTGGGACAACGTTTCGCAGAAGATCTGAACGAGGCCATGAAGGCAGCCGGTCTGACGGCTGCCGAGCTGGCTGAACGAAGCGGCCTAACCGAGGCCGCGATCTCGCTCTTGCGTGCCGGCCGTCGCTCGCCGACGCTCGATTCGGCGCGCCGGCTTTCTTCGGTACTGCCGGCTCTCGCCGAGCGGCTGCGTTCCGACATGGACACGCCGAACCCGTTCGACGCGATCGAATCCGCAATCGCCGACGTCCGGGCCGGCAAGATGGTCGTCGTCCTCGATGACGAGGATCGTGAAAACGAAGGCGATCTCGTTATGGCCGCGCAGCTCGTGACCGCTGACGCGATCAACTTCATGCGCAAAGAAGGCGGTGGACTGATCTGCGTGCCGATGCTCGGCGAACGGCTCGACGAGCTTCACATTCCGCCGATGGTCCGCGAAAATTCATCGCTGCACGAAACGGCCTTCTCAGTGTCCGTCGAAGCGCGGGGACGCACGACGACCGGGATCTCCGCGCAGGATCGCGCTGCGACGATTCAAGCGCTGCTGGATCCGACGTCGCGGTCGACGGATTTCTTGCGTCCCGGTCACACCTTTCCGTTACGTGCACGCGACGGCGGAGTGCTGGTACGCGTCGGGCAAACCGAAGCCGCGGTCGACCTTGCCCGGCTTGCGAATTTGTATCCCGCGGGCGTCATCTGCGAGATCATGGATGATGACGGAACGATGATGCGGCTACCGGCGTTAAAAGAGTTCGCGAAGAAGCACCAGCTCAAACTGATCACGGTCAAAGATCTGATTGCGTACCGCATGCGCACGGAAAAATTGGTCGAGCGTATTGCAGAATTCGATCTCCCGACGCCGTTCGGTGTTTTTCGCGGATATGCGTACGAAAGTAAGATCGATGGGATCGCGCACGTCGCACTCGTCATGGGCGACGTCGGCGACGGAAAAGACATTCTGGTACGCGTGCATTCGGAGTGCTTGACCGGCGATGCGCTGCACTCGATTCGATGCGATTGCGGCGCGCAGCGCGATGCGGCGCTCGAAAAGATCGCGAAAGCAAAACGCGGCGTTTTTCTCTACCTTCACCAGGAAGGCCGTGGAATCGGACTTGCCAACAAGCTGCGCGCGTACGCGTTGCAGGACGGCGGCGCCGATACGGTCGAGGCGAATCTCGCGCTCGGGCTTCCCGTCGACAAACGCGACTACGGCATCGGCTCGCAGATCCTCAACGATCTGGGTGTACGTGAGATGAAGCTGCTTACGAACAACCCGAAGAAAATCGCGGGGCTCGAAGGCTATGGCTTGCGCATCCTCGAGTGGATTCCGCTCATGACGGAGCCGACGGAATTCAACGCGCGCTACCTCGATACGAAACGCGAGAAGATGGGACACGTCTTCACCGCGTGAAAATCGAAGAGCGCAATACCAAATCGCTGCCGCAAATCAGCGGAAAACGCATTGCTCTGCTGGTCGCGCGCTTCTACGACGATCTTGCAGCGCAGCTCGAAGGCGGCGCTCAACGTGCGCTGGCAGCCTGCGGCGTCGATGCAACCGACGTCGTGACATACGACCTTCCCGGCTGCTTTGAGATTCCACTCGCGGCGAAGCTCGCGTTCGAGCGCGGTTTCGATGCGTGTGTTGCACTAGGCGTTGTCATTCGCGGCGAGACGCCGCACTTCGATTACGTCGCCGGGGAATGTGCGCGCGGGATCATGGACGCTCAGCTCGCCGCCGGCAAGCCGATCGGCTTCGGAATCCTGACGACGAACACGCGCGAGCAAGCCGAAGAGCGCGCGGATCCCGAGCGTGGCGACAAGGGTTTCGAGGCCGCCGTGGCCGCTGCGACCCTCCTGGCGCTCCCGGCCGCCTAGTTCCCAAGAAAAGGCCTGTTTGCCCGGGGAGCTTTCTTGCCAATCCCCTGGGCCCTCGCTTATACTGCTGGCCTACGGTATGAAACCGGGGGTCCTATCTTTTGCCCGGACAGGGGCAAAGCGGCGGCAACTCGGCGGTCCGGGAGGTTCTGGTGGAAGACAAAAGTATCGCGTGCAAGGACTGTGGGGTCAATTTCACTTTCACGGTTCGTGAACAGCAATTCTACGTCGAAAAGGGTTTCGAGAACGAACCACAGCGTTGCAGGGATTGCCGAAACGCAAGGAAGGCCCAGCGAGCGCAGGGCGGCACCGGTGGCGGTGGCGGACCCCGCGAGATGTTCGAGGCGGTGTGCGCCTCGTGCGGAATCAATACGACCGTACCATTTAAGCCACGAGGTGATCGTCCGGTCTATTGCCGCACCTGCTACACGGCGAACGCGCCGCAGCCCGTAAGGGCCTAACATCCGACGTTCCCGTCGCTTGGGACGGGGATGGAATTGAGTTCATCGATCAACGCGCGCTTCCGCGCGAGTTCGTCGTGCTCAAAGCGCGCAACGTCGATGAAGTCGTCGATGCGATAGCGACGCTTGGCGTCCGCGGCGCACCGGCGATTGGCGTCTTTGGTGCGTACGGCTGCGCGCTTGCGGCGCAAGAGCACAACGGGACCGAGCTGGAGCGGGCCTTCGCCCGTATCCGCGATGCGCGCCCGACTGCAGTCAATCTCGCGTGGGCGGTCGATCGCGTGCGTGCCCGCGCTGACGGTGACTATCTGGCCGAGGCGCGCGTGATTCACGAGGAGCAAATCGAGATCGACCGGCTCATCGGCGAATCGGCGATCGAGCTGTTCCCGAGCAGCGGCAACATACTGACGCACTGCAATACCGGGCCGCTCGCGACAGCCGGAGGCGGAACGGCGCTCGGCGCCATCGTCGCCGCCTATCGCAGCGGAAAGTCGATTGCGGTCTTCGCCTGCGAAACGCGGCCGCTGCTGCAAGGCGCGCGTTTGACGATGTACGAGCTTGGCCAAGCCGGCGTTCCGGCGACCTTGATCGTCGACGGGGCGGCCGCGATTACGATGCAACAGAAAGATATTCAGCTCGTCATCGTCGGCGCGGACCGTATCGCGCGCAACGGCGACGTCGCGAACAAGATCGGCACGTACGCGCATGCGATTGCGGCTGCACATCACGGCATTCCCTTCTACGTCGCGGCACCGCGCTCGACGTTCGATTTCTCACTCGCATCCGGCGACGCAATTCCGATCGAGGAACGCCGCGCCGAAGAAGTGCGCATCTCCGAGGCCGACAAAGTCTACAATCCCGCCTTCGACGTCACGCCGGGCCGATTAGTCACAGCGTTCATCACGGAGTACGGCGTCATCCGGCCACCGTATTTCGATAGCATCACGGATATTGAAACGCGCCCGAACTTCTTGGCGGCGAGGCGCCATTAAGTACTACGAATTCGTCGACCGCTCTCCGAAGGTCGGGACGCTGGTCGTCGTCGACGGAAACGAACGGCTTTTCGCCGAGCGTGCGATCAACGCGATCGTCGACAAGCTGCTTCCGGGTGCCGAACGCGATCTGAATCTTGAAACGTTTACCCCGGAAACGTTCGATAGCGGACGACTCGAAGGCGCCGTGCAGGGCATGCCGTTTCTGGCCGAACGCCGCGTCGTCGTGGCACGCGATCTCGGCGCACTGCGTGTTGCAGACCGTCGCGTCGTTTGGGATATCGCGCAGAAGGTCCCCGAAGGCAATACGCTTTTGCTCGAAGATCTCGATGTCGTGCGGCGTGGCGCAAAACCCGAAAGCTTTGCAACGCTTGCGGGTCGCCACGCATTGCGCATCGATACGACCCCAAACGGCGACGCGCGCGTCCGCTTTATCGAGGAGACGCTCGAAGAACTCAAGATGACCGCCGAGCCGCGCGTCGTCGCAACGCTGGCGGCAAGCGAAGCCGACCTCGGCTCGGTGCGCACCGATCTCGAAAAACTTGCGCTTCTCGGCTCGAAGATCACTTTCGCGCAGCTCGAAGCCGAGACGCTCACGACCGTCGAACCGAAAGCCTGGCAGTACGCGGCCGCACTCGTCGAAGGTCGCGCTCGCGAAGCGCTTGCGATTGCGGTCGAACTCTTCGAGCGCGACTCACGCGGCGCCGCAATTCCATTGCTTGGCGCGCTTGCCGCCGAGTACGATTTGATTTGGCAAGTCGTTCGCGGTGCGGAATTGGAACCGCGCGTCCGATGGCGGGCCGGGAAGCTGGCGCCGCTTGCACGGCGCTTGGGCGAACGGCGCGCACGGCGCGGATTCGATCTTGCGGTGCGCGGGTTCGAAATGATCGTGACGGGACAAGCGGATGATCCACGCACGGTCGTCGAACTGGTCACCGCGGAAGCCGCAAAACTGTGAATCACGAATCATACACCTCACCGTTCGCATGGCGCTATGGACGCGAAGAGCTGCGCAAACTCTTTGGCGAGCGCGAACGGCGCCGGCTCTGGCGCGCAGTGTGGGTGGCGCTCGCGGAGTCGCAGATGCGAAGCGGGCTCGTGACGGAAGAAGAGCTGGCCGACATCAAAGCGCACGCAAACGATATCGACATCGATGCGGCGCTCGCGATCGAGCGCGAAATCGGCCACGATCTGATGGCCGAAATCCGCGTCTTCTCATCGCAGGCGACGGTCGGTGGCGGCAAGATTCACTTGGGCGCAACGTCGATGGACGTCGAGGACACCGTCGAGATGTTCCGAGTGCGCAAAGCGCTGGACGTCATCCTGCCGTCGATCGATCAGCTCTTGCTCGTCTTCGCCGAATCGATCGCGCGCTGGTCGCGGCTCGTCTGCATGGGATACACTCACGTGCAGCCGGCCGAACCGACGACCGTCGGATATCGGTTGGCGCTCTATGCGCAAGACGTACTCCTCGATCGTGCCCACCTGCACTTCGTTTGTGACAATCTCACGGCCAAGGGCATTCGTGGCGCCGTTGGGACGTCGGCCGCATATGCCGACTTGCTTGCCGGCGGCACGCGTACAGCGCGGCAACAAGAAGAAGAAGTCCTAAGCGCGTTCAATCTGCGGGCCGGCGAAGTCAGCTCGCAAACGTATCCGCGCAAGCTCGACTATTTACTACTCTCCGCGCTGGCCGGCCTGGGCGCATCGCTTTCGAAATTTGCGCTCGACGTGCGCATCCTCTCGTCACCCGCGATCGGCGAGATGTTCGAACCGTTCGGCGAACGCCAGGTCGGCAGCTCGGCGATGCCGTTCAAACGCAATCCGATTCTCTCCGAGCGGATCGGTTCGCTCGCACGGCTGCTGCCGGCCTACGCCGACGTGGCGTTCGCGAATGCGGCAACGAACATGCTCGAACGAACGCTCGACGACAGCGCGAACCGTCGCACGATTCTGCCGGAGGCGCTGCTCTGCACCGACGAGATCGTCGGCCTCGCAATCCGGGTCGCGCGTGGTCTGCGCCTCGACGAAGGTCGCATCTCGCAGAATCTGCGGACGTTCGGCCCCTTCGCCGGAACCGAAACGGTGATGATGATTGCGGCCAAGGCCGGTGCGAACCGCCAAGACCTGCACGAAGTAATCCGGCGCGCGTCGATGCAGGCGTGGGAGGCAATCGCGCGCGGCGAGGTCAACCCGTTGGCACGCAACCTCGCCGATGACGAGTCTATTTCGCAGTATGTCGACCCTGCGGAGATTCGTTCGCGGCTCGACCCCAGCACACACGTCGGAGACGCAGCGGAGCGGGCCGAAAACCTCGCAAAACAAATTGTGGAGACGATAGCAACACCGTGAACAAAGGGCTGGAGATCACCCGCGGCAAGACCAAGGCGCTCTTCGAGTCGCCCGAGCAGCCGGACGTCGCGATCATGAAAAGCATGGACAGCATCACGGCCGGTGACGGCGCGCGGCGCAACGTGATCGAAGGCAAGGGCCGCTTGGCTTCACAGACGACGGCCCGCGTGTTCCGCTTGCTGAACTTGTGCGGTTTCCCGACGCACTATATCTCCGGCGGAGAGGACGACGACGAGAATGAGATTCTCGTGCGGCGTTGTCAGATGATTCCGCTCGAAGTCGTCGTGCGCGGCGTCGCCGCCGGCTCGTATGTGAAGCGCAAAGGGATGGCGCGCGGGACACTGCTCTTGCCGCGCGTCCTCGAGTTCTTCATTAAAGACGATGCGAACCACGATCCACTGATCGAGCCTGAAGAGATTGTCGCCCGCGGCGTCGCGGCTCCGGGTGAGATTGCTGCAATGGGCGAGATCGCACGCATGGTCTTCGAGGTGCTAGCGCACGCATGGCGCCGCCGCGACGTACTCTTGATCGACCTCAAGATCGAGTTCGGACGATTGCTGAGCGGCGAAGGAAAAGGCTCGCTCGTGATCGCGGACGTCGTCGACAACGATGCGTGGCGCATTTGGCCGCAAGGCCGCGAAGAGATGATGCTCGACAAGCAGATGTACCGGAATCTGCAGGCCGTTACGCCCGAAGCGCTGGATCAGGTTCGCACCGCGTACGAGAAAGTCGCCGATATCGTCGGCTCGTTCCCGCAAATGCGGACCGGAATGGTCGCGCTATTCGCCGAGGATCAACGTCATCTGGACGCTGCCGGCGACGTGATGCGTCACGTTCAAGGCTACGGACTTCCGCTGGGACGTCACGTTGCTTCGAGCGCCGTCACGCCGCAGTATGTCGTGCAAATCGTGCAGCAACTGGATGCGACGTTCGCGCGACTGGTCTACGTGAGCAACGGACCTCCGGGACTGAATGCGATGATGAACGGCGCGACGACGAATCTCGTCGTCGATGCGACGAACCAATCGCCGGATGTCGTAGCGCAGAGCGTCGCTAAAGCCTTTGCGCTTGACGATACGGTGCTCTTTGGTCGCGTGATGCTCACGCAAGCCAATATGCGTTCGGCGTTGCTGCAGCTCGATGCGCAGCTCAACCAACCGCAGGCGACGCCTCCGGGCGCTGCGATTGCTTGACGTAAACGATCACGCCCTGCCCCTGGCGCTCTCGCCGGATGAACGCGAGCGCGTCAAACGCGGTCTAGGCCGCGAGCCTAGCGTCGTCGAGTGGTTCGCATTCGATGCGCAATGGAGCGAGCATTGCTCGTATAAGTCGAGCCGTCCGTTCTTGCGCCGTTTGCCGACAAGCGGGGACGCGGTCATCATCGGTCCCGGTGAGGATGCGGGCGTCGTCCGTCTGGGAGAGCACGAAGGCAAAACGTACGCCGTCGTCGTCGCGCATGAATCGCACAATCATCCTTCGCAAGTCGTCCCGTTCGAGGGCGCGGCGACGGGAATCGGGGGGATCGTCCGTGACGTGCTGTGTATGGGTGCGCAGCTGATCGGCGTCGCCGACCCGCTGCGTTTCGGCACGAGCAAAGAATCGCGCGCGATCGCGCAAGGCGTCGTCGACGGCGTTGCATCCTACGGCAATGCGATCGGGATTCCGAACGTTGGCGGTGACGTTTACTTCGACAATCGCTTTGATGACAACGTGCTCGTCAACGTCGTGGCGCTCGGGATCGTTGAGGAGAGCGCAATTATCCATTCAAGCGCGCCGCGCGAGAGTATTGGTTGGGACATCGTCCTGGTCGGAAAAGCAACGGATCGCAGCGGCTTCGGCGGTGCATCGTTTAGCTCGTTGCAGCTTGACGCTGCTGATGCGGAAGCCAACAAGGGCGCCGTGCAAGTACCGGACGCGTTTCTCAAGAGCGTCTTGATGCGCGCGAGCTATCGCGTCTTTGAGGTGCTGCGGGAAGAAGGGCTCGAGGTAGCATTCAAAGATCTTGGCGCGGGCGGCGTGATGGGCTGCAGCGCAGAGATTGTTGCGTCCGGTGGACTCGGTGCGCGCATCGAGCTCGACAAGGTTCCGCTCGCGGAGTCAAATCTGCCGCCGGCGGTTATTACGGTGGGTGAGACGCAGGAGCGCATGTGTTGGGTCGTTCCCCCGTCGTTCACGCCGCGCTTGCTCGCGATCTATAACGAAGAGTTCGATCTGCCCGGGGTCGCACGCGGTGCGCAAGCCGCGCGAATTGGCACGGTCACGCAAGAAAAACGTTACGTCGCGACCTATGGCGGTGAGACTGTCATGGACGTCGACATCGAGTTTCTCACTGGCGGCATCTTGCACGATCGCCCTTTCGAGCTGCCACAGGCGCCAAAGGGGAACGCGGTCGTTCGGGATGTCGATCTCGCCGAAGCGTTACCGCGGATTCTTGCGGATCATGACGTGTGTTCGCGCTCGCCGATCTTCGAACGCTACGACGGCGTCGTTCGCGGCACGACGGCAATTCCGCGCGGTTACGCCGATGCCGGCGTCGTCGTTCCCGTCCCCGGCGCGCCACTCGGTGTCGCGCTCGGTTTAGGCGGCAATCCCCGCTACGGCGCGCTCGATCCGAAACGTGCGGCGGGCCAAGCCGTCGTCGAAAGCGCTCGCAACGTCGCAGCGGTCGGCGCGCGTCCGGTTGCGCTCACGGATTGCTTGAATTTCGGCGACGCCGACGATCCACATCAGTTCGGTGAGTTCGTTGCGGCTATTGAGGGTCTCGCGCAAGCAGCAACGGCGCTGGACCTCCCATTCATTTCCGGCAATGTCAGCCTCTACAACACGAGCGCGAACGGAAAGGCGGTTCCCGCATCGCCGATCGTCGCGTGCATCGGCGCGATCGCGGACATCTCGAAGATCGCTTCGCCGGCGCTTAAAGCCAAAGGCTCGTCCTTATATTTGCTCGGTCCGCGTCAGGACGCGCTTGGTGCTTCGATCGTTTCGCGCATCGTCGGCGGCGATCTCGAACCGATGCCGGAACTCGATTTCGACGAAGCGCATCGCGAAATTGCGCTGTTGCTCGATGCCTACGCGAAGCGCGTTATTCTAGGTGCCCACGACATCTCGGATGGGGGTCTCGCGGTGGTGGTATGTGAGATGGCGTTCGGAGCACGCCGGCGCGGGTTAGGTGCGCGCATCGACGCGTCTGACCTATGGGCCAAAGAAATTGGAACCGCGGGTGCATGGTTCGGTGAGACGGGCGGATTCGTCGTAGAGGTCGCCGATGTTGCGGCTTGGGGGAAGCTCGCGCGTGCGCACGATCTTAGGCCGGCTCGTATCGGCGAAGTCACCGATGACTCGCGCATCCATCTCGGAGAGACGTCGTTCGATGCCATGACGCTGTTCGAAGTCTGGGCTGCACCGCTGCGCGGCTTCTACGATGCCTCGGAGGAGGCGCCGTGAAGCCGAAGGTCGTCGTCTACGTGTTCCCGGGGACGAATTCAGAACACGAAACGAAACGTGCGCTCGAAGCCAGTGGCGTCGACGTCACGCTCGTCCGTTCCGACGATAAAACGGACGTGGCGAAAAAGGCCGACGGCTACGTCCTTCCCGGGGGATTCGCGCACGAGGATCGTATCCGCGCCGGAGCGGTTGCCGCGCACGATCGCGCGATGGATGTCGTCATCGAGGCGGCTGAAAAAGGCAAGCCCGTGCTAGGTATTTGCAACGGCGCGCAGGTTTTGCTCGAGTCCGGTCTCGTTCCGGGAACGTCGAAAATTCGCCGTCCGAGCGCTGCGTTTGCGCCGAATATTCCCGGCGGTCGCTTCCGCTCCGTTCACGTCCACATGCGGTTGGTGATTCCGCCGTCACGTAGCGCGCTTTTGGCCGCACTTCCGAACGAAGCCGTCATTCCCGCGTGGGTTTCGCACGGCGAAGGCCGCCTTGCCGCCTCATTCGAGGAGCTGGCGCACATCGAGCTCGATCATCTCGCATTCGTCTACAGCGACGCAAACGGCGATGTGACGCCCGATGCCACTCCGAACGGTTCCGCACTGGGTGCCGCGGGCCTCATTAATAAAGCCGGCAATGTGCTCGCGATCATGCCGCACCCGGAACGTGACGCGTGGGCGTTCATGCACCGCTACGATCTCGTTCACGCGAAGACGGCGGAAGAAGCATTGCGCCCATCCGGTGGGATTGAGCTCATCCGAAGTTTCGCGAAAGCCTTCGCGTGATCGAACACGCTTTCGAGATACGTCTTGCGATACCGGACAACGAAGCCTCCACGGCGCTCGCGACGCTCCGGCGTCTGGGCATCGCATGCGCGGGGATCGCACGAACGGATATTCATGTTTTCGGTCTTGACGACGGCTCGAGCGCAATCGATCTCGAAACGCAGCTCAAGACGATCGCGACGATTTTCAATCCCAATAAGCACCGTCTAGGGACGCGTGAAGAGCCGCGCCCACGCGCGGGTGAAGTCTGGATATCTTCGGCCGACGTCCCGCCTGTGCACGAGCGCGTCATGATCGGCGGCGTCGAGCTGCGCGGCGTCCGCACGGCTTGGAGGGCTACCTCCTGGCGTCTCTTAGACAGCGCGGGGAAGGACGTTCCAGAACCGATCCTGGACCAAGCCGTTGAAACGCTTCTCTGCAATCCCGCGTTCCAACGAGCAATCAAATCATGATAATGACGCCTGAATTAAGCCCACTCAATGCCGATCCCATCGTCGGTAGACCTTACACGATCGCGACGCTCGGATCGCACTCCGCGCTTCAGATTCTCAAGGGCGCGCACGACGAGGGCTTCCGCACGCTCGCCGTTGCGAATCGCGAGACGGAACGGCTTTATCGTTCCTTCGCGTTCGTCGACGAAGTGATCGGGATCAACGAGTATTCCGACTTCATGGGAATCGTTCCCGAGTTGGAACGCCGAAAGGTCATCATCGTTCCGCACGGTTCGTTCGTCGCGTACCTTTCGCTCGAAGAGCACAAGCGCATGCGCATCCCATACTTTGGCAACAAAGCGGTTTTGGATTGGGAAGCGAGCCGCGAGCTGCAACGCGATTGGCTCTCGCGCGCAGGTTTGAATCTTCCGCGTCAATTCCGCACGGGTGCCGAAATCGATCGGCCCGTCATCGTCAAGTTATACGGCGCGCAAGGCGGGCGCGGATACATGTTCCTACGCGACGCGCAGGATTTTGAAGAGCGCGCAAGCATGCTCGCGAAGCGCAATTATGTTCTTCAGGAATACATCATCGGCGTTCCGTTCTATATCCACTATTTTTTCTCGCCGCTGAGCGGCAAGCTCGAAATCATGTCGATGGACCGGCGCTACGAGACGAACGTCGACTCGATCGGGCGCATCCCGTCTGCGGCACAAGAAAGCATGGACATCCAGCCGTCCTATGTCGTGGTTGGAAACTCGCCGCTCTCGCTGCGCGAATCGATGCTCGCCGAAGCCTATCGAATGGGTGAAGAAGTCGTGCGCGTATCCCGCGAGATCTGCCCGCCCAAGGGATTGTTCGGCGCATTCTGCATCGAGACGATCATCACGCCGGACGCACAGTTCTACATCATGGAAATCTCGGCGCGTATCGTCGCCGGCACGAATCTTTTCATCGACGGATCACCGTATTCGTACTTGAACTACAGCGAGCCGATGTCGACGGGTCGTCGCATCGCCCGCGAGATCAAGAACGCGCTCTTGGGGAATGCGCTTCACGTCGTCTTAGACGACACCGTTGCATAACCACGACAATAAGACGCTAACGCTCTGCGCGATTGGTAGCCACTCCGCGCTGGAAGTGGCGTCGGGCGCCCGTGCGCAGGGTCTCCGCAATCTTATCGTGGTCGCGAAAGGCCGCGATCAAACCTATACACGCCACTTCAAGCGCGTGATGGGTGCGCAGCCGCGCGGGTGTGTCGACGAGACGCTCGCGGTGGAAACGTTTCCGCAGATCCTCGAGGATCGAATACAAGAAGCCATGTTGGCGCGCAACGTTATCTTCGTTCCGAACCGCTCCTTCGAAGTCTATCTTCGTCAAAAGTTTTCATACGATCAGATCGAGACCGGAATGCGGGTCCCGTTTTTCGGGAGCCGGCGTCTGCTGCGCGCCGAAGAGCGCGATGAACCCAAGAACCAATACGCGATCATGGACGACGCCGGAATTCGCTATCCGCGCCGTTTCCTCTCACCGCGCGACATCGATCGCTTGGTCATGGTCAAAGCACCGCATAAGAAGATCAGCTTCGAGCGCGCGTTTTTTCTGGTGCGCTCGCCCGAGGAATACGAACGCGAGGCTGCGCGCTTGGCCGCGGCGGAGATTCTCGATCCTGCTACTCTCGGGAACGCCGTCATCGAGGAGTACCTGCTCGGGCCGACCGTCAACCTGAATTTCTTTTACTCGCCGATCCTCGGCGAACTGGAACTGATGGGCACGGATACGCGGCGGCAAACCAATGTCGACGGACTGCGCAGCTTGCCGTTCACGCAAGCCCAAGCTCTCGCCGACATTCCGCTGTCAATGGAAGAAGCCGGTCATATCGCGGCGACGCTGACGGAATCGATGCTCGAGCAAGCCTTCGATCTCGGAGAGCGGCTCGTCGTTGCGGCACGCAAGCTCGCGCCACCGGGAATCATCGGACCCTTCGCTTTGCAGTGCGCGATTGTCGCGGGGCCGCCGAAGAGCTTCGTCGTTTACGACGTCTCGCTGCGTATCCCGGGATCACCTGGGACGCGTTACACGCCGTATTCGTCTTATCGCTGGGGCCGCGATGTCTCCGTCGGCGAACGCATCGCGATGGAGATCGTGATGGCGCGCGACGCGGGTTCTCTCGAGAAGGTCCTTACCTAAGAGGCGAGGACTCGTGACCGAGCCAGATCGCGACGCGTCGCGCGCTGGCGGCGCCGCGTTCGGTGCGGATCTTCGCGTAGACGGTGCGCAGTGCGTTTAGCGAGCGTGCGATCCACGGATCGCGTGGATAGTGACGTTGCCAATCGCGAATCGCATCTTCTGTAAACGCGAGCGAATCGATCACAGCCATCGAGTCGGCACCTTGATCGAGATGAAGGCCGGCGTCTTTGATCGTGTTGGAGATGCCGAGAATGCTCATCTTCATCCGGCCGAAATATTCGTCGGCCGGGGCGAGGTCGGAAAAATGCTGGGCGGCGACCGGCGTGCTTGCGAGAAGCACGAACAATACGCCAAGAAAACCGATGCGTGTATGCACGGGCGCCAACTCCTTGGACCAGAGACCACTTGATTATGACTGCGGACCGAGCACCCAGTAATGAGAGAAGCCTAAGAATTTCCGGCGCAAGTGTTTAGCTCGTGTTAGGATCGTAGCCGGTCGGCGCGAGGATGACGCAGCCGGACCCCTAAAGTCGTCCTCGTGGCCGTGGGAACTCTCACGCGGCCGGCGACGGTCGTCATCATCGACTTCGGCGCGCAGTACGCGCAGCTGATTGCGCGCCGTGTCCGCGAAGCAAACGTCTATTCCGAGATCGTCCCGTTCGATACGCCGTGGGAAGAGATTCAGCGCCGCGAACCGGCCGCGATCATTCTGACCGGCGGTCCGGAAAGCACGCTTGCTTCCGACGCTCTTGGCGTCGATGCGAAAATTTGGGAAAGCGGTCTGCCGATTCTCGGCATCTGTTACGGCCTTCAGCTCATGGCGCGTGACCTAGGAGGGAAGCTCGAGCCTCTTGCGCACCGCGAATATGGTCCGGCGATGCTCGTCGTCGACGCCCGAGAGTCGCCGCTGCTGGGCGCCGTACCCACCGAGTCGCGGGTCTGGATGTCGCACGGCGACAGTGTCACCCAGGTTCCGTCCGGTTTCCGGCCTTTGGCGCATACCGAGCGTTGCGCCGTCGCTGCAATGGGCGACGAGCGCCGGCGTATGTACGCCGTGCAGTTCCATCCCGAAGTCTTTCACACCGACGCCGGCAAGACGGTATTCGAGAATTTCCTGCACGAGATCGCGCGCATTCCACCCGACTGGAAGATGGAGTCGTTCGTCGACCGTTCCGTCGCCGAGATTCGCGAGCGCGTCGGCAATGCGCAAGTGCTCTGTGCGCTTTCCGGGGGCGTCGATTCAGCCGTGGCGGCGACGCTCGTTGCGAAGGCGATCGGCAAGCAGTTGACGTGCGTGTTCGTGGATCACGGTTTGCTGCGAAAGAACGAGGCACGGGACGTCGTCGCAGCGTTTCGCGATCTCTTGCACCTGAGCGTCGTTCACGTCGACGCTTCGAAGCGGTTTCTCGAGCGTCTGCGCGATATCGTTGACCCTGAAGAGAAGCGTATTCGCATCGGCCACGAGTTCATCGCCGTCTTCGAAGAAGAGTCGAAGAAGATTCCCGGTGTCAAGTACCTGGTACAGGGCACGCTCTACCCCGACGTGATCGAATCGAAGACACCGAACTCCAAAGCCGGACACAAAATCAAATCGCACCACAACGTCGGTGGATTGCCCGAGCGCATGGAGCTCGAATTGATCGAGCCGCTACGCCTGTTATTCAAGGATGAAGTGCGCGCGGTCGGACGGGTCTTGGGCTTACCGGCGGGAATCGTCGAGCGGCAGCCGTTCCCGGGTCCCGGACTCGCGGTGCGCGTCCTCGGGGCAATCGATCGCGAGCGGCTCGAGACGGTGCGCGAAGCCGATTTTATCGTGACGACCGAGATCGAAGCCGCGACGCTCAACCCAAAACCGTGGCAATATTTCGCCGTGCTCACCCCGCTGCGCAGCGTCGGCGTCATGGGCGATGGACGGACGTACGCGAATCTCGTCGCCGTTCGGGCGATCGTCAGTGAGGACGGAATGACCGCGGACTGGGCGCGCTTGCCGCACGAGCTGCTCGAACGCATCAGCTCGCGCATCGTGAACGAAGTCCCGGGCGTCAATCGCGTCGCGTACGACATCACCTCGAAACCACCGGCGACCGTCGAATGGGAATGAGAGTGCTCGTCGTCGGCGGCGGGGGGCGCGAGGATGCGCTCTCGTGGGCGCTGTCGCGTTCGCAGTCGATCGAAACCGTCTTTGCGGCGCCCGGTAATGCCGGCACGGCAACGCGCGGCGAAAACTGGGATATCGTCGCGACCGACGGCAAAGCCATCGCAAGCCGGGCCCGCGACGAGCGCATTGATCTCGCCGTCCTTGGACCGGAAAGCTCGATCGCTGCCGGCGTCGGCGATCGTTTGCGTGAACTGGGCATTGCCGTCTTCGGTCCAAGCCGCTCGGCAGGGCGGCTCGAGTCGAGCAAGATTTTCGCGAAGCGCTTTTTAGAGCGCCACAAAGTTCCAACCGCGCGCGCACGCGTCGCGCACTCGTTGCCGCAAGCATTGACGATCATCGACGAGTGGCCGAACCTCGAGATCGTCATTAAAGCCGATGGGCTTGCTGCGGGGAAGGGCGTCGTCGTCGCGCCCGACGTCAAGGATGCTAGCGCCGTCGTCGCCGATTGGTTCGCAAACGCCGGCGTTCCGGGCGGCGGCACGGATATTTTGCTCGAAGAGCGACTCGAAGGACGCGAGGTCTCGGTCTTCGCGATTTGCGACGGGCGTGCAATGCTGCCGTTTGCCGCAGCCTGCGACTACAAGCGCGTCGGCGACGGCGATATTGGACCCAACACCGGGGGAATGGGCGCGTATTCACCGCCCGCGGGATTTCCGGGCGACTACATCGACATCGTTCGGCGCGAAATCATCGCGCCGGTGTTGAACGGTTTGCATCAAGATCGCGAAGAGTATATCGGCGTCTTGTATTTCGGTTTGATGTGGACCGCAGACGGGCCGAAGGTCCTGGAATTTAACGCACGTTTCGGCGATCCCGAAACGCAAGCGTTGATCCCGAGATTGCAAGGTGATTTCGCGCGTCTGCTGCATAGCGCCGCAACCGGCGCCCTCGAGGCCGACGCCGCGCGCATCGCCGGCGATGCATGCGTGTGCGTAACGCTCGTGACCGAAGATTATCCGGCGGTCAGCAAGCCCGCAAGCGGTCTCCCCGTATACCTCGATCTCCCGTCGAGTGCACTAGCCTTTTGGGGAAGCTCGAAAAAGGTGGATGGCGCCGTCAACGCCGGCGGCGGCCGCGTTTTGACGATTGCCGAAACGGGTCCGGGCATCAGCGAAGCGCGAGCGCGTGCCTATGAAGCAGTAGCGCGCGTCGCGAAACAGCTGGCGCCGGTTGTGCGCCTGAGCTATCGCAGCGATATCGCGAAAGACGTGTAGTCTACTCGCCTTCGCGCAGTATCTTTGCGGCGCGTCCGGCCGCGATACGAATTTGCGGCCAACGCGAATCTTGCAAGATCGCTTCGTCGCTTTCGTCCGACGGATGATCTTCGAGAAGTTTGTCGATGATCGTCACGGCGTTTTGCAGCGCGTGATGTTCTTGGCTGGTCAAACCGGACTCTCTTAGCGAAAGCGCGAGTAGGCCGCGCACGTCACCGGTGTCAAACAAGTCCGCGATCAGATCGTTGAAGCTCTGCGCGACTTGTGAGGGGACCCGGCGGACCCACGTATCGTACTGAAAGCGAACGTCGGCAAGAAGGTCGAGTGCATTGATGATTTCTGAACGACGCTGCAACGTTTGAGTCTCACCCGTGACTAAATGGCCCTAGGTATAAGCCGTGGGAAAAAAAAAGCGGAAGGTACCTGGCTTTGGCCGGGTAATATAGTAATATCACGATAATACGATATTCCTTCCAAGCGGAGTTTTTCAAAGCTCTTTCTCACCCGCTCCGCATACGCGTACTCGAAGCGCTCCGGCAGGGACCGGTCAGCGTGAACGAGCTGCGCGAGCGATTGGGAGTCGAGCAGTCGACCCTCTCGCAACAATTAGCGGTATTGCGCTCGCGACGGTTGGTGGTGACGCAACGCAGCGGAACGACCATCCGCTACCAAATCAGCGACCCCGCGATTTGGCGATTACTCGACTCTGCACGCGAGATTTTCGAGAATCAGCTCGTCACGGTGCAAACGGAAATCGAAGACCTGCGGCAAGCCTCGCGTCAGGCCGGCTGATCTCCGAGCGTCGCGATCAAATGATCGTGCGCCGATAAACCGATTGGTCCGGGTGCGTCGCGATGCGGCTTTCCGTCGCTGTTGTAGACGAGCGTAATCGCCCCTTGAAGATCGAGTGCCTGCGGCGTGCGCACGTCGAGCCTTGCCGATCCAACGGCATCAGCGGTGAATGCGCTGGTGCGGCCCGTTCCATCGAGCGGAACGAGCGCGATTCCCGATGCGCCTACGACGTGTTTGAATAACGAATACGTCCCGAACACGACGAGATTTTCGAACGAGAGCCCGATGCTTTGTGCGCCTTCTCCGAGATCGGCAATCGAGCCGGTGCCGTTCGCGCCGATCCAGTGCTTGCTCGTGACGCCCATGCGCACGCCGTCGGCCGTGTAGAGCGGCAAGTCCGGATCCTTGAGCTTGAGGGCGCGCAAGCCCGCGATGTGCTCGATGCTTTGGAGGCCGATCCCGCCGACGAGGACGCTTGGGTCATAGACGAAGACTTGCGGGTCGACCGGCGGGACGATCTGAAGGCGGCTCGAGTAGTAGCTCGCGTAGAGCTCGAAACGCAACTGCGATCTAGCCGCCCCCGGTGCGGCCGCGGTGGCCGCGGCTCCCGCCAGAAACTCCCCCCGGGTCACGCGCCGTAACCCCCGAGAAAGCCGCCGGGTACAAAGGAGCGAGATGTTTCTACAGCAGCAACAGCGTCCGACATATCAGCCGCCGGGTTACGCAGTCTCGACCCCAGGCCTTCTTGGGCAGGTGCTCGGGATTACCGCCGTCGGCTTCATTTTCACGGCAATCGCCGCGTATATGTTCCGGGACGTTTCGCCGGGCGTCGGATTTTTTGCGATGATCGCCGGCTTTGTGTTGCTTTTCGTCATGTCTGCCGTACGCCGCAATCAAGCAACCGCGCTGCTGCTGTTTTACGTGTTTACGTTCTTGTGGGGCATCGGCATCGCGCCCACGATCACGCGCTACGTCACGACGATCGGCCCGGACGTCGTCTTCGACGCCGCCGCAACGACGGCGCTTGGCATGCTTTGCTTGGGGCTGATCGCGTTCACGTTCAGCTTCGACTGGCGTCGATTGTCGTCGTTTGCCTTCGGCGCGCTTACTGCGCTCGTCATCGTCGGGCTCGTTTCGATTTTCTTTCACTTCATTCAGCCGGCGACGTACGACTGGATGGTGCTCGGCGTATTCACACTCTTGACGCTCGTCGACTTCGCACGAATTCGTGCCGGAGGCGGCGGCTTCACGGCGGTCGATCTCGCCATCTCGATCTACCTCGACGCGATCAACATCTTCTTGGCGCTCCTCGAGCTCATTGGGATGCGCCGGAGTCGCGACTAGCGAAGGTTAGAGTCCATGTGTGGCGTGGTAGGCGTTTTCGCACCGGGGCGAGACGCGGCTCGGCTCGCCTATTTTGCGCTATACGCCTTGCAGCACCGTGGCCAGGAATCGGCCGGGATCGCCGTCTCCGACGGCGGCAAAATGGTATCGCACGCCGAGATGGGGCTCGTCGGCGCGATCTTCGATGAGGACATCCTCAGCAAGCTGACCGGCTATCTCGCCGTCGGGCACACCCGGTACTCGACTAGCGGCGGATCGATCGTGGTCAACGCGCAGCCACTGCTCGAACAAAGCACGATCGGTGAGTTCGTCTTCGCGCACAACGGGAACCTCACCAACGACGACGAGCTGCGCCGACAACTCTCACCCGCGCTGACGCTCGTCGCTACCAGCGATTCCGAAGTCTTCGCAAAGTCGATCGTCGACGGCGATGGGGAATCGATGGTCGACCGGATTGCCGAGGTCATGTCGCGCGCCGACGGCGCTTACTCGTGCGTAATCGGTACGGAACGCGAGCTCTTCGGCTTCCGCGACGCGTGGGGAATTCGTCCACTCTGCCTCGGAAAATTCGAGGAGGGCGGCTACGTGATTGCTTCGGAGTCGTGCGCGCTGGCTACGGTCGGTGCGACCTACATGCGCGAGATCGAGGCGGGCGAAATCGTCCACGTCGACGCGGACGGCGGCTTGCACTCACACGTGACGTCGCGCAAAGAGCCGCCGGCGCTCTGCGTGTTCGAGTACATCTACTTCGCGCGTCCCGATTCGAAGCTCCAAGAACGCTCGTTCTACAAGTCCCGTCACGAATTGGGCCGTCAACTGGCTCGCGAGCATCCCGCCGATGCCGATGTCGTTATGGCTGTTCCGGACAGCGCTATCCCGGGCGGCATCGGGTACGCGACCGAATCCGGACTACCGTACGTCGAGGGTCTCATCAAGAACCGTTACATCGGACGCACCTTCATCGCGCCCGATCAAGGGATGCGCAGCCAAGGCGTCGCGCTGAAGTTCAATCCGATCTTGGAGAACTTGCAGGGCCAACGTGTCGTCGTGGTCGACGATTCGATCGTGCGTGCAACGACGACGCCGCGCATCGTCAAGTTGCTGCGTGATGCGGGCGCCACCGAAGTACACGTACGCGTAACGTCGCCACCGATCATCAACCCGTGTTATCTCGGCGTCGACATGGCGACGCACGAGGAGTTGATCGCAGCAAATCTGACCGTCGAACAGATCCGTCAGAAGATCGGCGCGGATTCGTTGTGCTACCTAAGCATCGAAGGACTCGTCTCTGCGACGGGCCGTACCAGCGGCGAGTTTTGTCTCGGTTGCCTCAACGGGAAGTATCCGCGGATTCCTGAACTGACCGCGGTATGAAGCTTGCGGTCACTGGCGCGGCGGGTACCATCGGCACCCGCTTGTGCGAGGATTTGTCGCGCGACAATGATGTCGTGCGCATCGACATTGTAGGCCCATCACCGGTCGACGTGCTGAAACTCGAGGAGCTGGAGCGGGCGGTCAGAGGTTGTGAGACGCTTATTCACTTGGCAGGCGTCGTCAAAGTAAAAGCCTCGTGGGACGAGACGCGCGAAAACCTGGAAGGCACGTATAACGCTTTCGAAGCAGCGCGCAGGGCTGGTTGCAAACGCGTGATCTTTGCTAGCTCGAATCACGCGGTCGGCATGTACGAAGTCGATCTTGCGCCGGGCGTCTACGAGGCTGCGAGCGGAACGCTTTTGACGAATGACGTTCCGTTCCGCCCCGACGGTCTCTACGGCGTATGGAAGTGCTTCGGCGAGAATCTCGGCCGCTATTATTCGGACGAGTACGGAATGCACGTGGCATGTCTTCGCATCGGCGGCATACGTACGGAAGACACGCCGACGCCGGGCGACGTAAAGAACGAAGCGACGTGGCTGAACATCAGCGATGAAAACAAACGCCGCCGGATGCGTGCGATCTGGATGTCGCATCGAGATTTGGCGCGGCTCGTGCGCGCGATCATCGTCAGCAACGTTCCCTACGGCGTCGTTTACGGCGTGGGCGACAACGCCACGCGGTTTTGGGATCTCGAAGCGGGACGCGCACTGTACGGATTTTGGCCGGTTGACGGCGTGAAATGAGTCTAACCGGCGAGAGCGTTCTTTTCATCGGGACCGGGAACATGGGCGGCCCGATGGCAACGCATCTGCTCGATGCCGGCGTGCAGCTCGCGGTCGCGGATCTCTCAGAGCGCGCGCTCGAGCCCTTTGCGGCGCGTGGCGTGCCGACGGCGACGAGTGCGGCCGATCTTCCGGGCGAGGTCGTCATCACGATTCTGCCAACCGACAAACACGTTCGCGAAGCGTTGCTCGGAAGCGGCGGAGCCATCGGGAAACGCAAGCGTGCGATCGTTATCGAGATGACCAGCGCCGCACCGACCGCGACGAAACGGCTGGCGGCCGAGCTCCAAGATATGGGCATTCCGCTCATCGACGCACCGGTAAGCGGCGGCGTACGAGGCGCGAAGGGTGCGAAACTGACGACGATGGTCGGCGGCGACGAGAAGCTCTTCGAGCGCTATCGCCCACTCTTAGCGTTGATGTGCAACAACATTCGGCACGTCGGTCCGGTCGGCAGCGGGCACACGCTCAAAGCGCTCAACAACTTTCTCTCGGGCGTGTCGTTGTGGGCGACATGCGAAGCGCTCTTGATCGGTGCGAAAGCCGGGCTTGATTTGCAGACGATGGTCGACGTGATCAAAACGAGCTCCGGACAAACGAACGCGCTCGATACGAAGATCGTCATGAGCGTGTTGCCACGGACCTTTGATTACGGCTTCAGCATGCGTCTCATATCGAAGGACGTCTCGATCGCTGCGCGGCTTGCGCGCGAGCTCGACGTCCCGGCTCCGGTCCTCGCCCAGGCTGAGGAGAATTGGATGCTTGCGAAATCTCAGCTTGGCGAGGACGCGGACTTTTCTGCGGTCATGCGGCTTCTCGAAACCTGGGCCGATTACGAGCTACCCAAGACCTAACTACTTGTTCTGATCCTGTTGCTTCGGCGGAGCGTGATGCGCCGGAGCCGGCCGCGCTGCAGGCGCCGCATGCTGAACCGGAGCTACGCGGGGTGCAGGCGCTGCGTGTTGCACCGGTGCTGCATAGTGTTGCACCGGAGCCGGAGGCGCGTAGTGCGGAACCGGTCGTACCGGCGCAGGTCGCTGAACCGGCGGCGCGGCGTAATGCGGCGCTACATGCTGCACTGGTGCCGGCGCTACGTGTTGCACTTGCGGTGCTGCATGATGAACAGGAGCAGTGTAGTGGCGCACGGGAGCAGCCGGAGCTGCATGGTGCACTTGCGGTGCCGCATGCTGGACCGGAGCAGTGTAGTGGCGCACGGGAGCAGCCGGTGCTGCGTGTTGCGCCGGAGCGGCGTGACGCTGCGGGGCCGTGAAGTGCTGTGCTTGTGGAGCTGCGTGTTGCGCCGGAGCGGCGTGACGCTGCGGAGCCGTGAAGTGCTGTGCTTGTGGAGCTGCGTGTTGCGCCGGAGCGGCGTGACGCTGCGGAGCCGTGAAGTGCTGCGCTTGCGGAGCTGCGTGTTGCGCCGGAGCGGTGTGACGCTGCGGGGCCGTGAAGTGCTGCGCTGGCGCCGCGATTGGTCGTGGTGCCGTGTGCGTAGCCGTGATGTGGACGTGACTTTGGTAGCTCACGACTTGCTTACGTTGCTGCGCGAACGTTGCCGGAGCATGCGGCGTGGTGCGGAACGCGTGGAACGTTCGTGTTTGCGCCGGATGGACCGCAGTCGTGCGAGCCGAGTAACGCATCGCTGACGTTTCCGGTGCGATCGGAAGTGCGCGGCGAACGATCGCGGCGTGTGCGTAGTAACGACTCGGAACGGATTGGAAGCTCGTGTAACGACCGCTTGCGAAGTTGGCGCGTCCAACCCAGCGGAGTGCGCGTCCACCGCCATAACGGGCGTTGCGGTAGTACGTTGGCGAGTACGCGTTGTAGGCGACGTTGTAGTTGCCGTAGGCCGAGTTGCCCCACCACGGATAAATCGGCTCAGACGGTGCGAGTGGTACCCAGCCAACGTTGTCGACGAGGTTCAAACCGAAGTTAAAGCCGCCGGAATTGAAACCGATGAAGGCAACGAGTGCCGGTGACCAGGTCTGCACGGGAGCGGCGGCTGGGCCAGGGACCCATGCCCAGTGGTTTGCGTTGTTGTCGAAGAACCAGCGCCCGTAATGGAACGGCGCGTAACCCCATGGATCGTTGTCGACCCAGGTCCAACCGTAGTACGGTTCCCAAACCCAACGGCCGCTAGAATACGGCGTCCAGTTTGCGGCGACGTCATTCGGAATCCAGACATTGCCGTATCCCGGATACTGCTGCCACGAACCATAGCCGGAAAGATCGTATGCGCCGGGCATCCAGCTCGGAACGTCTTGGTATGCGGTTTGCTGGAATGAGTCATCGCGCGCGACGTTCCACTGATCGAACGAATTCGACGCAACCGGTCCCACGAAGCGATACTGCGGATTGCTCGGGTCGCCCCACACTTCCATCGTACTGCCGGGTGTGAGCTGTTGCGCGCCTTGCGGCAAGAGAATGGCGGCGTCGCCGGAGCGTACCGTGATTGACGTTACGCCTTGCGAGTTGACGTCGACGCGATAAAATCCCATCTCGCGTGGACGGACGGTAACGGACGGCGTTTCAACTTGCTCGTACGTTCCCATCGGTCGAACGATACCGACCCCGACGGAACCCGATGCGAGTTGTACGGAGTCACCGTTCCCGTCCATTTCGTCGAATCGGACTTGCGTATTCGGAGCGACGCGCAAGACGTGACCGGAATCGAATTGGACTTCGGAGCGTGCGCTCCCATCAGTGGAAAGGTAGTCGCCCACCATCAGCGGCGCATTGATCGCCGCTGCTTCGGCGTTACCCGAGTCGCCGCGCGTGATCGCGACGTTTCCGGACATGTTGCTGACGTACGCGACATCAGGCGCTTGTTGCGCGGAGACGGCAGTTGGCAGCGCAAGTAATGCGCCGGAGACGAGCGCCGCCGCCGTTCCGAAGCTGAGAAGTCTAGCTAGTAACCGCATTGTTATCCCTTTCCCCTCTCTGCTGGTATGAAGAAACGTGACCCGCAGCGCAAAGGGCGGCGGGTCACGTTAGAGGGGGTTTAAAATTCCGATTCTGGCCGCCCAAGGCCAACCAGGCTTCTACCCTGGGCGAGCGACCGGTTAAACGGAAATGGGGATTTGTTCGAACGCCGGTTCTTTCGGCGCGCTTGCGGTTGCAGCGGCTTCAACGAACGCAACGAGCGCACGTAACGGAAGCCCGGTCGGACCTTTGGCTTGAAACGCTTGGTCTTTGTCCGTGTACGCCGTGCCGGCGATGTCGAGATGTATCCACGGCTTGCCGTCGACGAACTCGCGCAAGAACGCGGCCGCCGTAAGGCTCCCTGCCGGGCGACCGCCGGTATTCTTCAGATCGGCGATCTCGCTCTTCGTTGCGGTGAGGTAATCGTCGTACAACGGAAGACGCCAATAACGCTCGCCTGTGGTGTTTGCAACTTCAAGGAACGAATCGACGAACTCGTCATCGTTGCTGATCGCTCCCGCAGCCGCATGGCCAAGCGAGATCACCATTGCGCCCGTCAACGTGGCGCAATCGATAAGGCGGGTTGCGCCGAGCTTCATCGTCGCATATGCAAGCGCATCTGCGAGGACCAATCGGCCCTCGGCATCGGTGTTGATGATCTCGATCGTCTTTCCGTTCATCGCGCGATGGACGTCGCCCGGTTTGGTTGCGTCAGGTCCAGGCAGATTTTCGCTTGCCGGAACGAGACCGATGACATTGATCTTCGGACGCAGCTTGCCGATCGCGCGCATCGCGCCGATTACAGCCGCACCGCCGCTCATGTCGTATTTCATCTCGTGCATGTTGTCGGGAGGCTTGAGTGAGATGCCGCCGCTGTCGAACGTGATGCCTTTGCCGACGAGGGCGATACGTTCTTTGGAACTCGGATCCCCATCGTACGTTAGCACGATCAAGCGTGCGGGCTGCGAGCTGCCTTGCGAGACGCCGAGCAGTGCGCCCATGCCGAGATCTTTCATCCGGTCCTCGTCGAGCGAATCGAACCCGAGATCGTTTTTCTTGGCGATCTCTTCGGCGCGATCGGAGAGCACGCGCGGCGTCATGTCGTTGCCTGGCGTGAGCGCCAGGCGTCGCGTGAAGTTCACGGACTTGCCGATGATCTGTCCGTGCTTTGCGCCCGTAGTGAGCGCATTGCGGTCGAGCGCGCCAGCGACGATTGTGAGATTGCGGACGTCGATCGGACGCTCTTGTTCCTTGCGGTAGATCGTTGTATCGATCGTCGCAACGAATGCGCCCTCGACCAGAAAAGAAGCCGCCATCGCAGCATCTTTGACTTCGTAGGGAAGCGTGATCGCGATGTCGTGCACGTTGCGTTTGCCGAGGTAGCGAACCGCGGTGCCCGCGTAATGCGCGAGCTGCCAAGGCTGGAATTTGCTGCGTTCGCCGAGACCGACGACAAGAACGCGACGCACGCCCAAATCGGTTGTACCGGACGTATGGAAGAGCGCGACTTCGTTGTTTTTGCCTTGATGCTCGCCGTCGGCGAGCGCTGCAGCGATGACGCCGCCGAGCTTCGGATCGACGTCGGCGGCTGCGCCTTCGAGTTTTTTATCGGAGAAGACTGGGACCACAAGGGCACCGGAGGAAACGCTCCGCGCCAGGTCACCCGAAACCGTTACTTGCATGCGGCAGTCGTTTGTGCCGGTCGAAGCGAAGCCCTGGCTGATGGATCGCGCGACTGATGCGTACGCCGCGGCGGGCGTGGATATCTCCGCCGGGAACGCTGCGGTTTCGCTCTATAAGCAGCTGACGGGAGGCTGGAAGCACCCCGATCAGATCGGGGAGCTGGGCGCATTTAACGGGCTCTTTCGCCTACCCGGTGACCCAGAGCAGGCGCTCGTTGCGTCAACGGACGGAGTCGGGACGAAGATCCTCATCGCCGCACTGTTGCGGCGTTACAATTCCGTTGGCGCCGATTTGGTCAATCATTGCGTTAACGACATTTTGGTCGCAAACGCGACGCCGCTGTTTTTTCTTGACTATGTCGCAGTCGGCAAGCTCATTCCGGAAATGGCGGCTGAGATCGTAGCCGGCATACACAATGCCTGCCGCGAGAACCAGACGGCGCTGCTCGGCGGCGAGACCGCCGAAATGCCGGGACTCTACAAGCCCGGCGAATTCGATCTTGCCGGGACGATCGTCGGCATAGTGCGTCTGGCCGATCTACCACGCACCGATAGCGTTACAGCCGGCGACGCGATCATCGCGCTGCCTGCGATCGGCTTGCATACAAACGGGTACTCCTTGGCGCGGACGCTGGTGCCGGAAGACGAGTGGGGCGCCCTATTGCCGGATGCCGGCGTGACGTTCGCTGACGCGCTGCTCGCGCCGCATCCGTCGTATCTACAAGCCGTTAACGCAATTCGCGCCGTCGCGCACGTGAAGGCGATGTCGCACATAACGGGCGGCGGTCTGCTCGAGAATGTTCCGCGAACGTTACCCGCGTCGTGTAAAGCGATCTTCGAACAAACACGCTGGCAAGTTCCACCTTTGATGCGTGAACTGGTGCGACGTGGCGAGCTTAGTCATGAAGATCGCTATCGCACCTTCAACATGGGGATCGGATACACGCTGACTGTTGCGCTCAGTGAAGCGCCGAAAGCGCTGGCGGCTGCGCCGGGCGCGTTCGTCGCGGGGTGGATTGAAGCGCGAGGCGAGGGTGAGCCTGCGGTCGTGGTGCATCCCGCCCGTGAGCGCTAACGACCCCTCCCGCGAGTTCGTCAATCTCTTAGTCGACCTCGACGAGCGTTTCTCCGAACACGCAACTCAAAACGCGTTCGCGCGCGTGCGCGAACGCGGTTACAACATGATCGACGCGCCAACGGTCGGCGAGCGATACCTTTCGTGGATCGATCTGGTGTTCAACGGATCGTGGTCGAGCGAGGTCGCCACCGGATCTGCGACGATCATGACGCACGACGGCGACGACGCGCCTGTGGGTTTTGCAGCATATGGTGCGCACGGCCTACGATTCTATTGGTTGCGCGAATGGCAGAATCGTCCCGACGTCGGGTTTTTCGGTCCGGTCGGGATCATGCAAGCGCACCAGCGCGAGCGGCTGCAACCGGAGCTGATCTCAATCGCGCTCGGAAAAATGCGCGAGCTTGGTTATCGCCACGCGTTGATCGGCGCCGTTACCGAGCCGCTCTACGATCTCTTCGAGAGAGCCACCGGCGGGAAAGTCGTCGGGCGTGTCTCGATGGACCGCGATTTGCGTAGCCTGCGAACGACCGTTATGGCGTCGGGCAACGGCACGAATTTCCAAGCCGTGGTCGATGCACTTCCCGAAGGTCTCGGCATCGATGTTGAAGCGCTCGTCGTCAATCGTTCCGACGCGTTTGCGATCGAACGCGCGAAGAAGGCGGAGATTCCGGTTCACGTGCACATGTGGGACCGCAAGGCGACCTCTCGCGAGCGCTACGACGCCGAATTGATCGAGGTCATCGAGCGAACGAAGCCCGAATTGATTTTGATGCTTGGATGGATGCATCTGGTCTCACCAGATTTCTTTACGCGCTTACCGCAAGCGCTCAACATTCATCCCGCGTTCCTGCCGCACGACGTGAGCGCAGAAGAAATTACGATGCCCGATGGTGCCGTCATTCCGGCGTTTCGCGGCGCTCATGCGATTCGCGACGCCCTGCAGGCGAAGTCTCCTTGGTACGGTGCAACCGCGCATTACGTGACGCACGACGTGGATCGCGGCGCAGTTCTGATGCGTGCACCGCTGCCGCTCGTCGAAGAGGACGAAGCAACCGCACTTGCGGCACTGCATCCCTTCGAGCACAAGATTCTCCTTGGCGCTATTCGACGGATCTTCGCGGAAAGATAAACGGAAGATTCGGATCTGCGCCGAGCGTTTCAGGATCGCTGCGCACGGCGGCGCCCTGGCGATCTGCGGCGGCTGCAATCATGGCCGCATTGTCGGTGCAGTAACGCAGCGGCGGAACGACGGTTGGGACGCCGTTGCGTTCGCCCCACGCTCGGAACGCGCGCTGCAACGCGGAGTTCGCCGCGACGCCGCCGGACAGTACGGCAAGCTCGAAACGTTCCTGCGAGATGACACGATCCAGGCGATCGATCAAGATGTCGACGACGGCGGCTTGAAACGACGCTGCGACGTCGGCGGGTCGCGCGCCTTTCCCGCGCTCCGATTCCAGAAAGTAGCGCACCGACGTCTTCAATCCCGAAAACGAGAGATCGAGCGTCCCCGGATCGGGGCGATGCCGTGGAAAGCGAATCGCGTTCGGATCGCCGTCGCGCGCGAGCGCGTCGAGCTGCGGGCCGCCGGGATACGGAAGTCCGAGCAGCCGCGCGGTTTTGTCGAAGGCCTCACCCGCGGCGTCGTCCCGCGTCTTGCCGAGAATGCGCATTTCGAGCGGACTCTCGACCGCAACGAGCTGCGAGTGGCCGCCCGAGACGAGCAGAGCGAGAAATGGATAGCGCGGCGCGATGCCGTCATCGAGAAACGCTGCGAAGATGTGGCCGTGCAAATGGTTGACGCCGTAGAGCGGCTTGTCGATTCCGAATGCGAGCGCTTTGGCAGCGGCAACGCCGACGGCCAGGCTTCCGATCAAGCCAGGCCCGGCGGTTACCGCTATTCCGTCGAGGTCGGCGAGCGACGTCTTCGCGCGATCCAGCGCGTCTTCAATTGCGGCCGAAAGAAGCGCGGTGTGCCGGCGGCTTGCAATCTCGGGGACGATCCCGCCATAACGCGCGTGAAATTCGTCCTGATTCGTGGAGACGTTTGAGAGCACGGCCGTCCCGTCGCGGACGACTGCCGTCGCCGTATCGTCGCACGACGTTTCGATCCCGAGCAGCAGCATAGTCTTAGCGCGAAAGAACGCGCGGAGGGATCAGCCAGACAAGCTCGGCTGCAGGCGCGCTCGCGTCGATGATCTCGACGTATGCAAGTGCACCCTTCTTGAAATCGATCCGGGCGCCGCCGATGAGCTGACCGATCGTGCGGCTCATGCTCGGGTCGTGTCCAACGAGCATGATCGCAGCGGCTTTCGGATAGTGCTCCAAGATTTGCAAGAGACGCTGCACGTTGAACTCGAGCCCAAGATTCTCGTCTTCAACGAGGCTCTTGCGCAGCTTCAGACGCTTGGCAACGATCTCGCCGGTTTGTCGCGCGCGAACGAGCGGGCTCGTGACGATAGCTTCGACCTCTAAGTCGAGCTCAGCCATGGTGTCTGCTTCACGTTCCATTCGTTTGATGCCGTCGGTCGTGAGCGGCCGGTCGAAATCGTCTCCGTGCCAATCCTCCCGCTCACCGGCTTGACCGTGCCGCAGGAAGTAGAGTCTCATGCGAGGCCGTCGATCTTCACGGCCATGATGAAATCGTTCTCATGCAATCCCTTGATCTTGTGCGTGTACAACGATACGGTCGCATAACCCCAGCCGAAGGTTATGTCGGGATGATGACCCTCGCGTTCCGCGAGCTCGCCGATCTTGTTGACGAACGCTAGAGATTGGACGAAGTTTTCGAAACGAAATGTACGCTCGATCCGATGACTATCGTCGAGGAGCGCCCAGTCTGGTGCTTGTGCGCGCAATCGTTCTGCTTCGTCGTGACCGAGTGGTTGCACGCCGCCCCGACAAGGGGTGCACGTTTTCTGGGTCAGAGCCGGTTCCATAGTTCCTCTTGAAAACCGTACTGCTCTGGGGGGGCGTCCTATCCCTTGGCGGGGACAGGCCACCTGCGTACGGTATGCTGGCCAACATGATTGAGACCGGGATTCGTATGGTGCCCATGTTGATTGGCGGCGAGTGGGTTGAGAGCGTCGCATCAGAGATGATCGAGGTTGAAAACCCCGCAAAGAAAGAGCCGATTGCGCGCGTCCCACGGGGTCGGGCAGCCGACGTCGACCGCGCTGTGCGCGCTGCTCGCGCCGCTTTCCCCGCATGGAAGAAGACCGCCGCACGCGAGCGCGGACGCCTGTTGCTCACGATCGCCGAGAAATTCGACGCACGCGCCGAAGAAATCGGGCGCGTCATCGCACTCGAGACCGGTAATGCGTTGCGTACCCAATCACGCCCCGAGGCAAAAAATTCCGCGGATCTCTTCCGGTATTTTGGCGGCCTGTGCAGCGAGCTCAAGGGCGAGACGATTCCGCTCACCGATGAGATGTTGTGCTACACCCGTCGCGAGCCGTACGGTGTCGTCGGTGCGATCATCCCGTGGAACTCGCCGGTCATTCTTGGATCGATGAAGCTCGCGATGGCGATCGGCGCCGGTAACACGATCGTGCTCAAGGCTGCAGAAGACGCGCCGCTCGCGATGCTCGAGGTCGCGAAAATCTGCGATGAAGTCTTGCCGAAGGGCGTCGTCAACGTCATCACCGGCATCGGTGCAGAAGCAGGCGCGCCGCTCGCGCAGCATCCGGACGTAGACAAACTGTCGTTCACGGGCTCGACGGTAGTCGGTAAATCGATCATGCGCGCCGCGAGCGATCGGATCGTGCCGGTTTCGCTCGAGCTCGGCGGCAAGAGCCCGAACATCGTCTTTGCGGACGCGGATGAAGCTGTCGTCGTCGAGGGCGTCATAACCGCGATGCGTTTTACGCGTCAAGGCCAGTCATGCACGGCGGGTTCGCGGCTCTTTCTTCACGAGTCGATCTTCGATTCGTTCTTGGAGAAGCTGACCGCGAAAGTACGCACGCTTAAAGTCGGCGATCCGCTTGCGGAAGAAACCGACATGGGTTCGATCATCAATCGCAAGCAGTTCGACAAGGTCTGCGCATACATCCAAGATGGCTTGAATCAAAAGGAAGCAAAACTGCTCACCGGTGGGAAGCCGCCGTCAGACGGGCCGCTCTCACAAGGCTATTTCGTCGAGCCCACGATTTTCGGACACGCACAGAACGAGTGGCGGATCGCGCGCGAGGAAATCTTCGGGCCGGTGCTCGTCGCGATTCCGTGGCGCACCGAAGACGACGTCGTTCGGATGGCAAACGACAGCCACTACGGCCTCGCAGGCTTCGTTTGGACGCACGACGTGGGAAAAGGTCTGCGGACCTGCCACGCCATCGATTCCGGCTTCGTCCAGCTCAATCAGGGCTTCGGCCAGTTTGCGGGCCAGCCGTATGGGGGCTTCAAGGAGAGCGGGATAGGCAAGGAATTCGCCTTGGACGGGATGCTGCACAGCTTCACCCGGTCGAAAACCGTCACCGTAAGTTTGAAACTCTAGGGGTCCTGGGAATCGTCCTCTCTGACAGAGAGGAGCATTAATGCGTAGAATCCTATCCGCTGTCGCCCTTGTGCTTGCCGTCGCATCGCCGGCGTTTGCAAAAGATGACAGTACATTCTATGGGCGCATCGTGCACGTTTCCAGCAACAATCTCAAGGTTCAAAGCAAGTCCGGACAGATACTTAGCTTCCTGATTCTGCCGAAGTGGAAGAACATTTGGTCGGACGACGGTAAGACGACGTATCAGATGTCGTTCTTGCACGTTGGTACGCCGGTCGAAGTTCTCTACGACCAAAGCGTACTCGGCGCACGTCACGCCGACAAGGTTATCGTTCTACGTCATCTTCCTATGTAGTTCGTTAGTTCTTCTGGTTAACGCGGGTAGTTAGCTCGTCGGCGAAAGCCGCGACCGGTATGGGCGCGCGCTTTTCGCCGTCGGGCAATCCGCGTTCGTTGACGCTGACGGTACGATCTGCAAGCTCGCTCTTTCCGACAACGATGATGTACGGCAACTTTTGCATCTTCCAGTGCCGGATCTTGTAGCCAAGCTTTTCATTTGATGAATCGGCCTCGACACGGAAGCCGCGCTCGCGTAATTGATCGCGAATCTCGTACGCGTAATCGAGCTGTTGATCGCTGACCGGAACGATGATGGCTTGAACCGGCGCGAGCCAGACGGGAAATGCTCCGCCGAAATGCTCGATGAGCACGCCGAAGAAGCGTTCCATCGATCCCGCGAGCGCGCGATGGATCATAACCGGGCGATGATCTTTGCCGTCGTTGCCGCGATACTTTAGATCGAAGCGTTCGGGCAGCACGAAATCGACTTGCACGGTTCCGAGCTGCCACTTGCGCCCGATTGCATCGTGCAGGTTGATGTCGAGCTTCGGTCCGTAGAATGCACCGCCGCCTTCATCGACTTGATATGGCAGATTGTACTTCTCGAGTGCGGCACGGATCGCAGCCTCGGCGATCTCGTCCGTCTCGCCGCGCTGTTCGCGGGTCGAGAGAAAATATTCGAAGTCATCGAAATTGAACGCTCGCATCAGGCGCAGCGCCTCTTCGACGGTTTGTTCGAATTCGTACTGCAACTGCTCGGGCGTGCAGAAAAGATGCGCGTCGTCTTGCGTGAAACCGCGCACGCGCGTTAGTCCGTGCAGCGTGCCGCTGCGCTCGAAACGATAAACCGTGCCGAATTCCGAGAAACGCAGCGGGAGGTCGCGATACGAGTGCAGCTCGCTGCGATAGATGAGAATATGGCCGGGACAGTTCATCGGCTTGAGGCGGAAGCGTTGCCCCTCGACTTCAATCGGCCCGAACATCGATGCAGAGAAGTTTTCGAGGTGTCCTGAGATCTCGTAGAGCTTCTCGTGGACGATATGCGGGGTGACGACCGGCTTGTAGCCGCGCTCGCGAAGGCCTTCGCGGATGAAGTTCTCGACGATGCCGCGGACGATCGTGCCGTTCGGATGCCAGAAGACAAGGCCACCGCCGGCGTCCTCTTCAAGGGAAAAGAGACCGAGGTCGCGGCCGAGTTTGCGGTGATCGCGGCGTTCGGCTTCGGCGAGAAACTCGACATATGCATCGAGCTCGGATTGTTCCGGAAATGCCGTGCCGTAGATGCGCTGCAGTTGCGGCTTGTGCTCGTCGCCATGCCAGTAGGCGCCTGCGACGCTCAGCAGTTTGAGCGCGCGAATCTCACCCGTGCGATGCGCGTGTCCGCCGCGGCACAGATCGGTGAACTCGCCGATCGTGTAGAGCGTGATTGGCTCGCCTTCCGGGATGTCGCTTGCAAGCTCGACTTTGTACGGGTTGCTCTTGAAGTGCTCGATCGCGCCGGCGCGCGACACTTCACGGCCCGTCATCTCGTAGTTGGCGGTGACGATCTCGCGCATGCGGACTTCGAGCCGTTCGAGATCGGCCGGTGTGAACGGCTCCTTACGATCGAAGTCGTAGTAGAAGCCGTTTTCGATCGCGGGTCCGATCGTTGGCTTTGCTTCCGGAAAGAGATCTTGTACGGCGTACGCGAGTACGTGCGCCGCCGTGTGCCGCAGCTTTTGAAGATCTTCCGCGCGTTCCGATGCTATCATGATGCTCTTAAGAAGATACGACGCCCAGCGGGCGTCGTATCAGATATGGTGGGCACGATAGGTTTCGAACCTATGACCTCCACAGTGTCAATGTGGCGCTCTCCCCCTGAGCTACGCGCCCCTGAGAGAGCATTATACTACGGGCCCTCTAGTGCTGGCTCCCGTCGAGGGCCGGGCGCCTCCGGTGAGGTCGCTCCGATGGCGTCGGAGTTCGGCCTCAAGCTTGGTCAGTTACGCTGTTACGCTCCTCGGCTGTCATCCCGAGCGAAGTCGAGGGACAGCGCTAACTCTGGACCATCGCTGCCGGTGCTCGACTTCGAGCTGGGGTCGCTATCAGAATTTTCCAAAAAAGGAGGTGATGTCGACGTACAGTAGTCTCGTCGTTCCATCTGAGCACGATAACGTGGTACATCGTATTGCCGGTTGTTATGTTTTACAAGCGCCTGTTTCGTTTCTTGCCAGGGCCCGCTGGGGCAGCGTTGACTATGCAAATAAAAGCCCTCGTTTGCCACTCCACTCGGATCGTCTGCGGCGCCATCGACCAGCGCGTCATCGAATGATGTGCCCGCGTGCAATTTAAAGGTTGGCGCACGGGGCAGCGCCTCGATCATCGCATTCGATAACGCCACATAGATCCATTGCATCGTCTCTCCTCGAAACGAGTATCGCCACGTAAGGCCATCGGGCGTCATATATTCGTAGGTATCGAAGCCATTGGCCGATGCCATGCTGCCCTTGCCGAGCTTGGCTGCAACGTCGCTGCGCGACATTGCCAACGTGATTCCATGTGGATCTCCGTCAGAAGGAGCTCCGCCGCCTCGGATTGACCGTCCTAGCGCAATGGAGGAAACGCGACCGGCGTGGAAGCGCACTGCAAGCACGCCCGACGCGTCATGGATGTTGTACAAAATGTATGTTATCGAATCGATGGCCGGTCCCGACGTAAAGCCGGTCTCGCCTTTTGTTGACAGAACGTCCGCTTGAGTCTGCCCGAGCGTTAGTCCCATCCATGTTAGCGGAACGCTAGAAGCTGACGCGACCGCGAGCGTTTGAGTGATTGCGAGAACCGCGAGACCAACGGCAAATCGGAACATCAGTACCCTCCGTGGAATTTCGCACGTCACCGTCTTTTCGTAATATTACCACGATCGAATGACGATCTTCCGCCTAGTAAAGTGTCGACGGAAAAGCTCGTGCGATCGTAGCTTGCACTGGCGGTGGAAGCTACGTCGTTGGGTGGTGCGTAGCAAGATCTTCCGGCGAGTAGCTCAACGCGGGTCCTCGAAACGAGCTGCGCGTAACGCGCCTATTGGTTCTCGAACGTGACGATATAGAGATAGCTTCCTGCAGTTTTCGCGCAATTGTCGAGCGGGCGAGTACCTCGACTGCTGCGCGGCTTGGAGCGCGGCGTTGTCAAGCGCGCTGTTTCGCGTAGACGTGTAGACGGATGCAGAAACGACACGGCCGCTATCGTCCAAGTTAACCAGGATCTGCGCCGTGCCGCTTGCGCCCGCTTGACGTGCGATCTCGGGCATTTCGGGTGTAGCTTTATAAGTTGCCGCCGCCGGAGCCTTAGGCACAGCACACGCGGGCTTCATCGGCGTTGGCGCGAGTGTAGGCGCGAGCGTTGCCGGCGGACCGGTGTCAGCATTGGCCTGCGGGATTCCCTCAGGCGACCCAACGGTATTTGAGTAACTATGCTCGGACTCACTGTCGCCCTTTTCGGCTGACGTCTTCGGTAGGCGGGGGACGAATTGCGCAACCTTGTGTGGCCGCGGCGTCGCCGGCGATGGCGTCGAGCTCTGAGTGGGGACCGGAGTCGGCTCCGGCGTGTGAGGCATGGTCGTGATACTCACGGATTCCAGAGGTTCTGGCGTTCCGAGCGCTTGTGGCTTCCACTCGATGAGCGGTCCGAGAGTTCCGTGCACGAGCAGCGAGATGGCGAAGCCGTATAACAAAAAGCGCTTCGAATACGCGAGCACCATATCGGTGTTCAGCGGATGCTTCGAACCCGGCGTGTTCTGTGGCAAGAGATCGCCCCCGGCCACCAGCGTAGCGCATGAACCTTATAGAATACTCAGAGACGCGGCCTTACGCTGTTGCTGGTTTTCGATTTGCGTCGGGAGGTGTCGACACTGTCGTAGCCCACGGCAGCGCCTCACTGCTTGATCTTCCGACGCGTGGTGAACAGCGTTTCTCGCGTATGCCGATCCGCGACTAAGACGACGTACGGCAACAATATGAAGAAGGCACCAGCACCAACGATCCAGAGCGCGCTGTGTTTCATGCTCGATTCGAACCAAGCGGTTACGAGTCGCTCCACGCCGGGATCGTATAGTGTCGTAACAAGCCCGACGTTCAACGCGACGCTCGCTATTCCGCGTAATATCTCAGACGAAATTTCTCCCTGTGATACATGCTTTATTGCTTCCGCTTCGCTAGCGCCGCTCAAGACCTCGCCTTTGACGAGTTCGTCGAAGCTGGGAAGTCGAACCGAATAGAATCCCAAGTAAAGTCGCCGCGACATGAGTGCCGAGGTGATGAACAAAATGAGCAGTGATGCCAACCAATGGAAATGTAGAAGCGCAGCTGCTGAGCCGACAGCCGCCAGCCAAACAAAAGAGCGCACGATCCTGATGATCCGCGTTGCGGCAGGCGGAAGACCGACGGATGGTGCCTCTGCTCTCTTCATCAGGCGGGCGATGCCGTCGGCAACGGTGATGGTACGGGGTCGGCAAGTTGACCCCAATGCGTACCGTCGGCGTATTGCACTAACGTGACCTAGCATTTGGGTTGGGCTTCGCGCGATATCACAAAGTGAAGATCGCGCATGTTCCGAAATTGATGATCGACTGTAACACCCGGGCTGAATGTTCCAGAGTCAGTAATGGAAATCCAGTGTTGGTCGAGTTTGATCGCGAAGCGAACGCTCGTGACGGCCTTGTCGTCTTCGTTTGTAAACTTGATGACGAGCGGGCCGCTCTCTTTGGCAAGATCGAGGACAGCGCCAGCGAGTCCTAATAAGGCGCTCCCGGGAATGTTGACGTAGCTAAGTCTGCAGAGATCGATCTGTACGGGCGACACTCTTTGATCGCCAAGCGCGGGCCGCGCGCAGCTGACGATCACGATGAGAAGAAGAGCCCCCGCGAAGCGCATCCGGTCTTACGGGCTTGCACTCGGCGAGGGTGAGGCAACAGGGCTGATTTCGGGGAGTGGTTCGCCAGTTTCGCCCCAGACCGTGCCGTCGTCGAACTTGACGAAGGTAACCTGGCATGTCGGCTGCGGCTGACGCGAAAAAACCCACTGCATGTTACCCGCAAAATCCTTGAAGTTATGATTGACGGTTATTCCGGGCGCAAACTTGCCGACGTCCCGAATCGACGCTGTCTTCCCTTCGAGATCGATTGCGAAGCGTGCCACATCGATTTGCTTGTTGCTCTCGTTTGTAAAGCTGATCGTTAGCGCGCCCGAATTTTTTCCGAGCAGGCCGAACATGCCACCGACTTGATAGTCCAAGCGACAAGTAATGATGTGTACGGGTGCGAGTTGGCCGCCTGATGAAAACGCCGGTGATGTTGCGGCGCTCGGCGTCGGCGAGGCTTCATCCGCAAACGATGTCGCATGGACCGCGGCGACGGCGGCAACAACACACCACAATGACACGCTGCGTAAGAGTGTCTTCATGAAAACCCTCACAGTCCGTTACGGGGTGCTTCCCATAGGATACCAGCCAAGCCTTGCGTGACACTGGGAACTTAAGCGTCCGTACGATGATCGGTACTGTCGACACTGAGATCGAACGCACTTAACCGGGAGAGTGTCCTCGAGTCAGCGCATTAAGGAAACCGACATGCCGTTTACGTCAAATAGACGAGCGAACGTTGCAAGCTTTAGCATCCTGGCACTGGTCGTTGCGCTCATAGGTGCGAGCGCGCGTTCCGCTGATTTGGATGCGATGTGCCGTCCTTACTTCGGTGACGCCTGTAGCGAGGCAATAGGGAAGTGGTTGCCTCTGGTACCGAACGTCCTGATTGCGCCATCGCTAGCGACGAGGACGACGGTCCGTGACCGGATCATCGATTCTGCGGGCTCTGGTCCACTGACATTTTTGGGGATGCGCGGCGTTTATCGCGGAACCCACTTCGTATACGGCTCCGCAGGGCCCCCACAGGGCCATGCCGTGTACGATCCTGTGCACCGCATTGCGTACTACGACGAGGGTTGCTGTTCGTGGCATGAGCTCGTTATTGCATCTAATGCGAAAGCTCCACCAAAGACAATCGCGACGCGATCCCTGATCACGCTTAGAACTCAAAGCGGCATCCGACTCGGCGACGAGCCGTCACTAATTGAGGCAGTATACGGTCGCGCAGCACTCCGTCCGGTAGCGCGAGCCTTACATCAGCGGACGTTGTCATATTATCGAGTTATCAGGTATTCTCAAGTGTACTCCCCGTGTGGCGAGCGTACGACATTTCTGTTCGCCGACGGGCGATTGACGGCGATGAACATCACTGATGAATGTTAAGTCCCGTGTTGAACATGCCGATCGTAATCTCGCACAGTTACTAAACGAACGTCGTCGCCTCGAGACGGCGCTCTTGGGTTGAAGCCGTTGACGTTGTGGTCGCCAAATCGGCATGAGCCAGTCTCCACTACGCCGTGGAATGAGTCTGCGGCGCTCGACGCAGCCCGAACCATCGCGCGTGAGGCCATTGATGCATTTAGCGAGGCGGAACTCTGGCCGGCTCATCCCGATGACTTCGAAGATTCCGGTGCGGATCTCGGTCCTTTAACGTCGCTGTACAATGGTGCCGCCGGCGTCATCATGGGCCTGGCCGCACTACACTACACAGGCGCAGTTGACTTTGATCTCGGCCTCGCCGCGACGACGACGTATCGTTGCGCGAAGGCGGAGCTTGACCACAACCCATTTGCCAGAGGGTCCTACATGATCGGCATCGCCGGCCCGGCTTTGGTAGCGGCGGTCTACGCAGGCGATGATGGAGCTGCGGAAACGTTCTACGAAGACGCGGCTAACAACGTCGATCCCGAAGCCCGCGAGTTGTTCGCTGGTAGTCCGGGTCACTTGCACGCGGTTCGTTTTCTTTATGAACGTACCGGCGATGAGCGTTGGCGCAAACTTGCGTCGCGAATCGCTGCGGATCTTTTAAGCGACCTTGAGTTGTTTCCGGATGATTGCCGATTGTGGGTCCAACACATTTACCGGCTAGAGTGGTCGGCGTATCTCGGTGCCGCGCATGGTTTCGCTGGAACGGCTCAAGCAGTGCTAGCGGCCCGCGATTTAGTGGACGTCGATTTTGTTGAGTTTACCCGTCAGGTCGCTAAGACCGCTCGGAATCTCGCGGATACGGACGGCGAATATGTGAACTGGCGCAAGATCTACGGGGTCGAACCTTTGCCTAACACGTCCGTCGAGAGATATGCGCCGCGACTCCAGTGGTGTCATGGAGCGCCCGGCTTCATTGTTGCGCTGAACTCCATCCCACTGGACTTAGATTCGCTTTTTGATGAGTTGCTTCTCCAAGCTGGCGAATTGATCTGGTTGGCCGGTCCTCCCCGAGATGATGCCGGGCTTTGCCACGGCGCGGCTGGCAATGGTTGGTCTTTTCTGAAGCTCTACCGCCGCACCGGCGACGGGAAATGGCTCGACCGAGCACGATCTTTCGCGATGCACGCGTTGGAAGGCATCGAGCGGCGACGCGCGGCGAAAGACATACCGTGGTTCTCATTCTGGACAGGAGACGTCGGTACAGCCGCTTATTTGGGCGCCTGTGTCAGCGCGGTTACGGACCTCCCGATGATCGACTTTCTTCCAAGCGAGAGCGCCACATTTTCAGTCCGTAAACGCACCCTGATTCGTACCCTCGAATGAGCGCCCATAGTGCGCAAGATGCGCGCTATGCCCATTATGCGCAGAGAAAAAGCCCCGATTGTCAGCGTCAGTGAGGCTCTCGAAATCGCACGCGATTTGGGAGAGAACGTTCGCGTCGTTGGTTTTTCGCTCGGCGGATTGCTGGCCGCATGGGTCGCGCAACGTCACGCTGTAGAGCAGGTTTTGGCTATCTCCCCGTTTCTTGGGATCATGGGACTTTCGAGAATCGTCACGCCTGCGTTTTCGAAGGTGCTCGGGCGAATGCCAAACTTCTTTGTCTGGTGGGATCCGATCAAGCGCGAGAATCTAATGCCAGCCCACGGTTATCCTCGCTTCGCGACGCACGCGGTCGCTGAAACGCTAGCGCTCGCCGGAGATCTTTTGACGGTCGCGAGAACGCAGGCCCCTCGATCGCCGATTATACTGGCTTCAAATCAGGGAGAGTGTTGTGTCAATAATCGAGCTATCCGGTGCCTAACGTCGGTATGGCGTCATCATGAGGGTGCGCTTGTGGAACACCGCTCTCTAAGGGGGCTCGGATTCTCGCACGATATCATAGAGCCGCTGCGGATCGGGTCCAATACCAACCGAAGTTATCCATTTTTGCGCGAACTGCTTCAGGCATGATCTCGGGAGATCGTGGGCCGAGGCTTGTGCACACGTTTTCTGGGTGGCTTTGGACGCTAATGGTCATTGCGCTCGTTGCCTGCGCGCACGAAACATCGAAAGCGGTTAGCACCACATATCAGCCAGCCGTGTCAGTGATTGCTGCTTCGCCCAGACCACTCCACCGATCGTATCCCGTGAGCGCGGCTTTCAAGTCCCACGGGCCGCCGCTGACTCGCGAGCAACGCGCATGGATCGCGAAAATCGTCCATTCGCACAACTACGGATGGGAACGATCGAGATTGCGTTTTGCTCTCGTTGTCGACTACCACGTTCCAATTGTGGTGTATCGCGGGCACATGTCCGAGGGCAGGGCTCACAACACATGGCATGACGCGCTTTTGCGCTGACGTACACGCGCGCAATCTGCCGTCGATCAAGTTGTTGCAGCGCCTGGGTTTCACGGAACAGCCTTCAGGCGACGAAGAAGACCGGCACTTCGCCCTATTGTGGGCTCGCCCATCAAATTAGACGGAAATTGTTTTTCCTAAGAATGGAGCGCCACATTGAGGACGCTCAAACATACCCCGATTCGTACCCTCGAATGAGCGCCCATAGTGCGCAACATGCGCACTATGCCTATTATGCGCAAAGAAAAAGCCTCGATTTCTCGAGGCTTCTCCCATTTCGTGCGGGAGCGATCGTGAATTGAGCGCCAGTGTCAATGTGGCGCTCTCCCCCTGAGCTACGCGCCCCCAAGGGAGCATTATACTACGGCTCGCCAAACAAGGGCTCCCGCCGCGGACCCTAATCGCTACCCTAACAGACCCTGGAATCATAGGCGGAACGGGGACCCATCATCGCTCAGCCGGAAACGTCCCCGATGAAGTCTGTGACAGTCTTCCTTGCTGCGGCAATCATGGTTTTCGCAAGTGGTTGCGCGCAGAGTACCGAGGCCCGGCTTCAGGCCCAATATGCGCGAGCCGTCGCCCAAGACATTCTCACGCGGTTCGTCCTCGTTGATCCGAACAATCCGTCGAACCATATAGGCGCCTACGCGGTCGTTACGACCTCCCAAGATGACAAGGATGTCATCTCGTGCACATACAATCCCGGCCGAGCTTCAAACGCAAAGGGAAATGGACCGATTTCTTCCTACGTGCGAGTGTTCAACGTCGCGACGAGGAACCAACGGCTCTATTACACTCCTGTTTCCGTGGACGACGCTCTCGGTCTTATGGAACAAGCGCGAGTCTATGGCGAAGGACTCGGGGAGATTAGCCGGATCTTCGGGTCGCGCAAGCTTGGATACGAGCCGTTTACTGAAGACTCCTCAGGAGAAAGACACTTCATCTTTACCGAGTGTAAAGCACTTTAACGAGCTCGGTATCTGATGCATCTTCGTCAATGCGAGCCTTTCTGGCGCAATTCCACGAAGCAAACGTCCGGATCAACGTCTTCAGGTATCGGATCTCCCTCGTCGCGACGCACTTACAAACTGAGTTCGATCGCTTCGCGCGCATTGGCGAGCGCTTCGTCGACGTCGTCTCCCTGTGTTGCAACTTCGGGGCAGCGCTGGTACGGTGACGGAGAATCCGCCTGCCTCGGGTTCGCGTGTTCGATATCGGCCTTCGCGAAGTGATCGGAAGTCGACGCCGGCGTGATGTCGACGAGACCCGCGCGGGTTTAGGTCTTTGTTCTTGGAGTGCCACATGGAGGGCGCGCAAAACGTACCCCGATTTGTACCGTCGAAAGAGCGCCCATAGTGCGCATGATGCGCACTATGCTCACCATGCACAAAGAAAAAGCCTCGATTTCTCGAGGCTCTTCCAATTTCGTGCGTGAGCGATCGTAACGCGAACGCCAGTGTCAATGTGGCGCTCTCCCCCTGAGCTACGCGCCCCCTAAGGGAGCATTACACTACGGCCCGCCAAACGCGGGCTCCCTTTAGCGCGACCGGTCTCGCTTCGATCTGCGCCTCGCCCTGGTTGCTCGCGCCCTTCTCTTGTCATCCCGAGCGTAGCGCTCGAAAGGAGCGCGTAGTCGAGGGACAGTGACCAACTTGACGTAGTTGTGGCTCGTGCTCCACGCTGCGCTATCGGTCGCAGTTCTAATACTCGCTGTGTCGACGAAATTTTGGGCGAGATTGCAGCTGCTCGCAACCGGTTCAGAAGGCGACGCGAGACGACGCCGTCATATCGCGCTCGTTAGCGGCTAGCGCTCGCGGGCACCGTTCTGAACCGAGAGCTCCCAGCGATACCCGTCCGGATCGTGGAACCACAGGCCCATATGCGGCGAGCCCGGCGCCGCAGGGCCGATCTCGTTGTCCGGATCTTCCAGTTCTACGCCGTTTTTCTTCAACGTCTCGAGCGCTTCGCGCAGCGCGTGCATACTATCGAGGTTAAACGACATGTGGTCGATCGTGTCCGGATGTGGTACGCCTTTGAAGAAGCCGATGATAATCGCGTCGTTCGTCAGCGCGATGCTCTCACCGGACCGGAACATTTCCTGCAGATCGAAGTTCTCGGTCCAAAACTGCGCGCTCTTCTCCGGGTCTCTGACCGCAAGGCTGAAATGCCAGACTGCTCCAAGCTGTACTCTCACGTCCGTACCTCGTCATAACACATCAAGTCGCGCTTGTACGCGCGGATGATGCGATCGTAACGCACGCCCAGGCGATTCGCAAGCGCGAGAAAGCAGCAAGTTAAGGAACGCCCGAAACGACGACTCGGACATGCCTCGCGCCTCGTTGGTACCCCGCGCCTCTTTTTGACATCCCGAGCGAAGTCGAGGGACAGCGGCAATCGAAAACTCAAAATAGTAGCGATCCATCGAAACTCTTAGCTGGGTGCGCCGTAAAGGGTGCAGACGCCGAGCAGCAGCGGGATTTCAGATGCCGAGCATCACGAAGTTTATCTTTTCTCTTATAAGCACTGCCATGCTTACGGCTGGCCTCGCCGTCGCGGCCACCGACGCCCCCGACGGCCCAGAATGCGCTTGCGGCGGACGACCGCATCTCCCGCGCGTTGCTAGCGAACGACACGACGACACTGCGTCACCTTCTCGCGAGCGATTGGATCGTCGTCAGCGCCAACGGGAGCTGGGTCGGTCGTGACGATATTCTCCAAGCAATCAAAGCAGGCATCTGGACGCATACGATGGTGACGACTTCGAAACCGCGCGTGCGCATCTACGGCGTGACCGCACTGGTGACGGAGCGCGCAATAGTCAGCGGCATGTCGAAGCACAAGCCCTACGTCAACGTTCGGGAGTGCCAAACCGACGTGCTGGTGTGGAAGGACGGCCATTGGGTTTCGGAGCTGCTACACGAGTCGTTCAGCAAATCCGCGTCATCGAATTGCTGAGTGAAAACCGGATAGCCTAGACTCACGACATCGGTCTCGACGGTGATGATTTTATCGACGATTGTCATGGTCACGCAGTCGAGCGCGTTATCGGCGTCGGCAAGCTCTTGAAGGGCGGGTCCCCCCTAAGGAGCCTCCAAATCTAAAGGCACGTACGGCAACCACTCTTGCCCCCGTCCAACGCTGCTCGTATACATCGGTCGCCGCACTTGAGTAAGACTCGCTGTTCGCACCGGACGATCGGTCGCATAGAAAAGCAGACAGCGATCGTCCCAGGGCAAACGGCAAAAATCAATCAGGCGTCGCGTCGCATTTTCCGGTTCCGTGGTAAGTTTCTCATATTCGATTTCGAGAAATTGCTCGGGAGGTAGCACCGTGCGCCAGTGCGCCATGAGTCGTGCATACGCACGATAGAATCGCGACAGTTCATCTGGATCGTACGTGAACTCCAGGTGTTCTTCGAACAATGTAACGTAGGCAGAAAGGCATGTGTCAACGGGGTCACGCCGGCAATGGATGATTCGAGCTCGAGGCAACATTAGATGGATGAGGCCCGCGTGAAAGAAGTTAAGCGGCATCTTATCGACGATCCGCGTCGCGCTTGACGCGAGTGCCGACGCGCGTTCGACGTATCTTTCACCCATTTCGCGGAGCTGCTCGAAGCCATTCGCTCCGAACCGTTGCGCGATGGAGGCAACGAAACCAAGCTCGCCCGCTCCGAAGACAAGAGGATGCGAGGCGAGGATCTGCTCGACGAGGCTTGTCCCAGATCGAGGCATCCCAATGACGAAGATGGGGATATCGGATTTGCAGGCGTTGCCACCCCAATCACTCATAGTCGTTGCGGAGTAGCGTTGGATCAAGTCTTCAACTATGGATTCATCCGTCGTTACGTCGTACCGAATGGATGAGCGCTTCAGCTTATTGGCCAGATTGAGATGGACAAAAGCGATAGGGAGGTCGCTCTTCGACAAATATGATCGGCCAAGCGCAAATTCTAAGCGCACACGATCCTCGAAGGAAAGCGATTGTGTCGACTGCAGCGCTCGTTCCATCGCAGCAATGTGCTCATCGTCTAACTGAAAGTCCGAGGCAAATGCTCGTATATACATTGCCGATACGAGGTGTGGTTCTCGGCTGAGGACGGCCTCCAAATCAGCGATCGCCTTGTTCTGCATTCCCATTTCAAGGAGCGCCCTCGCTTTGTACACGGCGATGTCGCCGTCTGACGAAAGCGACTCTGCATGTTCGAACGCCATCAAGGCTTCGTCATAGCGTCGCGCGGCTGCGAGTGAAAGACCAAGAAAACTATGCGCTTGACCATTCTTAGGTTCGAGCGAAACGGCGATGCCGCTTAATGTGACCGCTTCATCGCACATCCCCAGCCTTGCGAGAGATCTCGCGTGCAGAAGCATTGCGCCAACATGTGTGGGATCGATGGCGAGCGCGGCCTCTGTCCAAAAAAGCGTGCCCTCGGCTCCGAACAGGTATCCCGCGATGACGGCGGCGTTTACGTAGATGGCCGGGTTCTTCGGTCGCAATTCGACCGCTTTTTTGATTTCCGCGAAAGCCTCGTTGTGTTCTCCGAGGACGCAGAGTGTCACGGCCAAATCGTTCCGCAAAAATGCGTCGTCGGAAGAGCGCGCTACCGCTTTCCGAAGACGCTCGCACTGAGCTTCCACTCACCTAACATGGCAGGTCTAGTTTAGAGGCACTGTAGACGAGCTCCCAGGAATGTTAGGCGCCCGCATTCGCGAGACGGGCTCTGCTTGAGCGCCACATTGAGACTGCTCAAACGAGGGTCGCTGTTCGTGGCATGAGCTCGTTATTGCATCGAACGCGAAAGCTGCGCCAGGCCCTCGAACGTCGCATTCCGAGCCTTCGTCTCCGCTGAGCTACGCTCAGGATAACCTCCGTCGAGGTATGCCGCGACTAACCCGCTAGGAGTTCTCCATTTGCGACGACTTCGTCCGTAACCGTAGCGCCGGGTGCGATGCGGCTACACGTTCCCAAAACCGACGCGCTCACGATTGCGCCATCTCCGACGGCGACATCGTCCCAGAGAATCGATCGCTCGATTGTGACTCCGTGCCCGAGCCGTGCACCGTTTCCGATCACTGCAGGACCAACGATTTGAGCGAAGTCCCCAATGCGCACTTCGTCGCCTATCACGACGTTGCCACGGATAACGACCTCTTTGCCGATGTAAGCGTCAGCTGGGATATTGCTGCGGCGTACCCCGTCGAGCCGGAACCGGTCCTCGAGAATGTCCTCGGTGGCGCGGCGATATTCGTCCAGAGTGCCGATGTCTTTCCAATATGCCCCTGGCTCGAGAGAGCCGTAAAAAGCAGCGCCTTGACGTTGGAGAACCGGGAAAACATCTTTCCCCCAATCGACGAATTCGTGCGCGGCGATGCGCTCGAAGATCGCTGGATCGAAGCAGTATATCCCCGTGTTGACGAGGTGCGAACGCTCGGTGCCTTTTGGGGGCTTCTCCTGAAAATCCCTAATACGGCCCGTGTCGTCGATGAGAACCACGCCAAATGCATGGACCTGTGTGGCTTCGTAGAGTGCAATCGTTGCGAGCGCGTCTTTCGATTCGTGGGTTTGCCGCAGAACCCCAAGATCCACATTCGTAACATCATCGCAGCCAATCACGATGAATGGCTCGTTATCATTCCGGAAGAAGTGCTCCATCTGCTTAACTGCTCCGGCGCTGCCCATGAGTTTCCGCTCGTGCAGATAGTGAAGCCGAACGCCTAAATCAGATCCATCGCCCAAGCGATCGCGAATCTTCTCGGCGTGGTAGTGGACGTTTATCGCGACATCGAGGATTCCAAAGGATCGCAGATAGCTCAGGATGTGTTCCACAACTGGCTTACCGACCAATGGGATCAAAGGTTTGGGGACATCTCGAGTAAGCGGGTAGAGGCGGCTGCTCATCCCCCCGGCTAGAATCATTGCCTTCACGCGAGTCGCCTCGACGGCTTGATCTCGTCTCGGCTGGTGGCGCGCGCCGATGGCCAATCGAAAACCTTCGCGACCATCTCGGCGCGATTCCGCGCACTTGTCTTCACGAGTAGCGTCTTGAGGTATCCCTGCGCGGTATATTCCGAGATCTGCAGAATTCTCGCAACGTCGCTCGCGCCTGCACCTTCGAGAATCAGAAGAAGCACCTCGACTTGCCGGATGGTTAAGCGATAACGGCTCGCCGCTCGCGTAATGCAATCTTCGTTGCGATCGGATTCGATGACGACCGCAAACATCTGCTCGCCGGCGCTGCTCAACGGCGACAGCCGAATCGTGCGGTCATCATCGAGCAGAACCAATAAATCTCCAGTTCCTGGATCGCGTGCAAGCTTTTCTAAGAGCGGTACGACCGCGGCTTGGAGTTCCGGAAGCAGCCGAGTCCCGCCCTCGCAAACAAAGGACATCCCATCGTAGCCTCGCTGCGACTCAACGAATGTAGATCTCACGTCGCAAGCTGCATCGATGAGAATGAGCGCCCAATATGCAGCCGCCCGATGTTGTCGTCTCTGATCGGCGCCGAGATTGCTCCGATGCTGAACCTGCGCCGTACGCGGCTTCACCGTGTCTACTCCTTGGTTGGAATTTTGGGAACGCAAAAGATCGGAACCCGCTTACGATCATCGCGTATATTCCGCTTGAAGTGTTAGACCGAGCTATCCTCTGTACAAAGGGTTTAAGGCACGGTATGAAAGTTAAGTCTTCGCAATGTGTTCGAAAAGACACAGCACGTGACTCAAGATTACCGTGCGTTGCTCATAGCGTGGAAGTTTGTACCACGCGACACATTGCGTCAGAGACGTCCATTTGTGGCTAGAGAGATGGCTGCGGCACGCGTGTCGTGTGTTGTTCCGGAATGGGCGCTAATCATGAGAGCAAGCTCGTCTGCTTCGAGAGACCCAACGAAATCCGTGATGTCGGTCTCGGACAATTTCGATGTTGCCCAGTGCGAATTGCAACGAGCGCGTTCGTCGATCCAAACATTCCCTTCGGTCCCGAGGACGCGCTGGATGAAGATTCCGTAAAGCAAGTACTCCGAGAATTGTCGTATCCGCGCGATCGCGTCGTACCAACGATGCCCGCTGACCTGCTCCAGCCTCTCGCACATGCGCAAAACGAGTTCTCTCTTCCAACTAATCACCTGACCAATGTAATCGTCGAGCGGAAGCGTTTGCTTGGGAAGGCCCAGGAGAACACAAGCATTGCGGTGCCATGCGATGTGAGCAGTCATGTCGGGAGTGATCCCGTCACGGTTGCAATAGAGTCTCGTCTTACCGTCACGGGCGAATATCGATGGTTCGACGTCTCGAACGAAGACTGCGTCCGAGTCGACCATCAGCAGAGTGGACTCCGACAAAAGTGATGCCATTGCGATTTTGGCTATCTGCTGTACCAGCCATCCACTAATAGGAAGAACAGTTGCGGTCGTAAGCCAGCGATTCATGCGCGGCAGCTGGATGATACTTTTCGGCAAAACGTCTTCTTTACACAAAACGATTGTTCGCCGGCTGCTCAGAGGAAGAAAATTCCGTAGATCGCGACGGTCGACGACGATATAGTGTCGGACCGCTTCCGGCAGAAACTCCTGAACGCTGCGATTAAGCGCGCGACATAGTTCGAGGTCTCGTTTGAAGCTAGGCGTGACGATCGCGATCTGCTCACTGTACATACGTTGCTTGATACTCCTACAAAAGTGGCTGATGCACAATAGCCCAATTCGGGCTATAGTGCGTCACGACGCCGTGGCTTATTCTTTTGCAGATGCAACAACAGCGCGGCTTATCGTTTGTCCTCGGCGCGATATCGACGCTAATCCTGACTTTTCTCGTATGCGCGCCCGCTGTTGCGATGGTTCATGCCGGCGATGAGCTGCAGGTTACCGTTTACAATCATCCGGAGCTCTCGCGCAAGGTCACGGTCGATGCATCCTCTGCATTGTCCTTGCCGCTCGTCGGTACGATCAATGTCCGTGGACTAGAGCCTGCTCAAATCTCAGCGCGCGTCGCCAGCGCCCTCGGCGCTTATGTGCGCAACGCTGCGGTCGACATCGAGTTGGTTGCACAGAGCGAATCAATCTTCGTTTCCGGCGGCCCGGGCGGCGTTCTGAAATACTTGCCGGGCGAGACACTCGCCGGCGGGCTGGCCGATCTTTCGACGGTCATGAGCGGGAGTACGGGCCTAAACGCAAATCCAGCCAAAGGGACGGATCTGGCGGGGCTCGAGCGCTCGCGCATCGACCTTCGCCGCGTCGCAGTTCGGCGCGACGGCGTCGTTCTTGGAAGCTATGACGCGATCGCATTATCTGCGCGCGGTGACAGCGGGCCCTCACTCGTCCCCGGCGATACGATCGTTCTCGTCAATAAACCGAACGCGGTTCGCGTTCTGGGTGACGTCGCGCGCCCCGGCATGACGTTCGTCTCCGGCGATGAGACCCTCGCTGATGCCATCGACCAAGCCGGAGGCGTCACCGCCAACGCAGCATCAACGCACCTCGAGCTTCAGCGCAACGATAAGACGCAGCTACTTGCTTTGGGCGACCTGCAAATGCATCAGCCCGCACAAGATGGTGACGTCCTTGTCGTTCCCACGGCGCCGCGCGTCAGCGTCGTCGGTATGGTGGATAAGCCTGGCCCGGTCGTCCTGAAAACGGATTTCTCGCTGCTCGACGCTCTTTATAGCGCCGGCGGTCCGACGAAGTGGGGCGATCTCTCAAAGGTCACCGTCATTCAAAACGGCACGAGCCATATCTACAACATCGCCGCGCTGACTCACGGCGATACATCGCAGAACCCCGCGCTCACTGACGGCGACACGGTCTTCGTGCCAGAGGGACACAGGGTCGACTACGGCGGCGTCTTTGCGGCCCTGGCACCGTTGCTCTACCTTGTCAGGCCGTTCTAAGATGCCAACCGACATTGGATCGACATTTGTCTATCGCGAAAACCGCATGACCCGCCGAATTCGCCGCGCTGTCGACGCGTTTCTCGCGCTGACGTTCCTTTTTCTTGCGGGAGCGATCCTCATACTTGCCGCCATCGCAATCTTGATCGAGGACGGCCGCCCTATGTTCTTCACGCAACGCCGCGTCGGGCGTTTCGAGCGCCTGTTCGTCATGTATAAGTTGCGGACCATGAAGAAAGAATTTTGCGGCGATTCTCCGTCACCGACGACAGCCGGTGACGATCGCATAACCCGCGTCGGGCGCATCTTACGACGAACGTCGATCGATGAGATCCCGCAGCTCATCAACGTCCTGCGCGGCGAGATGTCATTGATCGGCCCGCGGCCTGAGATGGGGATCATTATGAAACGCTACGAGCCGTGGCAGCACTTGCGGCACGTGATCTCTCCCGGAATCACGTGTCTTTGGCAGATCACGTGCCGGTCCACAATTCCACTCGATCGACCGGAAGCGACCGCCCTCGATCTCGACTACATCAGAAATGCATCGCCGTTACTTGACGGCGCGATCCTCTTACGTACGGTCAACTCACTGGTCTCCGCCAAAGGCGCATATTAATGAGTTCTTCCCGTGCCGTCTGCATCGTCGGTACTGGCTATGTCGGCATGGCTTGCATGATTGGCCTCGCCGAGCTCGGCTGGCGCGTTCATGGCTATGACATCAGCGCGGAGCGCGTAGAACGTCTGAAGCTAGGGATTCCGCCATATCGCGAGCCCGGCATCCTCGAGGCTCTGCGCGAGCATCTGGACGCCGGCAAAATGCATTTCTTCGAAGATCTCGACGCCGCCGCGCGCGATGCGCAAATCGTGATCGTCGCCGTTGGAACGCCTTCGCGAGAAGACGGCTCGGCCGACATCAGCGCGCTGCAATCGGTGATCCATGAGCTCGCGAAGGTAAAGTTCGCATCGTGGCCCACAATTGTCATTCGATCGACCGTTCCACCCGGAACCACGGACGCGTTGGCGCATCTGGCAAGAGACTGGGGCGACGTCGTCTACGCACCGGAGTTCTTACGCGAGGGCACAGCCGTTCGAGATTTCCTCGATCCGGATCGTGTCGTGGTCGGCTGCGAGACACCCGCGTCGGCCGTTGGGTACGTTCGCTTGTTTGAACGGTTGCAGCGACCAGTTCTGTTTACGTCGCGTTCCAGCGCGGAACTGATCAAGTGTTGTTCTAACGCCTTCTTGGCGCTTAAAATCAGCTTTGCCAACGAAGTTGCGAACCTATGCGACGCCTGCGATGGAATGGCGGACGACGTCCTACGAGGCATCGGTTACGATCAAAGAATTGGTTCGCAGTTTCTTCGACCTGGTATCGGCTTCGGCGGCCCATGCTTCGAAAAGGACGTCAAAAGTATGGAGTTCGTCGCGCGCGAACGAGGCGTCGGTCGGGAATTGCTTTCCGCTATGCTGCGCGTCAATGATGCCCAGCCCAAGAAAATCATCGACTTGCTCGAGAACGAAATCGGCGCACTTGCCGAGGCGAAAATCGGAGTCTGGGGCCTTGCATTCAAAGCAGGCACCGACGACATCCGCAACTCCCTGGCCCTCATCATCGTAGAAGAATTGAGTCGACGAGGAGCGTCCACTGTGGTGTTCGATCCTGCCGTGCACGTTGCACCCCTTCCGCGCGACAGCCGGCTCGTGACATCCGCGCTGGAGGCTGCGAAGGCTGACGCGCTTCTCGTGCTGACCGAGTGGCCCGAATTCGCGCGCATCGATCCGAATCTCTATGCCGCGACGCTCAATTTAGGCGTCGTCATCGATGGGCGGAACATCCTCGATCCGGATCGCGTCGCTTCTGCGGGTCTCAATTATCGTGGCGTAGGGCGGGGCGTATGGGCTCCCGTCGATCGCCCTCGCGTCGCGTCGGTCGTTTGATATGGGACTGCTGCACGATCTCTACAAAATACTCGACGTCCTCCAACGTCGGCGAATCTTGGTGTACGTCAGCTTAGCGGTTGGTTTGGTCGTTATGGTCTTGGCTCTGCGCGTCATTCCCAAGTCCTATGAGTCGAGCTCACGGGTCCTCATCGTCGCCGATAACAACGGGCGCGACCCCTCAGTTACCTCGATCGATTTGCCCGCGGTCGCAACGAGCACCGCCGTGCTGTCGCGAGTAATGGAGGATTTAAAGCTCCCCGTCAGCCTCTCGTCGCTCAAACACTCCGTGAAAGCGCGCGTGAGCCCTCGGTCGAGCATCATGGAGATCACGTATCGCGATACGCAGCCGGATCGCGCGGTCGCCGTACCAAATGCAATTGCTGACGAGCTCAGCCTCTATTACGAAACGATCTCAACGAGCAGGGCCGACTCGACGATCGCGAAGCTTGATGCTGCCATCGCTGCATCGTTGCAACGCATAGAACTGCTGAGTCGTCGGATTGCCGTCCAGTCCGCGCACGACCCTCTCGTCCAATCGGACCATGCGTTCACAGCGCTAACCGCAAGGCTGGACGACCTAACCAGCCAGCGTCAATTTGCGCGAGTAGCGCTCGAGGCCGACATGGCGGCCCGAAACGCGCTCTCGGGAAGTCCAGCTCTCTCAAAGATCGCGCGTCATGAAGAACTTCAGAATGATTCGACGTATGGAGAACTTGCTGCCGGAACGGCAAAAGACGCCGCAGCACTAGCTTTCACGAAGGCGGCCTATACCGGGCGATACCCTGGACTTCCAGGATTGAAAACTAAAGTCGAGGCTGAGCGACAGGCAACCGAATCACGTGAGAGAGCGACGATCGCGTCTCCGAACGCCTATAGTCCGTCGCTTGCCGCAAACGAACTCGAGCAGCGGAAGGCTGAAGGCGTTATTATCGGCGACCGGGCGAAGGTCGCCGCAATCGATACTCTTGTAGCGCAGACGAAGGCGCAGCTGCGCGACTTGCCGAGCGCAACGGCGACTGAGGAACAGTTGAGGCTGAAGCAGGACGCTGCAAAGGCGGATTATCTCGCGCTGACCGGCCAACGAACGGCGGCCGTCGCGAGTCGCGCGGAAGCGTTGTCGCTAGGCTCAGTCGTCGTCGTCGATCGTGCGGTTCGGGCCGACGCAGCCGTCGTTGGTTTGAGCGGGATCCGACTCGCTGCAATGGTTTTCTTACTTGTCCTAAGCTTCGCGCTTGCGAGCGCCTACGTGGCTGAGATGCTGGATCCGCACCTGCGCCGCCCAAGTCAAATCGAGGACATGTATGGCGCGCATCTGATCGCGACCTTGAGCATGGATCAGTAAGCGCTATGAATGAAATGCTCGCATCACACTTTCAAACCGTTCGCACGCGTGTCGAAGCCGAAGTCAAACTGCATTCCATCATTATGGTGACCTCGGCAAAGGCCGACGATGGAGCTAAGCTCACGGCCTTCGGTCTCGCTGAATGCCTCGCGTCGGCCGGACATCAGACCGCACTCATCGACGCGGCGGCCAATCCGGATGCTGCAGTCAACGGTCGCTTCAAGACGAAGGCACGCTGCGGCTTTCCAATTTATGCGATGCCGGAAGGCGACGGCACGCAATCGCGTGCACGCGACGCGCTCGAGTCGCTCGAGCGTCAAGTGCGTGAAGAATTTGATTACACGATCATCGATGCGCCGCCGTTCATGCATCACAACGTTACCGTGGCTCTGGCTCGGACCGTTGATGCGGTAGTCGTTACGTTGCGCCTCGGCCGCAAGCCGAGCAAAGCCGATCAGTTCACGCTTCATGCGCTGGGCCGCGCCGGCGCGCGCGTACTCGGTATAATCGCCGTGACCCCTGAGAGTATCGAGCATTTCGATGAAGTCGGCGGCGCGCAATACATTGCAGACCCAATTCGGCGAGTTGCCGCGCACGCAGCCAATGGAACCACAGGTGCCGGGATGCAAATCCGTGCTCGACGAGCTCGTTGATTAGATGCTCCACCTCGTAACCGGCGGAGCCGGCTTCTTAGGCGCTCATCTTACAAATGCTCTCGTAGACGACGGTCACTCGGTTATCATAGCCGACAACTTTTCTACCGGTCACGTTCGCAACCTCGAATACGCGATCTCCACGGGACGTGCTACGCTCGTCTACGTGGACGTGGCGCAACCATATGCGGACCTTTGCCACATCCTTGCCGACGCCGTAAAGACTCGAATCGAGCGCATTTATCACCTCGCGTCGCCCGCGAGTCCGAAAGCGTACGGCGAGCACCCGTGGGAAACGCTGCAAGTCAATGCAATTGGCACCATGGCGCTTATAGATCTTGCGCTCGAACACGAGGCGCGCTTTCTGTTCGCATCGACTTCCGAAATCTATGGCGATCCGCTCGTGCATCCGCAGCCGGAGAGTTACTTCGGCAACGTGGATCCGATTGGACCGCGGAGCTGCTATGACGAGGGCAAGCGGTTCGGCGAAGCCGCGGTAGCGACCGCAGTACGAACTCGTCAGCTCGACGGGCGCGTCGTGCGGTTTTTCAATTGTTATGGACCGGCAATGGACGAGAGCGATGGACGTTTGGTCCCAGAGCTATTCCACGCGGCCGAGGCAGGTTTACCACTTCCCATCCACGGCACCGGAAAACAAACGCGGTCGATGACATACGTCGACGATGCGATGGTCATGTTACGAGCGGTTATGGATCGGACGCAGCCCGAACTTCAACCCGTCAACATCGGCAGTGACGAGGAACTCACAGTGGAGGAGATTGCGCGTGTCGTCGCTCGCGTTTGCGGCGTCGCTTTCGAAACGCAATATCTGCCGGCGCGTGAGGGGGATCCGCAGATGCGTAAGCCCGACCTCACCCGAATTCGGTCCTATGGCGTGCCGCCCCCGACGACACTCGAAGAAGGCTTGCGTGCGACATATCGGTGGCTTCGCGACGAACGTCGTGCTTTCGCCTAAATGCTGGTTCAACCGACAACTGCGGAGTACTTAGACTTTCATTTCGCGGGGACAGACGCACGCGTAAGCGCGCCGCAGCGTATCCTCTCGGTTCTCAACCAAATGCTCGCTCCTCTTTCGAGCACATGGGTAGGGCTAAAGTCTCCCATCGCGATCGAGATCGCGTTCGATGAAGAAGTCTGGCGTATTACCGGGAGCTCGCCCAGCGCCGGCAAGGCGCTCGGGCGTTTGACACCTCTGCCTCAGGTGGCGGGAGCCGCGATCTCGTCGTTGCTCGCGGAGCTCGCGCATCACCGAGCGGTTAGCGTATGGCGTGCTACGATTGTCGAATCCCAAGGTAACGCGCTCGCGTTTGTCGGCGACGATTGGGAGTCTTGCATCACGTTGACCGCGCATCTGCACGCTCGAGGCTGGCGAATTCTCAGCGGAGATTACGCGTTGGTCGACATTCCCACGATGACGGCGATCCCATTTCAGAAATTGCTTCACGTCAACTCGTCGAGTCTTTCTTCGTTTCCCTTAGCGTACCGCCGCGCAGTCGAAGCGTCGCCATGGTACTCGTTGGCACATACGATCGCCTTCTATGCAATCGACCCGACACTTGTCACCGGGACGGTCGCTTGGGCGGAGCAGTGCGTCATCAGATCGATTCTCAAAGTAGACGGGCGCATCGCCGACCATCCCACCCTTGAAGCCGCCGAAGACTTCGCAATTACCGAAACTCTGCGCCTCAGTGACCTCGGCGTGGGCCTGGACAGCGCAATGTTAATCCCGGGCAGCTTTATCGAGACTGCCGATTTCGTGGAACGCTGGTTCCATACGTTGTCACCATGCGGCTCCTAACACAATCGGGGTTTTATCTCATCGGGCGTGTCGGCCCCGCGGCTATCGGCGTCTGTGGCATCGCAATCTATACGCGTTTGCTTGATCCTGCGAGCATCGGCACGTATGCGATACTGCTGAGCACCTCGCTCTTGGCGAGCGGGATCGGCTTCACGTGGCTTCGCATTGCTGCGCTTCGAGTTGCCGCGGGAGAGAAGAAGCTCGAGACTGACTTTACGACGACGGTAGGGCTCCTATTTGTGGGAACGGCGATCGTGGTCGCGGTTATCGAGGGTGTCGCTCTGCATTTTTATCAGCGGGGCTTCTCGGTGGACTTGATCGTGCTCGCAGCCGCCGCGGCAATATCGGCTGCATGGTACGACCTCAACGCAAGCCTGCTTCAGGCGCGCCTCAAAGTCGTCTCGTGGGGCCTCCTGAATTTGGCCCGTGCTGTGGTGGCCGTTACGTGTTCGGTTGTGCTGATTTATGCCGGTTTCAGAGAGGAAGCATTGCTGGGCGGTTTCGTGTTCGGCAATGCGTCGACGCTAGCGTTCATGAAGATGTGGCGTCCGGCAGTCACCGGTCGCTTTGACGCCGCGCTGTTTTGGCGCTGTTTTCATTTTGGCTGGCCCCAAAGCGTAAACGCCGCCCAAGCCCTTATCGCGCCAACCTTCCAGCGCTGGACGCTGCAGCTCATCGCCGGGAGCGGAGCAGTCGGAATTTTCGCGGTCTCACAAGACTTTTCAACTCAAACGATCGCGAGCATTGTCGGAGCGATAAGCCTTGCCGGCATTCCGCTCGCATACCGGGAAAAAGAACGCGGCGACGTCGCGGCGCTCAACGCTCAGCTGCGCGAGAATGCCGGCCTCATTTTCGCAATCGCGCTTCCCGCGACGGTCGGGTTTGCGATCCTCTCATCGCCGATCGCACACTCGCTCTTTGGTATGCGCTTCTGGAGCGGAGCTTCGCTCATTCTCACGCTCGTCGGCGTCTCGGCGTTCGCTGTCAATCTACGGACGTACTACTTCGATCAAGCATTCGAATTGGCGATGGAGACGCGTCCCCAGGCCGCGATCTCGGTTATCGGAACGGTCCTCGCAGTGGCAGCCACGCTGATCTTGGTGCCGCGTTTCGCGGCAGTGGGTGCCGCCGTCGGCGGATTGCTTGCAAGTATTGTCTGTCTTGTGCTCAGCATTGTCTGGGGCATGCGTATTCTGAGAATGCCGCTTCCGATTCGCGACTGGAGTCGTACCGCAATCGCGACTATCGGTATGGGACTCGTCCTTGTCCTCGTTCCGAAGGAAAACAATCTTCTTGGTCTATTTTTCGCAATCTCCGGCGGAACGATAGTCTACATCGTGCTCTCATCCGCAATGCGTTTTTCACTCCTCCGCACGCATTTCGGCGGGCGGTTTGTGTGGCTGCAGCGATGACGGCAACTCCGCGTCACGTTGATTCGTACGATCTCTATGGTGGGAAGATTACGCCGGTGACGATCGACGATTTGCTTAGCTTGCTCGAATCTTACGTCGATTGTGGGCAACAGTGCATTGTGGCGTCGCAAAACATGCATGGACTGCGCGTTCGTCTCCAAGACGCGGCCATGAGGCGTCTGCACGAACTCCCGCAGACATACGTCCACATCGACGGAATGCCGTTAGTATTGCTTTCCCGTCTGCGCGGCATTCAGGCCAGCCGCCGTCATCGCGTTACGCTCGTCGACTTCATCTGGCCGCTGCTTGCGCTCGCCGAACGTCGTGCTTGGCGCGTCTATTTTCTCGGTGGCAGCGATGCGGTGGTTCAGGCTGCGAGTGGTCGCATCGGGGCTCGGTTCCCCCGGTTGGACTTTCGGGCGCGTCAGGGATATTTCGAAGAGTCCTCGTCATCGGCGGTGGCGAGCCAGATTGCGAGCTTTGCGCCGCACGTCGTTCTGGTCGGCATGGGTATGGGGCGTCAGGAAAGTTGGATCCTAGACCACTACGAAGCGCTTGCGCCGGCATCAATCGTGACGGTCGGTGCCTGCATGGAATACATCGCCGGCACCGTAGGCACTCCGCCCCGCTGGATGGGGCGTACGGGTCTAGAGTGGCTTTACCGGTTTGCGGAAAATCCGTCTCGGTTTTGGCGCCGCTATCTGATCGAACCGTGGATCGTGTTGGCTTATGTCCTGTGGTACACGGTTTCGCGTTGAAAGTTCTCGTCGTCACCGATCAGGTTCCGGGTCACGATCTCGCGTTTCAGAAGTCGGGGCACGCGCAGTATCTCGGTTCTTTGCTCAAGCACTTTGCTGTTCGCGGCGACAATGTCACACTGGTAGTATTCCGGCCAAAGGTCGACTTCTTGGCTCTATCTTCACGCCGTCTTGGCTATGACTTGATCGGGCCGTCCTTTGCGCACATCGGTGCGTCGATCGTTCTGCTTTCTCCGATTGGAATCTGTCGATGGATCGCCTGGAAGATCTTCGCGCGCCTACCACAACGCTGGCAGTCCGCGATCGACAGCGTCCGCCAGCGCTTCCGCCGAGCTCGCAAAACCGTACACCACCTTGGTACCTTCATCGCCGAAGCAGAGATCGAATTCGTTCGTGTAGCCATTCGAACAGCGAAGTTCGATCTCGTCGTGTACGATGGTATATTCAATAGCTGCGGTCGCATCGAAGATGCGCAGCACTGGCTGCTCGCCCATGAGGTCAAACATGAGCGGACGGCGATCTTCGCACGACAGGGGGTTGACGTCACGGCTTCCGCCGTAAGCGCCGAGGTCGAGAGCCGGATTCTCGCAGACGTAGACACGGTAATCGCCATTCAACAGGAAGATGCGCGAGAGTTCCGGCGGTTATCACCGGGCTCGCGAGTTATCGTCCTCCCGGCGACGATTGCTATGTCTCCGCGGCGCAGCGTTGTCGAAGCGACGCGCCGTCGCTGTATGTTCGTCGGCAGCGGTTCGTACCACAACTATGATGGCATAAGTTGGTTCATCCGCGAATGCTGGCCGCAAATTCGCGCCGCGATCCCTGCCGCAACGCTTGATATCTTTGGCAGCGTGTGCTATCGCCTAGGCGAGCCTCCGCCCGGAGTGACTCTACACGGTGTCGTGGACGACCTTTCTCCCGAGTATGCATCGGCTTCAGTTACCATTGTTCCACTCCGCGTCGGAAGTGGTCTAAAAGTAAAGTTAGTCGAGGCATTCGCTCACGAGCAGGCGATCGTGACGACGCCGGTCGGAGCGCAGGGTCTCATGGAGATCGAGCCGCGTCCCTTCGTGATCGCGCATCCGAGTGCAGAGTTCGCCGCTGCGACTGTTGCTCTTCTAAGTGATCCTGAGCGGCAACGTGTGCTTCGCGCTGTTGCGCGACGCTGCGCCCAATCATTTGCTCCCGACACTGCCTTCGGCGAGTTTGACGATGCACTGGCATCCGACACGCGAGTATCCGCATGACGCGCGTCTGCATTGCAGTGCCGACGTTCCGAAGGGTAGAGTACCTCGGCAAGCTGTTGACAACGCTCTCGAATCTGACGCCCCTTGATCGCGAGTTCACAGTCGGCGTCGTCATCTTGGACAACGATCCGGACGGCAGCGCGCGAAGCACGGTAAGCGGAACCGCTGCGACATTCCCGTTTGCGCTGCATTACGAGCACGTTCCCAGCCGCGGGTTGTCGACCGTTCGCAATTACGCACTAGCTTATGCGCTGCAGCATGCGGACGTCCTGGTTATGCTCGATGACGATGAGCTGCCGGAGCCGCAGTGGTTAAGTGAGCTGCTTCGGGTTGCGCGAGCCACAGCCGCGGATGCCGTGATCGGTCCCGTGCAAGCGCTGTTGCCCGACGACGCTCCACGTTGGATTCGCGAATTTCGCGCTCGCGAATACCCACGCTTTCGCGACGGAGAACTCGTCGCCGACGGCTGGACGAGCAATTGTTTGGTTCGTGTCCAGCGAATGTCCGATGCCGGTCTTTCGTTTGATACGTCGCTCGATTTTGCAGGGGGCGAAGACCAGCTCTTTTTCCGCGAGTTGCTGGCGCGCGACGGGACGATCGCTTACGCCGCGCAAGCAACGGTCTGGGAGATTCTTCCGGCCGCGCGGCGGTCGATCGGCTGTGTTCTCAAGCGCAGCTTTCGGCGGGGCAATTCTTTAGCAATGTGCGATCGCCGTCTCAAGGGAGATTTTTTCGGCCTCGCGATTCGCGCTGCAAAGGGCTTGGCTATCATGGCCATAGGAGCCGCGCAGCTCGTCCCCCTGGCTCTCTTTCGCGGCAAGGCGGCGGCGGTAATGAGTTCGTTTGAAATTGCGCGCGGAGCCGGAATGCTCGCCGGACTCGCCGGTGTTTCGTATCAAGCATATCGACGGCAAGCATGACGAGATCGGACCTCGTATATCTACTGTTGACCTGCTGCGCGCTGATTGCATCGGTTTTCGTCCGGTCCCCTTTCCCCATGGGCGATCCGGCCATTTTCGAGTACATCGGACATTCGATTACGCGCGGAGCGCATCTTTATACCGATCTATGGGACAATAAGCTGCCTAGCATCTATTACGTCAATGCTCTTTGGTGGCTGGCGTTTGGAGCGGATTATCGGCTACACGCGTTGGCGGAATCCGCGATCAACGCGGGAACGTTTGCGCTCTTCGCCCTTATCGCGCGTACTTTGGGCGTAACTCGATGGGCGGCGGCTACGCTCGTCTTCGCTCTGCTTTACCTTTTTGTCGGCGGCGCGCTCGATCAAACTGAACAGTATGCGACGCCGTTGATCTTGGCAGGTATTCTTCTCGGTCTGCGGCGTCAGGGTGTTCTCGCTGCGGTGGCTTTGGTCGCTGCTTCCACATTTTGGCTGCCGGCAATCGTAGTTGGAATCGTTCCGCTCTTTGCGATTGGCGGCCGGCGGGAGCGCCTCGAACTCGTGCTAATGAGCATTGTCGCGACGATGGGCTGCGCCGTAGCGTTTGCCGCGCTGTTCGGGCCGTCCATCTCCAGCGAGCTCGTGCGCAGCTGGTTTTCGTATCAGGCCGGAAACTACGTCACCGCCGATAGCGTCCAAGTGCATCGCTATCCGTTTCCGTTTCTTTCGCCGCGCTATTACATTGAGTCGGGTCTTGGTGTAATGCTTTGCATGATCGCAATCTTTTGGACTCATGGCCGGACCCGAGCGTTGCGCTTCACTCTTTGGTGGTCGGTCGCGACGCTGGCAATCGTTTTTGCTTTGGGAAGACCGTCGATCCACTTTTTCCTGCCGTTGTATGCACCTCTCGTGCTAGTTCTTGGGCTTCAGACGCTTGACGTCCATGCGTTCCTAAAGCGGTGGTATTTTTCAAGTGTCGCCGTCGTCTGCGCTGCACTAATGATCGTCTTCGCGGTACGCGACAGTCGTCGAGACTTTTTCGGAACGCCGGCGGCCATCACATATACCGGTGATCTCGTTCGGGATGCCTTCGGTCCTCGTGTCGTAGCTCTTTTACCATGGGAAATCTATCTGACATCGGACGCCGTCCCACCGAGTCGTTTCTTTCTTGCGCAAGGGAACGTCAAGTTCGCCAAGGATCGGGATCTCTGGGTACGAGAGCCAACCGTGTTCGTCGATGCCGCAGATTTGCGGTTCAACGGCGTGCAGCCGCCTGATAATCTCCGGTTCGTATGCCGGAATAGCCGGACGCTTCCGTATGTGATCCATGCGGAACGCCCGATTAGCGGAATTTCATGCGAACACACATGATCGCGCGAGTGCTCCTCGTACTTTTCGTACTGCTGCTTTTCGGCATACTCGAATCTCCGGATAGCACGGAGAGCGGTTCGGGAATTCAACAGGCAATCTGGACGCTTACTTACGTGGTCTCCATCTTGGGCCTGTACGTGGAGCGTCGGCGTGCGTGGCCGCTCATTCGCAATTCTTGGCCGATCGTCGCTTTGATTGGTTTGATCGTCGTATCTTCCGTTTGGTCGGATTACCACGCGATCAGTCTCAAGCGTGCGCTCGAGCTCGTTGGCACATCGGCATCTGCGTACTTCATCGCCGTACATTTCAAGCTATTCGAATTTCTCGAAGGCTGGGTTGCCGCCACTGCCACGGCGGCTGTTGCCAGTCTGTCGCTGATACTCGCGGTGCCGTCACGCGGCGTCATGCAGGACGCGTACGCCGGTGCATGGCAAGGCATCTTCGTACATAAGAATAGTCTAGGGCAAGCGATGGCCTTCGGCATCATAACGATTCTCATCGTCGCATTTGCCAAGGACCGGGCTCAACGCCGCAATCGCCTTCTGGTTGGAGCCGCGCTCCTGTGTTGTGTGCTGCTGCTCGGTTCAGCTTCCGTAACGAGCTATCTAATATTTGCCGTTCTGGCATTGGCTCCGCTGATGTTTTGGATGTCGCAATCAGTGCGTGCCCGCCGCGCGCTGCCATGGATGATAGTCTTTGGCATTGTTGCCGCTTTGTGCATCGGTCTCAACTTCGACACGTTTATCAACTTACTCGGTCGCGACTCGAGCTTGACCGGCCGCACGGATCTTTGGACGTCGGTTATGGAAGCAATTGGAAAACGTCCGCTACTCGGTTACGGATACGGCACGTTTTGGCTCCCTGACGGTACAGGTTCGGCGTATCTGTCGACCCTCTTGGATTGGACGCCGTATCACGCTCACAACGGGGTGCTCGAGTTGTTGCTCGACGTCGGTTTCGTCGGGACAGGACTTTTTCTCTTCGTTCTGGCTTTTGGGCTATGGCGGGCGTGGAAGTTCGCGTGGGGTCAACACGATATCACGCGCCTCTGGCCACTCGTCGCGATGATCTATTTCATCGCGGGAAATATTACCGAAGCGAACATAGCGAAGTATAACGAGATGAATTGGGTAATCTTCCTCGTCGCGTTTCTCTTCGTAAGTCAGCCGTTGACGGCCAAGGCTCCAAGCATTCGTGTCAACGAGAGATTAGATACGCGGCCACAGCGTAGGGAGGCAGTGTTACGGTGATGGGAGACGTCCAAGGCCCTGTGTGTTCGGCGGCAGGGCCCGCCCACGTTCCGTCGCGCGAGAGATCGTATTGCGTTTTCCCGTAGGTAAGTGAGTGAATTCCCGAACCGTGCGACACGGAATCGATCGTAATCGGGACGGATACCGTTTTCTGGTCATCGAGGTTGAATAGGAGAAGAGCAAAGTTTTTGCCGTGCGTCGCGGCGTACGCCCGCACGGATCGAAGGTTTGGTGGAACGGTCACGCCGATCATGCGTTCGCCGTCCGTCACGAAACCTGACTGCGACAATACCTGATAGACGCGAGCCGTCGGAAGCAGGGTGCCAAAGGGAATCGTCTCGATGACATTGCTGCACCCACCATAGGGCGGCGTCGGAAGACCGTCCGAAAATATTGCGTAACCGCCAAACTCTTGCCACCCATACAGTGACGCGGAGAGATTGCCGTTCGTGCCGCAACCGCCGTTTCCGAGCCACCACGTCGAGCGCCGTACGCCGGCAAGGAGCATCTCGCTGAGGGCTTGTCCAGCGAACAAGGCCTGTGTAATCGATACGGTCTGTTTTCCGGGCTTATCATATACTGAGCCGATTTCGCCGATATCAATAGGGGAATCGGGCTTTCCGGCGGTCGCGAGCTCCGCTTTCAATTTTGCTAGAATGCCGGCAAATGCTCCGGGCGCATCCCTGACGAGGAATCCGTCGTCTTCTTTCCCTGGCTGTTGGGCATAGAAGTGGAGATCGACGTAGTCGAATTGTGTGTGCGCGAGAACGTAGGCGTCCCAATTTCTCCCGGACGGATCGACGGCACCGGGCGAGACAGGGATGCCAACGCGAATCGTCGGGTCCTGAGCCTTCATCAGTTTTAGGTAATTCCCAAACGATGACGCGTACGTTGCCGCGTCGTGAGGAAGGGCATGCTGATCCGTCTCCCACGAACCATAGACTTCGTTGCCGACTTCCCACCACCGAACACCATAGTGCCTCGTCGTGTTCGCGTAATGCACCCAGGCTGCGGCTATTTGCGGATCGCCGGGCGCGATACACGCCGGCTGCCCCGAGCTCCCGTAGTTTACCGTCACCGCGACGTCGAGGCCAGCGGGTCGGGCGATGAGAGTCATATAGTGATCGAATGTTGCCGACGGCCACACGTACGATTTGGCTCGGCAACCTGTAGTCGTTTGCCAATTAAACTCATCGGAATCTGATCCACCTGGCCAACGCCCAGCTTTCATACCTGCGCGTCTGAAGGCTTCACTCTGCCCGGGGATGGCGGTATCAAAGGATACCGTCGAATTTGCTCCGAGAACGGTCGCATGAATTGCTTGTCCGATCACCGCGGGATGAATTGAGATCGTCGCGCCTGCTCTAGCGTCACTCGTCTGCGCGCTCCCCGAGCCGCAACCGGTAATGACAGCGATCAAACATAACGCGACTGCCGAAATCATTAACGATTCTCGACGGCGTGAAATTGTTGGAGAAGAATGTTTATGCACAGTGTTTTCGGATCGGAACAATCTGAAATCGTTGGAGATCATTTGCGGACCCAATAACGAATGCCCTTGGTAGAGCGCCACATTGACGATGCCTAAATCCACCCCGATTCGTGCCCTAGAATAGGCGCCCATAGCGCGCTCGATGCGCATTCTGCCTATTATGCGCAGACGAAACGCCTCGACTGCTCGGGGCTCTTCCATTCCGTGCGGGCTGCGCGTTCAGTTCAGCGCCAAAGTCAACGTGGCGCTCTCCCCTAAGCTACGTCAATGTCGCGTGGTTGAACGGACCGTCGAGGGCCCGTGCCTCTGGGCACCGTCCGAGGCCTGGTTGCTCGCTGTCAGTTAGTTGTCGGACCAGTTTTTTTGCGCACAAAACCGGAAGCGAGCCTGGCCGGAGTGAAACCGTATCGGACCACAACACCTGTGCACTGGGGATAGCTCTCGCTGACAAGCCAGTGATACTCATTGTGGATTCGACCACGGTCTTGTTCTTTTATTGAGTTGGGATGTTGTGATTTCTTATCTACCGGTCTCTATTGGCTATCTTGCATCCGCGCTCGTCTTCGCGACATTCTGGATGCGCACGCCGGTTCGGTTGCGTCAGGTGGCGATCGCAAGCAATGTTGTCTTTTTCATCTACGGCATCCTGATGGCCGCCTGGCCAATCGCAATACTCCATGCAATTCTGCTGCCGCTAAATCTCTTGCGTCTGCGCGAGTTGCGCGACCTGATCAAAAAAGTTCAGGCGGCGCTAACCGGTGACTTGAACATGGACTGGCTCCGGCCGTTCATGCAGTCTCGTAAATTCGCAGCCGGAGAGTATATCTTCCACAAAGGCGACTCGCAGATCGACGTGCTCTACATCGTGAGCGGCAACGTGCGCCTGCCCGAGATCGAGGTCGCCGTCGGCACCGGCGAGCTGATCGGCGAGATGGCGATCTTTTCGCAGGAGAAGGAGCGGAGTCTCTCCGCGCTGTGCGTCACCGATGTTGAAGTCCTTCACATGCCGGCCGACGCCTTCCTTAAACTCTATTTTCAGAACCACGAATTCGGTCTGTTTCTGGTGCGGCTGATCACGCGCCGGCTGCTCCAGGACACGCAACTGCTCGGGAGCATGATCAACGAACGCAACTCGCAATTGGAGAGACTAAGATTCCACACTGACGTCGACGAAGCGACGGGAATCGCGAACCGGCGAGCGTGCGAAGCCCGCTTGAACATGGAATGGTCGCGCGCGCTCCGGACGCCGGCTCCGCTCTCGCTGATTGTCGCGCGGATCGAAGATCGTCATGGCCGTGCGTGGAGTGACGAGGTGTTGGCCGCAGTCGCGCTGGCGCTCGGTTCATGCGCCTCGCGCGCGTCCGATCTGTTGGCTCGGTACGACGGCGAGTTCGTTGCGATTCTCCCCAACACGGCGCAGGGTGCCAAGCCGATTGCTGATGAGATGGCGCGTGCTATCGCCGACCTCGAGGTACCGACTGCGAGCATTTCGGCGGGTGATCTCTATCTGAGCAGCGGCTTGGCGACACGCACTCCTCAAAAAGATATCCCGTCTAAGGTGTTGCTCGAAGAAGCGTATCGCGATCTCGCCGGCGCCGGCGACATGCTCGCATCGGCTTAATCTGCTCGCGCCCCTTTGTCATCCCGAGCGAAGTCGAGGGACTGCGACGGTTACGACCTAGCTGTTGTCGCATGCTCGTCGCCGTGGTATCCGTAGGTCATCAAGACCACGCGGGACGGTATAGTAGTCCTCGCCCATCGAACTGGATTGTGGTGGGTAGATGCGACAGCGTGATTATTCTTAGTGGTTATCGTTCTCGGAGTTGCAATGCTGGCTCGTCCGGTCATGGTTCGGATAGCGTCCGGACAAGGGTACTGTCGATGGGCAGGCGCGGATCGGTGTAAACTGTTGTTTGCTGCACGGATAAGGAATCGCTTGAAGTGTCCTTAAGGACGTGGCTCATTCCGGCGATCATAACGAGTCGCGCACGCGGTAACGCATCGCGCAGCGCTTTCCCGTTGTCGACGGAAACCTGAAGATCCGCGGTGCCTTGAATGATCGTCACGGGGCACGACAACTTCGCAATCTCGGTACGCGGGTCGTATCGGAACCACGAAATGAGATAGGGTTGAATCGAGGGACGATACAAAGCGAGAAGCTGAGACGGTACGTCAGGCGTGGTTTGGCCTGCCGACAGAGCTTTGAGAATTCGATCATTAGCAGCTTTAAGATCGGGATATGCCGAGAGTTGCTCGGCGAGCTGCGTGCGGAGAATCGCAGCCGCAGGAAACGCCGGACCTTCTAAGCTCGCGTATCCATCGGCGCTTTCATTCCGCGCGGCGATCATCCCGATCAGCGAACCTTCACTATGCCCCGCGATCGTCACGTGTTTAAAGCGTCCGTCTGAACGGAGCCGTCTGACCCACGCTTGGGCATCGGAGATGTAGGTCTCGAAACGCAAGTCCGACTCGGAGCTGGCTGCAGCGGCGCTTGCGGCAATGCCACGCTTATCAAATCTGACACTCGCGATACCGCGCTCCGCGAGCCCTTTGGCGAGAAGAAGATAGGCGTCCGTATGTATCCCCGCCGGCGAATTGCAATTCCGATCTGTAGGCCCGGAGCCGGCGATAATCAAGACGACCTTCTTCACCTCGGAAGGGGCCGGCATCGTGAGTGACCCGTAAATCGTGCCCGTCGGCGTTTGGAGATCGTAGTTTTCGTCGGTTGGCGCCGCCATGCAGACGCCAGACGGAATCAGCGAAACAATCGTGCCGCTAAGAAAAGCTGATCGCTTCATTCGAAAGCACCGAGATGCATATGGGAAAATTTAAGCCGTAGACCTCATTGCCCTTGGCAGTTTCTACTGTCGACACTGTGCGCTGTCCTCAGGCTAATCGATGGCAGCTTTGTGAATAGCCGTCAGGTCAATTCCTTCGATAAGATTATGTGGCGAAAGGATGTATCGGCGTATTGAAAGTGGTCCACCATCACGTAGCCTCGCTTCTGATAGAACGCGATGAGCTCATGTGCGGGCTCCGCAGTGTCAAGCGCTAGATGCAGTTTCCCCCAGCCTTTTGCTTGCCGTTCCAAAATCTCGAGTAGTTCTGATCCGATCCCGTGACGTTGCAGCCCGGGTGAGACGGCCAGCTGAGCAGCGACACCAACGTCCGCTCCCGAAAACCATGATGGCAGGTCGGGCCGCGCCTGGAGTTTCTCATAGATGATGCCCGTTGCGACGACCGCGTCTTCGCGAAAGCCGATTAGTGCGGTCGCGCTGGCGAGGCGTTTGTGCGTGGTTTCATCGTCCTGCGTCGCCGCGGAAAAGTGAAAGCCGTTTGCAAGATGCTGCGCATAAGCCTCATGCAACAGCGCCGTAGTCTTCTCAACCAAATCGGACGTGTACGTCGATCCGGGAGAGAAGGAGCGCCAATCAACTAACACAACCACTGCTTATGCGCAACACGAATCGAGCCTCTCTGCTTGCCGTCGCCCTCGCACTTGGATTCGTTTTCGTGCCGAACGTCGGACAGAGTGCGCCGGCGCGGCCGGCGCTGCGTGATATTCTACGTGCTGGCGCTGCGGTGCATGACTTTGATGCAGTCGAACTTTCGCCGGACGGTCGCCGGGTCGCGTGGAGCGAGACGTTTCGTGACGGCGCGGATCCATTAACGTCGCCGCGTCAAACCGCCGTG